>JBJMIW010000392.1:0-5634 GCA_045806665.1 Actinoallomurus sp.
GGCCGCGATGTACGAGCACCCGGCGATCGCCGACGCCGCCGTGATCGGCGTGCCGCACGAGGCGCTCGGCGAGGAGGTCGGCGCGGTCGTCTGCCTCCGCCCCGGCCTGACCGTCACGCCGGACGAACTGCGGGAGTTCCTGCGCGAGCGGATAGCGGGATTCAAGGTGCCGGCCCACATCTGGTTCCGCGAGGGCGAACTGCCCCGCAACCCCGCCGGCAAGATCCTGAAGATGCAGCTGCGCACGGAGTTGGTCGGCTGAGGCCGGCCGTGCGGCCGGTGTGGACGGGTCCACACCGGCCGCACGAACTCAACGTCGGCAGTGCGCGGTGCGCGCGGTGCGCGGCTGGAACGGCAGGAAGCGGTCGGCGCGGTGCGGGCGCGCCGGTATCTCGGTGGCCTCGACCGCCAGCATCCGGTCGAAGCGGAAGGCGCGGATATGGCGGCGCAGCCGGCACCAGCCGACGAGGTACCAGTGGTCGCGGTGCACGAGGCAGGTCACCGGCTCCACCTCGCGCACCGTGACGTGGCCCTTCGCGTCGACGTAGTGCAGGCGGACGACGAGCCGCGCGGTGATCGCGCTCGCCGCCGTCCGGGCCCGGTGCGCCGTCGCCGGGTCGAGCGGACGGGCCAGTGTGTCGAGGGTCGTGCCGACGGTGTCGGCGGGATCGAGATCGTCGAAGAGGCGGCGCAGAGCCCGGCGGGCCGTGGCGGACTGCGGACCGGCGCCCAGGTGGGCGAGCGAGAGGGCGAGTGCCGCCACCTCCGGGGCCGGAAGGTGGGGACGGGTACGGCTTGCGAGCGTCGCGTTCTCGGCCATGGTTCGATTATACGTTCGAACACTGACATTGTGGAGAGCCGTTCATCTGTCGAGGTCGAGGCCAGACTGCTGGAGCCGTTCTGCCGGGAGGGCCTGGCGGGTTTCAAACGGCCGCGCGCGGTGCTGTTCGTCGAGTCGCTGCCGACGACGGCGACCGGGAAGATCCAGCGATACCTCGTCCGCGACGATCTCCGGGAGGCCGGTCTCACGCCGACGACTCCGGGTGACGGCGCACGCGACCTGGTCTAGAGCTCTTTCAGCCGGCGGCGAGCTCGTGCCAGCGGCGCCGGGCGATCGCGTCCCACTCGGCGTGCCGGGCGTCGAACAGCTCGCGGGCCCGGGTGCCGATCCAGCCGGCGGGCAGCAGGGCCGACGGCAGCTGCGGGTCCAGGAACGGGAAGCGCCGCCACTCGTGAACGAGCCGGATCTGAGACAGCATGATCGACTCCGGGGTGGCGGGTCGCGGATCCCTGAACGCATCGATGAACGCCTCGTACTGGGCGGTGACTCCGTCCAGGTCCCAGGCCCGCTCGACCATCGCCTGCTCGCTGCCCACCCCGGCGAACCGGGCGGTGAACGACATGGCGCCGGCCTGCAGTCCGACCCCCTCGATCACCGAGCGCGCCTCCGGCTCTCGTCCCGCGGACGGCGAGATCCACATCCCGGGGCCGGGAGATCCGAAGCCGGCCCAGCTCAGCTTCGTACGCAGCTGGTGGCGGAGCCGGCGCTTGGACTCGGGGACCGAGACGTACACGATGAGCCAGACGCCGTCCCACGGGTCGCTGGTGGAACCGAACGTGTAGATGCGCTCCGCGCCCTCGGTGAGCAGTCGCTGCCCGGGAGGGGTGAGGGACCAGCGGACGCTCCGCCCGACGCGCTCGGGGATGAGCCACCCGTCGGCGGCCGTACGGGCCAGCGCCTGCCGGGCGGACTTCTCCTCGACTCCGAGTTCGTCGAGGACCTCGACCAGCGTGGAGGTCCACACCGGCTCCTCGTAGCAGGCGAACTCCCCCAGAACCGTCAGCAGGAGGGAGCGCGCGCTCGTCTCGCCCAAGGCGTGCCGTCGAGTCAGCGTCGGTCGCGGAGCGGTCACACCTAATCCTACATACATGACGCCCAATTACCGCCTTATGCAGAACTTTCGCGTTGAGGTTTTGACGTGGTGATCCTGTCATCCTATTATGGCCTCATGCTCTTCCCGACTCCTGTGCTGTCCTCCATCGACGAGCGCGTACTTGCCCAGGTGGATCGAATGCGCGATGAGCTGCGCCACCAAGTACGGGGGACGCCGACGAAATGGACAGAGGGGCTGCGGAAGTTCCTCACGGCCGACGCAGTGGCCGCGTCCAACTCGATTGAGGGCTTCCGGGTGGCGACGGTCGACGTCGAGGACCTCATGGAGGGGGAACGCGATGTCGAGGTCTCCGAAGAGAATCGTGAGGAGACGCTCGCCTATCAGCGCATGATGACGTACATCCAGACGCTCCACGACGCCGAGGACTTCTCCTACAGCAAGGGGCTGTTGAACGCGTTGCACTGGATGCTTCAAGGGCATCGCCACACCCCGCGCAAGCCGGCCGGGCAGTGGCGCAAGGGTCCGGTCTATGTGACCGACCCCCGCGACCCGAGCATCGCCGCCTACACGGCGCCCGACGCCGGAGACGTGCCCGGGCTGATGGCCGAACTCGTCGACTGGCTCAACACGGACAACGACGCCCACCCTCTGGTGCGGGCCGCCATGGCGCACCTTCACCTCGTGTCGATCCATCCGTGGGCGGACGGGAACGGCCGTATGTCGCGGTCCCTGCAAACGCTGATGATCGCGCGAGAGGGCACGCTGGCCCCGGAGTTCTCCTCGATCGAAGCGTGGCTGGGACGACCGGGAAATACCTGGGAGTACTACCGAGAACTCGCCCGGCGCGGCGCGGAGTACCTTCCCGACCAAGACGTCAGCAGTTGGCTGCGGTTCAACCTCACCGCCTATCACCAGCAGGCCCAGACCGTACGCACCCGATTGGACCGATCCGGCCGCGTCTGGGGAGTTCTCTCCGACTTCACCCAGGCTGCGGCCATGGATGAGCGAGTCGTGTCCGCGCTCCATGACGTGGCGATGACCGGCAGAGTACGGCGCCTACGGTACGAGCACGCCGAGGGCCTGAGTCTCCAGCAAGCACAGCGTGATCTGCGTGAACTTGTGGCGTCGGGCGTGCTCACATCCGTCGGGCGGACCAGGGCTCGGTACTACACGGCCGGGCCTCGCTTTCCCGAGCAGGCGTTGGATGTGGCTCGCACGCCGATGACCCTCACCGCCCCCTACCCTGACTGATCCTCGCCGGTCCGGTGGCAGGTCGGGCGGATCGCCTTCCCCGCTCAGGCCGCCGGCAGCAGGCGGGCGGGGTCGGTCATGACGCGTTCGACGACGAGCGCGGCGGCGCCCAGGGCGGCGGCGTCGCCGGCCAGGCGGGAGACGGTCAGGCGGGGAGGCGCGGTGCGTACGACGCCGGTACCGCCGGCCAGCGCCGCCTCGACCGCGGGGCACGCCCACGCGGCGAGGGGCGAGAAGATGCCGCCGAGCACGATGGTGTCCGGGTCGAACAGGTTGACCGCGGCGGCGAGGGCCTGACCCAGCGCCTCCCCCGCCCGTTGCACCGCGGACAGCGCCCGCGCGTCGCCCTCGCGCAGGCGGGCGACCAGTGCGGCGAGCGGGCCGTCGGGCCCGGCGGTCGACGTCGCGGTGACGTCGGGGATCCCGGCCGCCCGCAGGATCGCCTCCTGGCCCGCGACCTGCTCCAGGCAGCCCCGGCCGCCGCACGCGCACGACGGGCCGGCCGGATCGACGACGATGTGGCCGAGCTCGCCGGCGAACCCGTGCGCGCCGCGGAACACCCGGCCGTCCACGACGATGCCCGCGCCGACCCCGATCTCGCCGGAGACGTGGATGTACGAGCCGAGCTCCGGGCCGTCGCCGAACCACAGCTCGCCGAGGGCGGCGAGGTTCGCCTCGTTGTCCTGGTCGGCGGGCAGCGCCAGGGGCGGCAGGCCGGTGGTCAGCAGGTCCCCGGCCGCAACGTCGCGCCAGCCGAGGTTCGGCGCGGTCCGTACGCGGCCGCCCACCCGGTCGAGCGTGCCCGGCAGCGCGACGACGGCGCCGGCGACCGCGAGGTCCTGCTGTTCCGCCGCGGCGATCGCCCGCTCGGCCAGGTCCGTCAGCGCGCCGATGACGCGCTCGGGGGCGCGGCCCCGGTTGTCGGCGGCGACGATGTGGCGGTGCCGGATCCGCCGTCCGAGGTCGAGCACGCACGCGGCGAGGTAATCGACGTTGACCTCCAGGCCGAGGCCCGCGACGCGGTCCCCGCTGACCGAGACGGCGGTGGCGGGACGGCCACGCTCCCCGTCGCGTACGGGACCGTCCTCGCGGACCAGTCCGGCGTCCTTCAACGCCGCCACGAGACTGGATACGGTGGTCTTCGTGAAGCCGGTGACGTCGGCGAGACGGGCGCGGCTCACCGGCTGCCGACGGGAGATCTCGCCCAGCACCACGGCCAGGTTGCGGGCGCGCATGGTGCCGTGCCGGACCGGCGTGATCTCATTCCGCATGTTCACAGACTAATCTCTCGCCCTCTCCCTGTTGACACTTGACGCCTGCGGGTTTTAATTAGTCCAGAGCTTGTACGAATTGAGGAGACGAGATGTTCGAACCCACCCCTGAGGACAAGTTCACCTTCGGGCTGTGGACCGTCGGCTGGCAGGCGCGCGACCCGTTCGGCGACGCGACCCGGCCCCCGCTCGACCCGGCGGAGGCCGTGCACCGGCTCGCGGAGCTCGGCGCCTACGGGGTGACGTTCCACGACGACGATCTCCTCGCCGTCGAGCCGGACCGGGACAAGGCGATCGCGGCGTTCCGCACGGCCCTCGACGAGACCGGCCTCAAGGTGCCGATGGCGACGACGAACCTGTTCACCCACCCGGTGTTCAAGGACGGCGCGTTCACCTCCAACGACCGCGACATCCGCCGGTACGCGCTCCGCAAGGTCATGCGCAACCTCGACCTGGCCGCCGAGCTGGGCGCCGAGACGTACGTCTTCTGGGGTGGCCGCGAGGGCGCCGAGTCGGACGCGGCCAAGGACGTGCGGGTCGCGCTCGACCGGTTCCGGGAGGCCATCGACACCCTAGCGTCGTACGTCACCGACAAGGGGTACGGCATCCGCTTCGCGCTGGAGCCGAAGCCGAACGAGCCGCGGGGCGACATCCTGCTGTCGACCATCGGCCACGCGCTGGCGTTCATCGGCTCCCTCGAGCACGCCGACATGGTCGGCCTCAACCCCGAGGTCGGGCACGAGCAGATGGCCGGGATGAACTTCGTCCACGGCATCGCCCAGGCGCTGTGGCACGGCAAGCTCTTCCACATCGACCTGAACGGCCAGCACGGCCCGAAGTACGACCAGGACCTCGTCTTCGGCCACGGCGACCTGAAGAGCGCCTTCTTCCTCGTCGACCTGCTGGAGAACGGCGGGTACGACGGGCCGCGCCACTTCGACTACAAGCCGACCCGCACCGAGGACATCTCCGGCGTCTGGGCCTCGGCCGCCGCGAACATGCGCACGTACCTCATCCTGAAGGAGCGGGCGCGGGCGTTCCGCGCCGACCCCGAGGTGCAGGAGGCCCTCGCCGCCTCGCGCGTCGACCAGCTCGCGGTGCCGACCCTCGCGGCCGGCGAGACGTACGAGCACCTGGCCGAGGACGACTTCGACCTGGAGGCCGCCGCCGAGCGCGCCTACCACTACGAGCGCCTCGACCAGCTCGCCGTCGAGCAC
>JBJMIW010000393.1:0-4988 GCA_045806665.1 Actinoallomurus sp.
ACGACATCGGAGCTCAGCTGCCGGAACAGCAACGCCTGGTGCACCGACAGCGGACCGGTGGCCAGCACGCCGATGGCCTGGTCACGCACCTCCCAGCCGTGGCAGTACGGGCAGTGCACCACGTCCCGGCCCCAGCGGGCGTGCAGCCCCGGGATGTCCGGCAGCTCGTCGACCGCACCGGTGGCGACCAGCAGCCGGCGTGCCCGGACCACCCGGCCGTCGGTCAGCGCCACCGAGAACCCGTTCTCCTCGCGGGCCACGGCGTCGACCTCACCGGGCACCACCTGGCCGCCATAGCCGCAGACCTCCGCCCGGCCGCGTTCCAGCAGCTCGGCCGGCGGGATCCCGTCGCGGGACAGGAACCCGTGCACGCCCGCAGCCGGGGCGTTGCGCGGAGAACCCGCGTCGATCACCACCACCGACCGCCGCGACCGGGCCAGCGTCAGCGCCCCGCTCAACCCGGCCGCGCCACCGCCGACCACCACCTCGTCATAGCCGTCTCTCAGCAGATCAGTCACTCCGACCACCTCCACCGCGAGGATGTGGGACCACCGACCGCTACCGCAAACGTTGTTGCGGTTCTGGCAAACTAGTGCCATGGACGACGATCTCGATCAGGCGCTCGGGGCGGTCGGACCCCGGCTACGCGCGCTGCGGCGGCAGCGCGAGACCACGCTCGCCGAGCTGTCGGCGGCGACCGACATCTCGATGAGCACCCTGTCCCGGCTGGAGTCCGGTGCCCGCCGGCCGACCCTGGAACTGCTGCTCCCGCTGGCCAGAGCCCACGGCGTCACGCTCGACGAGCTCGTCGACGCTCCGCCCACCGGGGACCCTCGTGTCCACCTGCGGCCGCTCAACCGCAACGGCATGACGATGCTGCCGCTGACCCGCCGGGCCGGCGGCATCCAGGCGTACAAGCTCATCATCCCGGCCGACAGCAGCCGCCGGGAGCCCGAGCCACGGACCCATGAGGGCTACGAATGGCTGTACGTCCTCAACGGACGGCTGCGGATCGTCCTCGGCGAGCAGGATCTGGTGCTATCGCCCGGCGAGGCGGCCGAGTTCGACACCCGTGTGCCGCACTGGTTCGGCGCCGCCGATGCCGAGCCCGTGGAGTTCCTCAGCCTGTTCGGCAGGCAGGGCGAGCGCGCCCACCTCCGCGCCCGCCCCAAAGCGAGAGACCCGCGCCCCGACAAGGAGCCGTTCAGGTCCCGTAGCCGGGCCTCGTAATCGGCGAAGGGCTCCAGCCCGACGGCGGCACGGCGTTCGTCGAGGCCCTGCGGCTCCCCGATGGGCGCCGGCCCGAAATCAGCGCCCACCTCGGTGAACTGGGTGCCGTACACCTGCGGCCGGCCGGCGTTCACCAGGACGCGGTCCTCCAGGTACGCCAGGAAGGTCGGGGAGGCCTCACCGGCCTCGACGGCGGCCCGCATCCCTTCGAGGAAGACCCGCTGCAGGTCGGGCCGCCGGTCGGCGTGCTGAGCCAACAGCCACGCCGCCTGCGCTCCGTCCTCTCCCACCGAGGAGCGGCCGGGCCATCCCCGGCGGGCGACGAGCTCCCCCAACCAGGCGGTGTTGTCCGCGTCGACGGCCAGTAACGCCCGGGCGGCGTCGCCGGGTCTCCCGATCCGGCCGTGTGCCGCGACGGTCTCCTGGCGGATCCGCTGATCCTTTCCCCGCCGGGCCAGAAGCTCGGCTCGCAGAGCATCGTCCACGTGACGATCGCAGCAACGACCGTGCCCGGCGTCAACACCGTCACCCGACCGTTACTAACGCTGCTCGACGGCGGGCTTGAGCACCTCCTCGCACCACTGGCGAAAGCTGGTCGGAGTGGTGGACTGCGGGGTGCGCGGCTGCGCGTTGTACAGGCCCTGGTGGACCGCGGTGACCATGTCGACGAGACCTTGTGCCCATGCCTCACTCAGCCGAAGACTCCCCGACGGCACCCCCGTCGACCAGAACGAGTCCTCGCGCCCGCTCGCCGCTCACGACCGTGAGCGGCCACAGGCGGCACAGCGCGAGCTCGTGGCCGGAACCCAGCAGCCGGTCTCGGACCTGATACAGATCTTCGGGCTGATCGAGCTGGGCGGCGTCGTCTGCTTTCTCCCCACCTGGGTGACGCGCCGTTATCCGCTGCCCGGAATCGTCTACCGGCCGGTCAGCGATCTGCCGCCCGCCACACTGGCCGTCGCCTGGCCGCAGGACGCCCGCTCGCCGGCGGTCGCCGCCTTCGTCCGCGCCGCCGCCTCGGTGATGGCGGTCACCGAGACAGAAGACGGAACAGCACAGGAGCCGGCGCCGAGCAGGCAAGACACGCCCTTCTGCACGCAAGAGCCGATATGGGATGTCACTCAGCATCGGAGCGCCTGGAGTTCGGCTGCTGTCAGAGTGATGCCAGGCGCAGCGACAGCCACGTGGACGGTCTTGCTGTCGGCGGCGTGGGTGGTCCAGAGGGGCAGAGCCGCCAGGGTATTGACGATGCCGAGGCCGTAGCCGTTCTCAGGACGTGCACCAGGGTCGATCGGGTTGGGATCGGGGTCGGTGACGGACAGGCGCACCCACCGCTCGGTGGAGAGGACGCCGAGCTTGACCGGCCGGTCTTGGGGCTCCCACTCTCCGACCGCAGCCGCGGCACGCAGAGCGTTCGTCAGCAGTTCCGAGACGAGGAGAGCGATCGTGTAGGCGTGGTCGTCGTCCGAGTGCCCGGAGACGACGTCGCGGGCGAAACAACGACCGATGGCCACGGACGCGGCATGAACGCGCAGTGACATCCATGACGGTTCCGGCCGATCCGGGGCGATAGGCGATGGAGCACGGTACACGGGCGCCGGAGTCTCCGGATGCAAGGGACCACTCCCCGTCAGTTGGAGCGAGCTGCCGTAACGACATGATCACTCTCCGTATCAGTTGTTGACGCGAGGGTGATGCTTCCGCTCCGAGCATGACCACAATCAACTGAGACCGATTGGCCACATCAGGTCATTGATTGGTAACCGTCCGTCCCCATCCACAGACTCGGCTCCATGCCCGAGCCACATAGCCCGACCGTCCGCGGCCGCAAGCTCGCGAGCGAACTCCGCCGCCTCCGTGAACACGCCGGTCTGACCACCGAGGAGGCCGCGGCACAGCTCGGCCAGGGCTGGAGCCGCTTCAAGGTCGCGTACATCGAACGCGCGAAGACCAAGCCGACCACCCAAGCGATCACCGCGATGCTCGACCTGTACGGGGTCGACAGCGCCACCCGCGCCGCCCTGATGGAACTCGCAAAGAACGCCTGGCGCCGAGGTTGGTGGACGGATTACTCCGACGTCTTCAATGGCTCCTACGTAGCACTGGAGGACGATGCCGTACGTATCGACGAGTGGAGTCCCCAGGTCCTTCCGGGACTGCTCCAGACTGACGAGTACGCACGCGAGATAATCCAGGCCGGCCCGCATCGCGATGAAGCGAGCATCCAGCGGCGCGTTCAGGCAAGGATGGCACGTAAAGCGCTACTCAGCCGCAAGGAGCCGGTCGCTCCCACGCTGACGACGGTCATTGACGAGGCTGCGCTCCGGCGCCCCGTCGGCGGGCGGGAGGTGATGCGTACGCAACTACACGCTCTGCTCGACGCTGCTCGGCGTCCGAACGTCACGGTCAGGGTCCTGCCGCTGGAAGTGGGAACGCACGCGGGTCTCGATGGACCGTTCATCATCTTGGGTTTTCCAGGAGGCATCGCGCCAGACGTAGCTTACGTTGGCACCCGCATCGGCGATGCGTACGCTGAAAGCACCGAAACGGTACGGAGCCTTAAGGTTGATTTCGACAGCCTGCAAGCAGCGGCGTTGTCCCCGGAGAAATCCACGGAGCTCATCGTCGCCATCGCCAAGGAGTAGCCCACCCATGGCCATCCACGAGAACGAACCGAAGCCGCTCTCATGGCGTAAGAGCCTCCGCAGTGGTGACGCGAGCAACTGTGTTGAGGTCGCTGTCGTCGAGTCGTCAAACCAGTAGTGCGCACGCTGACCACTGAGCGGCTGGTCCTGCCGCCCTGGGATTCCCGGTTCGAGGAGGACGTCTGTCGGCTGAGCGCCGATCCGCGGGTCACTCGATACCTCGGGGACGGCCGGCCGTGGGATCGCGAGCGCGCCGTGGCACGGCACAACGAGATTCTGGCGCACTGGGCCGAGCACAGGTTCGGCTGGCGCGGCATCCTCCTCCGCGGCGGGGGTGACGGGTCGACTCTCGGAGTCGCCGCGCTGAACCGTCTCCGCCAGGCCGTACCCGGAATCGAGGAGCCCGCAATCGAGATCGGCTGGTGGGTCGACCCGCGCTACTGGGGGATGGGCCTCGCCACCGAGGCGGCGGCCGCGCTCCGCGACGAGGCGTTCACCGACCACGGCGCCGCACGGCTGGTCGCGCTCTACCAACCCGCCAACCACGCCTCCGGCAACGTCATGCGCAAGATCGGCATGCGCCACCACGGCGACACCACCGGCCCGTACGGCGAAGCCGTGCGCATGTACGTCCTCGAACGCTCGGACTGGGTTCCCGGAACGCGCTCCTGACGCGCGGGGCCGTCGAAGCGCGGTGACCGATTTAGACCGTCCATTGACGAATCTGATCGTTTGGCCTCATAGTCCATTGGCGTGAGCCTCCTCCCCCATGTGCGTAGTATCAGAGTGCGCCGTCGGCGCATGCATCGGCGTGCCGGACCCGGATCCAGGGCGGTCAGAGCCGGTCTCGCGCTGGCCGGCGTCGCCGGCCTGGTGGTCGCCGGTTCTCCGCCCGCGACCGCTTCCGCCGCCGGGCAGCGGGCCGACCGGCACGCGGTCCGGTCGGGCGACGCCCGGTTCGAGGTCCTCTCCCCCACGCTGATCCGGATGGAGTACGCCGGCGACAGCGTCTTCACCGACGCGGCCACCTTCAACGCGGTGGGACGGGACGGCTTCGAGCGAACCCGGTTCACCAAGAAGACCACCGACGGCTGGCTGACCATCGACACCGGG
>JBJMIW010000394.1:0-5826 GCA_045806665.1 Actinoallomurus sp.
AGATCTACGAGAAGCGGCACTCTCATGCAAAGACTCGGTTGCTCTGATTGGGAAGGTGATTGAAGAGTGGGAGACCTGACGTGGCGAAAGTCCTCCCGCAGTGGCTCCAATGGAGGTCAGTGTGTCGAGGTTGCCGTTGTTCAGAACGAGGGTGGTTAGGAACGGTAGGCGCCGGTGAGGGCGTCGGAGGCCATGGCATGCAGGAGGCCCGCCATCGTGTCGCGCTCGAGTTCGCCGGTGCTGTGCGGGGTGGAGTTGAGCAGACCGAACACGGCGTGAGTTGCGGCACGGGCGCGGTCGTCGGCGCAGTCCGGGTGGATGTCGCGCAGCACCTGAACCCATTCCTCGGCGTAGGCGCGCTGCAGGCGGCGGATCTCGCGGCGCTCGGGCTGCGGGACGTTGCCGAGTTCGCGGACGTGGACGGTGATCAGGGCCGGGTTGTCCAGGGCGAAGTCGATGTGCCAGCGGAGCAGGGCGTCCAAGGCCAAGACCGGGCTGTCGGCGGCTGCCACGCGGCGGCGGCCCTCGGTGAGCAGGCGTTCGCTGATGTCGAGGAGCATCTCGGCGAGCAGGGCCTCTTTGCCGCGGAAATGGCGGTACAGCGCCGGGCCGGTCAGGCCGACCGCACGGCCGAGGTCGCCGATGGACACGCCGTGGTAGCCGCGGCGGGCGAACAGCTCCGCCGCCGCGGACAGGATCTCCAGTCGGCGGGTCGGGGGAGCGGTGACCTCTGCCATGCCGCAAGTCTAGACGATCGCTGTTAACGTTGATTAACATCGGACTTGTTAACGAGCGTTAACAGGAGGGCCTGTGTCGGAAGCTCCGCGGCTGGGGAGCCGCGCGGACGTACGCGGTGGGGCGTTCCAGCGCAACGCCGAGGAGAACCTCGCGCTCGCCACCGAACTCCGCGAGCGCCTGGCAGTGGCGGCCCAGGGCGGCTCCGAGCGCGCCCGCAAGCGTCACGTCGCGCGAGGAAAGCTGCTCCCGCGGGACCGGGTCGACGCCCTGCTCGACCCGGGGTCACCGTTCCTGGAGCTGTCCCCCCTCGCGGCCACGGGCATGTACGAGGACGAGGCCCCGGCGGCGGGGATCATCACCGGCATCGGCCGGGTGTCGGGGCGCGAGTGCGTCATCGTCGCCAATGACGCGACCGTCAAGGGCGGCACGTACTACCCGATGACCGTGAAGAAGCACCTGCGCGCCCAGGAGGTCGCGCTGCACAACCGGCTGCCGTGCGTCTACCTCGTCGACTCCGGGGGAGCGTTCCTGCCCAAGCAGGACGAGGTGTTCCCCGACCGGGAGCACTTCGGCCGGATCTTCTTCAACCAGGCGACGATGTCCGAGCGGGGCATCCCGCAGATCGCCGCGGTCATGGGCTCCTGCACGGCCGGCGGGGCGTACGTCCCGGCCATGAGCGACGAGACCGTCATCGTCCGGGAGCAGGGCACGATCTTCCTCGGCGGCCCGCCGCTGGTGAAGGCCGCGACGGGGGAGGTCGTCAGCGCCGAGGAGCTGGGCGGCGGTGACGTGCACTCGCGCGTCTCCGGCGTCGTCGACCATCTCGCCGACGACGACGCGCACGCGCTGCGCATCGTCCGGTCGGTCGTCTCCACCCTGGAGCCGCCGAGCCCCGCGCCATGGCAGACCATCGCGGCGGAAGAGCCCGCGGTCGACCCGGCCGAGCTGCGCGGGATCATCCCGCCCGACCCCCGGACGCCGTACGACGTTCGCGAGGTCATCGCGCGGATCGTGGACGGCAGCCGGTTCCACGAGTTCAAGGAGCGGTCCGGTCCGACGCTCGTCACCGGGTTCGCCCACATCCACGGGCAGCCCGTCGGGATCGTGGCCAACAACGGCATCCTGTTCAGCGAGTCCGCGCTGAAGGGCGCGCACTTCATCGAGCTGTGCGACCGGCGCTCGATCCCGCTGGTGTTCCTGCAGAACATCACCGGGTTCATGGTCGGCCGGGAGTACGAGACCGGCGGCATCGCCAAGCACGGCGCCAAGATGGTCACCGCCGTCGCCTGCGCGCGGGTGCCGAAGCTCACCGTGATCATCGGCGGGTCGTTCGGCGCCGGGAACTACGCGATGTGCGGCCGCGCCTATTCGCCGCGCTTCCTGTGGATGTGGCCGAACGCCCGGATCTCGGTCATGGGCGGCGAGCAGGCCGCGTCCGTGCTCGCGACCGTACGCCGCGACCAGCTCGGTGACGCGTGGCCGGCCGAGGAGGAAGAGGAGTTCAAGATGCCGATCCGGGAACAGTACGAGCGGCAGGGCAGCCCGTACTATTCCACGGCGCGGATCTGGGACGACGGTGTGATCGACCCCCTCGATACGCGCCGGGTGCTCGGCCTGGCCCTCGCCGCCTGCGCGAACGCCCCACTCGAACCCGTCGGCTACGGCATTTTCCGGATGTGACCATGTTCAACGCCGTCCTGATCGCCAACCGGGGCGAGATCGCCTGCCGGATCATCCGTACGCTGCGCCGGCTCGGGGTCCGGTCCGTGGTGACCTACACCGATGCCGACGCGGACGCCCGGCACGTACGCGAGGCCGACGCCGCCCTCCGGGTGGGGAGCTACCTCGACGTCTATGACGTCGTCGGAGCGGCCCTGCGGACGGGCGCCGAGGCGGTCCACCCCGGCTACGGGTTCCTCGCGGAGAACCCCGACCTCGCCCAAGCGTGCGCCGACCACGGGATCGTCTTCGTCGGCCCGCCGCCGGACGCGATCGCCGCGATGGGGGACAAGATCCGGGCGAAGCGTACGGTCGCCGCCGCGGGCGTCCCCGTCGTGCCGGGCCGCGACGAGCCGGGGCTGAGCGACGAGGAGCTGGCCGCCGCGGCCCTGGAGGTCGGGCTGAACGCCGGTGCGGCGGTCCTGCTCAAGCCGTCGGCGGGCGGTGGCGGCAAGGGCATGCGCCGGGTCGAGGACGCCGCGGAGCTGCGCGAGGCGATCACGTCCGCCCGGCGGGAGGCACGCGGCGCGTTCGGTGACGACACGCTCCTCGTCGAGCGCTACATCGAAAACCCCCGGCACATCGAGATCCAGGTGTTCGCCGACGCGCACGGGAACGCCGTCCATCTCGGCGAGCGCGAGTGCAGCCTGCAGCGCCGGCACCAGAAGATCGTCGAAGAGGCGCCGTCGCCGCTGCTCGGCACCGGACCGGAGGGCGAGGAGATCCGGGCCGCGATGGGCGCGAGCGCCGTCGCCGCCGCGCGGGCCGTGGGCTACGTCGGCGCGGGCACCGTGGAGTACATCGTCTCCGCCGACCGCCCCGACGAGTACTTCTTCATGGAGATGAACACCCGGCTGCAGGTCGAGCACCCGGTGACCGAGCTAGCGGTCGCGATCGGCTCCCGGCCGGGCCTGGACCTGGTCGAGCTGCAGTTGCGGGTCGCGGCGGGGGAGCCACTGCCGTTCGGGCAGGACGACGTCGCGTTCGACGGGCACGCCGTAGAGGCACGGGTGTACGCCGAGGACCCCGCCCGGGGTTTCCTGCCGACGGGCGGCCGGGTGCTCCTGCTGGACGAGCCGTACGGTCTCGACGTGCGGGTCGACTCGGGCCTGGTGCAGGGCGCCGTCGTCGGCGGATCGTACGACCCGATGCTGGCCAAGGTGATCGCCCGGGGGCCGGACCGCGCCACCGCACTCCGAAGGCTGGACCGCGCGCTGGCCTCGTACACGCTGCTGGGCGTCGGGACCAACGTCGCCTTCCTGCGGTCCCTGCTGACCGACCCGGAGGTGGTCGCGGGCCGGCTCGACACCGGCCTGGTCGAGCGTCGCCCCGCCGAGCCCGCGGACGCCGAGGTCCCGGGCGACGTCCTCGCCGCCGCCGCGCTGGAGCGGATGCTCGCCCTGGAAGCGCCCGACCCCGGCCCGTGGGAGATCCCGGACGGCTGGCGCCTCGCCGAGCCCGCCTGGACGACGTGGCGGATCGCCGGACGCGAGGTACGGATCCGGAGCCGCGCCGCCGACGCGGAGGTGTCGATCGACGGCGGCGATGCCGTACGGGTCCTGGCCCGCCGCGACGGCGCCGACCTGCTCGTCGACCACGCCGGGGACCGTACGCGCTTCGCGTACGCCCGCGACGGGGACGTCTGCTGGCTCGCCCGGGACGGGCGGGTCTGGTCGCTCAAGGAGACCGAGCCGCTCGCCGCCCGGGCCACCGAGGCCACCGCCGCGGCGGGCGCCGTGCGCAGCCCCATGCCGGGAACGGTCGCGGCCGTCAAGGCGGCCGACGGGGACGAGGTGGCGGCCGGTCAGCCGCTCGTGATCGTCGAGGCGATGAAGATGGAGCACACGGTCACCGCGCCCGTCGACGGCGTCGTCAGCGGGCTAACCGTGCAGCCGGGTGCCCAGGTCGCCCTCGACGAGGTCCTCGCCGTCGTCACCCCGAAGGGAGACAACTGATGCGCGTGCCGATCGAGGGGCTGCCCTCGCGGGTCACCGTGTACGAGGTCGGGGCACGGGACGGCCTGCAGAACGAATCGGCGATCGTTCCGGTCGAGGTCAAGCGGGAGTTCATCGCCCGGCTCGCCGGGGCCGGGCTGCGGGTGATCGAGGCGACGAGCTTCGTCCACCCGAAGTGGGTTCCGCAGCTGGCCGACGCCGAGGAACTCCTGGGCGGGCTGCAGCGCGCCGAGGACGTCCGCTATCCGGTGCTGGTGCCGAACGAGCGCGGCCTGGATCGGGCCCTCGACTCCGGCGTCACCGAGATCGCGATCTTCGGCAGCGCGACCGAGACGTTCGCCCGGCGCAACCTCAACCGGACGATCGACGAGTCGGTCGAGATGTTCGCGCCCGTCGTCGAGCGGGCCCGCGCCGCCGGCCTCGACGTACGCGCGTACGTCTCGATGTGCTTCGGCGACCCGTGGGAGGGCGACGTGCCGATCGAGCAGGTCGTCTCGGTCGCCACCCGCCTGCTCGACCTCGGCTGCACGGAGCTGTCCCTGGGCGACACGATCGGCGTCGCCACGCCGGGGCACGTCACGGCCCTCATGGCCCATCTGGTGGCCGCCGGCGTCGACGCCGGCCGGATCGCCGTGCACTTCCACGACACCTACGGGCAGGCGCTCGCCAACACCCTGGCCGCGCTGAGCTGCGGCGTCACGACCGTCGACGCCTCGGCCGGCGGCCTGGGCGGCTGCCCGTACGCCAAGAGCGCGACGGGGAACCTGGCCACCGAGGACCTCGTGTGGATGCTCGACGGCCTGGGCATCGAGACCGGTGTCGACGTACGCCGCCTCGCCGAGACGAGCCACTGGATGGCCGAACGCCTCGGACGCCCCAGCCCGTCCCGCGTCGTCCAGGCCCTGTCCAGAGAACAAGGGAGCGAGCAATGATCGGATTCACTCTCGACGAGGAGTACGAGGCGCTGCGCCGTACCGTCGAGACGTTCGCCCGGGACGAGGTGGCGCCGGTCATCGGCGACTACTACGAGCGTGGGGCGTTCCCGTACGAGCTCGTCGCCCGGATGGGGAAGATGGGCCTCTTCGGGCTGCCCTTCCCCGAGGAGTACGGCGGGATGGGCGGCGACTACTTCGCTCTGTGCGTCGCGCTGGAGGAGCTGGCCCGCGTCGACTCCTCGGTGGCCATCACGCTGGAGGCGGGCGTCTCCCTGGGCGCCATGCCGATCTACCGCTTCGGCACGGAGGAGCAGAAGCGCGAGTGGCTGCCCCGCCTGTGCTCGGGCGAGCGGCTCGCGGCGTTCGGGCTGACCGAGCCCGGCGGCGGCACCGACGTGCCCGGCGGCATGCGCACCACCGCGCGGCTCGAGGACGGGCACTGGGTGATCAACGGGTCCAAGGCGTTCATCACCAACGCG
>JBJMIW010000395.1:0-8039 GCA_045806665.1 Actinoallomurus sp.
CGAGGTCCGGGAGCCGGTGGTCCGGGCGACGATCCTCGCCCCGAGCGAGTACATCGGCGCGATCATGGAACTCTGCCAGCAGCGCCGCGGCACCCTCCTCGGCATGGACTACCTCTCCGAGGACCGGGTCGAGATCCGCTACACCCTGCCGCTGGCCGAGATCGTCTTCGACTTCTTCGACCAGCTGAAGTCCAAGACCCGCGGCTACGCCTCCCTGGACTACGAGCCCACCGGCGAACAGACCTCGAACCTCGTCAAGGTCGACATCCTGCTGCACGGCGACAAGGTGGACGCGTTCTCCGCGATCACCCACCGCGACCAGGCGTACGCCTATGGCGTGCGGCTCGTCGCCAAGCTGCGCGAGCTCATCCCGCGCCAGCAGTACGAGGTCCCGATCCAGGCCGCGATCGGTTCGCGGATCATCGCCCGCGAGACCATCCGCGCGATCCGCAAGGACGTCCTGGCCAAGTGCTACGGCGGTGACATCTCCCGGAAGCGCAAGCTGCTGGAGAAGCAGAAGGAAGGCAAGAAGCGGATGAAGACGATCGGCCGGGTCGACGTCCCGCAGGAGGCCTTCGTCGCCGCGCTGTCGACCGGCTCCGCCCCGGACAAGAAGAAGTAATCGCCCCTCTTCGGACCGCCTCCGCCGGGGCAGGCTGACCCTGAGTCAATTCACGCAGGAGGACTTCGCCGAAGGCGGCAGTGACCGGCTGGTCGACGCGACGGTGGCGTGGGGCGACCCCGAAGCGATACGGCGGCGCGTCGCCGCCCACCACGACGCGGGCGCCGACCATGCCGCCCTGCAGGTCCTCACCGACGACCGGAGCGGGCTGCCCCGGGCGCAGTGGCGTGAGCTCGCCGCCGCCCTGCTGTGACAGTGTCGGTGTCCGGCAGGGAGCCGGGTGTGAAGGATCTCACGGGCGGGTGCCGAAGCGCCGTGAATCCGCGCGTGTCCGGAGGGTTCCGGACCTGCGCGGACTTCGCGGTGGGACGCCGCAACCGGTGATCCAGGGTTTTCGCGTCTCATAGCGGGCATCACCTGGTCTCGCCTGCTTTAGGGGAGGAGCATTGGACGCTGCCATGGCACGACCGGAAGCCCGCCCTGGCGATCCGTGCGGCCCGGGCAGCGCCGATCCGGCTGAGATGACGGTCATCGGAGAGATCACATTGCCCGGGACGGAGCGTTCGGTCGCGGAGAGCCGCGGGTTCGTGCGCAAGATGCTCGGCCACCGCCACCCCGCGCTGGACGGAGTCGGCCTGACCGTGAGCGAACTCGCCACGAACGCGATCAGACATACGCCGAGCGGAGCGGGCGGCCGGTTCACGATCACGCTCGCCGCCGCGGACCACCGGATCCGAGCGGAGGTCACCAACGACGGAGCCAGCGGATCGGAACCCAGCCTCGGGAGCGAACCCGGAACGGACGCCGAGCACGGGCGCGGGCTGCTCCTCATCGAGGCCATCGCGGACCGGTGGGGCGTGACCCGCCACGCCGGACGGACCACGGTCTGGGCCGAGTTCGCCTACTGAGTGCTTGCCGGGTGATGGCCGGTTCCATGCGGGTCAGGACCGGCGGGACGCGGGAGGGACGGCCCCTGCGGGTCGCGGTCCCGGGCATCCGTCCGGTGACGGCAGACTTGATGCGTGCCCTCCACACTGCCCGACGGCGATCCGGTCCCGAGCGACGGCGCACTGCCGCAAAGCGCACTCGACGGCCTCGGTGACCGTCCGTTCGGCTTCTACGTGCACGTACCGTTCTGCGTCACCCGCTGCGGCTACTGCGATTTCAACACCTACACCGCCCCCGAGCTGCGCGGCGCGTCCCGCGAGGCGTACGCCGACACCGCGATCGCGGAGATCCGGCTGGCCCGCCGTGTCCTCGGCGATGTCGACCTGCCGGTTCAGACCGTGTTCGTCGGCGGCGGCACGCCGACCCTGCTGCCCGCCGATGACCTGGGCCGGGTCCTCGACGCGATCGACAAGGAGTTCGGCCTGGCGGCCAGCGCCGAGGTGACGACCGAGGCCAACCCCGAGACCGTCGATCCGGGCTACCTCGTACGGCTCCGCGACGCGGGATTCACCCGGATGTCCTTCGGGATGCAGAGCTCCCGTGAACACGTCCTGGCCATCCTCGACCGTACGCATACGCCCGGCCGGCCGCAGGAGTGCGTCAGGTGGGCCAGGGAGGCCGGCTTCGAGCACGTCAACCTCGACCTCATCTACGGGGCGCCGGGGGAGAGCGACGCCGACTGGCAGGCCAGTCTGGACGCCGCGCTGCAGGCCCGCCCGGACCACGTGTCGGCGTACGCGCTCATCGTCGAGGAGGGCACCCGGCTCGCGGCGCAGGTCCGCAGGGGAGAGGTGGCCGCTCCGGACGACGACGCCATGGCGGACCGCTACCTCGCCACCGAGAAGACGCTGAGCGCCCACGGTCTGCGCTGGTACGAGATCTCCAACTGGGCGGTGGACGAAGCCGCCCGCTGCCGGCACAACCTCCTGTACTGGACCGGCGGCGACTGGTGGGGGATCGGGCCGGGCGCGCACAGCCACGTCGGCGGCACCCGCTGGTGGAACGTCAAGCATCCCGCCGCGTACGCCGCCCGGCTCGCGGCCGAGACGACCCCGGCGTACGCCCGCGAGGTCCTGGACGCCGTCGACCGGCGGTTCGAGCGCGTCATGCTGGAGCTGCGGCTGGCCGAGGGCTGCCCGCTGGACCTGCTCGACGACGCGGCCGTCCGCAGCGCGGTGGCCGACGGACTCCTCGTTCCGGAGGCGTACGAGGCGGGCCGCGCGGTGCTGACCCTGCGCGGGCGGCTGCTGGCCGACGCGGTGGTCCGTGACCTCACCCCGTGAGGCGTACCGTCACCTGACCATGGGCCAGCAGAGCCACTTCGGGATGGCGTAGAGCTCGCCCTTGTTCGCCCGCACCGCGGCGATGATCAGGTAGACGAAGTGCATGATCGCGTAGACGAGCATCACGGGCACGGCGACGATCGCGCCGATCCCCAGGGTCACCAGGGACACCATCAAGCCCGAGAGCATGATGATCAAGCTCGTCAACGCGAAGTTCAGCGCCTGCGCCCCGTGGAAGCGGAGATAGGGCGACCGATCCTTCTGTGTCAGATAGACGACGAGCGGCGCGATCCAGCCGATCGCGAACTGCCCGATGTAGGCGAGGAGCGCCCACGTCTTGTCGTCCACCGCAGAGGACCCCTGCGGCGGGGGTCCGTAGCCGTACGGGACGGGTGGCCCCGGGTACGGCGGCCCCGGCTGGTGCGGCGGCCCGCCGTACGGTCGGCCGTACGGGGGCGGTTGGTTCGGCGGCGCATACGGTGGCGGTCCGTAAGGCGGCGCGCCGGCCGGCCCGCCGTACGGCCGGGGATAGGGGCCCGGCTGCGGCGGCGGCCCGAATCCGGGGCCTCCGAGCGGCGGTCCGCCCGGAGACGCCGGTCCGCCCAGCGACGGATCCGGCGGCTCGAACGCCGGACGAGATTCCTCTGGCTCGGCCGGGGGCGTGTCCTGTGGCTCGGGCGGAGGCCCGTCGTGTGGCTCGGACGGGCGCCGCTCCTGTGGTCCCGAGGGGCGCGGGTCCTCGGGCTCGGACGGAGGCGCGTCCTGTGGCTCGAAGGGGCGCCGGTCCTGTGGCTCGGATGGGTGCGGGTCCTGCGGTTCGGACGGGCGCGGATCCCGGGGCTCGGTCACGGCGTCTCCCTATCGGAGGATCGGCCAGGCGGCGATCGAGGGCAGGCGGTACCAGTCGAAGCGATTCGCGCCGATCGCCGCCTTGACGACGCAGAAGTACTCGACGGCCAGGACCGCCAGCGTGATGAGCAGCCCGGTCATGCCGATGAAGTACATCGAGACGAAGGCGACGAGGGTGCACGCGGTCATCGCGATCGACAGGTTCAGCGCCTGGACGGCATGGAACCGGGCGAACCGCGAGGAGCGGCCCTTGGCCAGGTAGACGATGGCCGGCGCGATGAACCCGACGACGAAAATCCCGACGTAGGCGGGGACGGCCCACCTCTCGTCCTCGTCGCTGACCGGCCCTCCCGCCGGCATGGGCTCGCGGCGTCGCTTCGCGGGCCGCGGCGGAGCGTACTCCGCGGGCGGCAGGGGGTAGGGCTGGGGCGGGGCGCCGTACGGCTGCTGCGGGTACTGGTGGCCGCCCTGGCCGCCCTGGCCGTACCCGCCCTGGCCGTAGCCGGGCTGGGCATACCCGCCTCCGCCGTGGCCGGGCTGAGCGTACGGCGCGTGCCCAGGGCCTCCGTGGCCGGGCCCGTACGCCTGGGCTCCCGGTCCCGGATGACGGCCCGGTCCGCCGGAGCCGGCACGTCGGTGGCCCGGTTGCTGGCCATAGGTCATCGCGGTGGTGCCCCTTCCGGCGGAACAACGACACATCCGAACGTGAACGCGCAGTTTATGAGACGCACGGCACCGCCGGATGGTTTCGCGGACCTCAGCCCGATTGCGGGACCGTGACGAAGTCGATCAGCTCTTCCACCCGGCCGAGCAGCGCGGGTTCGAGGTCGGTGTACGCGCGGACCCGGCCGAGGATCGCCTGCCACACCTCGCCCGGCTCGCCCTTCCACCCGAGCGCGGCGATCACCCCTTCCTTCCAGGGCGTCCCGCGCGGCACCCGCGGCCACGCGGGGATGCCGAGGACCGCGGGCTTGACGGCCTCCCAGATGTCGATGAAGGGGTGGCCGGTGACCAGAACGTACGGGGAGGAGACCTGGTCGGCGATACGGCTCTCCTTCGATCCGGCCACGAGATGGTCCACGAGCACGCCGAGTCGGCAGTCCGGCCCCGGGTCGAACTCCGCGACGATGTCCGGAAGGTGGTCGACGCCCTCGAGGTACTCGACGACGACGCCCTCGACCCGCAGGTCGTGCCCCCAGATCTTCTCGACGAGTTCGGCGTCGTGGCGGCCCTCGACGTAGATCCGGCTCTCCCGCGCCACCCGTGCCCGCAGGTCGCGCACGGCGATCGAGCCGGACGCCGACCGGGCCGGGCCGGCCGCCCGTACGGGACGGACGAGCGTCGCGGGCTTGCCGTCGATGAGGAACCCCGCCTTGGCCAGCGGGAAGACCCGCCGCTTGCCGAACCGGTCCTCCAGGGTCACCGCGTCCTTCTCACAGGCGACGACCGCTCCGCAGAACCCGCTCGCCGGGTCCTCGGCGACCAGGCCCGGCTCGGCGGCGACCTCGGGGATCTGCCCCTTCCGGGGGCGGCGCCAGTCGCCGGACAGAACGTCGCGTCCATAGTCTTTGCTCCGCACGCGTCGCACCGTACCGGTCCGGGAGCGAGCGGGTCAGCCCGCCGGCCGCGCGTCCCGGTCCGGTCCGCCGAGCAGGCATCG
Source organism: Actinoallomurus sp. (assembly GCA_045806665.1). Classification (GTDB taxonomy): domain Bacteria; phylum Actinomycetota; class Actinomycetes; order Streptosporangiales; family Streptosporangiaceae; genus Actinoallomurus. The sequence continues at coordinate 5,363 of JBJMIW010000395.1, forward strand.
GCCGGCCGGCGGCTCGCCGGGGTAACGGGTCGGCCCACCCGGCCGAGCGGCTAGCCGGATTCGGGTGGCCGATCCAGGTGGGCATGGCCGCGCCGGACCGCCTCCCGTAGTGTCTCGGCGGGGTACGGCCAGCCGCCGGACGCGAGAGCCTCCTCGACGTCCAGCCCCGCCGCGTAGGTCTCCCGTACCCGGCGGGCCACCAGGTCGATTTCCTCCCGCTGACGGGCGGCGAAGCCCGGATCCACGGGCGCGCCGTGACCGGGCACGAGCACGCCGTCGATGGTCCGCAGCAGCGCGCCGAGGGCGGCCGGCCACTCAAGGGGAAAGGAGTCGGCGCCGTACGACGGCGGGCCGGACTGCTCGATCAGGTCGCCGGTGAACGCGCAGCGCGCGTCGGGCGCCCAGACGACGAGGTCCCCGTCGGTGTGCCCCCGGCCGAAGTGCCGCAGCTCGACGACGCGGTCGCCGAGATCGAGCTCGGCGCGGTCGGTGACGAGCCGGTCCGGTGCGAGGAGCAGGTCCGTCTCGACCTTCTCCGCCCACCTGGGGAACTCCCGCGCGAGCATGGGCCGCGCGGTCCCCGCCAGGTAGCCGGGCAGTGAGACGTGTCCCCAGCGCGCCGCGGTGAACGCGGCGTTGCCGAAGCAGTGGTCGAAGTGGCCGTGCGTGTTCACGACGATGGGGTTCCCGACGCCGAGCTGACGAAGGTCCTCGCGCAGGCGCACGCCCTGTGCCACACTCGCGCGGGTGTCGATGACGACCGCGTCGGTGGCCCCGACGATGACGCCCACGGTCACGTCGAAGTCGGAATAACGGCGCCGGAAACAGCGTTCCGCAATTTCGTGCCAGGTCACACGAGTGACTCTGCCACGCGACGCGAGAACGTGATCCACCGGCGTCTCCTCGTGCGTGCCCCCGAGCCGTACACTTGGCACTCAGAGGAGAAGAGTGCCAAATTGAGGGACCGTGGACCCGGGAGGTGAGTGCGTGCTCGACGATCGGAAGCTGGCGGTGCTGCGAGCCATCGTCGAAGATTACGTGTCCACCCACGAACCGGTGGGTTCGAAGGCGCTGGTCGATCGGCACAACCTCGGCGTCTCGCCGGCCACGATCCGTAACGACATGGCCGTGCTGGAAGAGCAGGGATACATCGCCCAGCCGCACACGAGCGCGGGGCGCGTGCCGACCGACAAGGGCTACCGGCTGTTCGTCGACCGGCTCTCCACCATCAAGCCACTGTCCGTGGCCGAGCGGCGCGCCATCGAGACGTTCCTCGCCAACACCTATGACCTCGACGACGTCGTGAGCCGTACGGTCCGGTTGCTGGCACAGCTGACGCGGCAGGTGGCCGTCGTGCAGTACCCCTCGCTCACGCGGTCGTCGGTGCGGCACGTCGAGTTGGTGCCGATCGCATCCGAGCGACTGTTGCTGGTGGTCATCACCAACACCGGCCGGGTCGAGCAGCGGGCCATCGAGACGCACCACACCGTCTCCGACGAGGCGATCGCCCACCTGCGGGCGCTGCTCAACGCGCGCCTCGACGGGTGCTGGCTGACCGACGTCCCCGACACCGTGGCCGACCTGCCCGAGCAGGTGCCGGCCGAGGAGCGGTCCCTGGCCGCGACGGTGCTGTCGGTCCTCCTCGAGAGTCTCGTGGAGAAGCACGAAGAGAAGATAATCATCGGTGGCGCGGCGAACCTCGCGCGCGCCGACTTGTCCCAGAGCCTCCGTGACGTGCTGGAGGCACTGGAAGAACAGGTCGTCCTGATGCGACTGCTCGGCGAGGCGGGGGACCCCTCCAGCATCACCGTGCGGATCGGTACCGAGAACCCGTACGAGGGTCTGCGCACGACGTCGGTGGTCGCCACCGGATACGGCGCGGGCGACCAGGCCGTGGCCCGGCTCGGCGTGCTCGGTCCGACGCGGATGGACTACCCCGGGACGATGGGAGCAGTACGCGCAGTGGCACGTTACGTCGGTCAGATTCTGGCGGGGTCGTAAGTGGCGAACGACTACTACGCGACCCTCGGGGTGCGCCGTGACGCCGGCGCGGACGAGATCAAGAAGGCGTACCGGAGGCTCGCCCGCGAGCTGCACCCGGATGTGAACCCGGACCCGGCCACGCAGGACCGGTTCAAGGAGATCACTCAGGCGTACGAGGTGCTCTCCGACCCGAAGAAGCGCGAGATGTACGACCTGGGCGCCGACCCGTTCGCCGGCGGCGCCGGCGCGGGAGCGGGCGGCGGCTTCGGCGCCGGGTTCCCGTTCAGCGACATCATGGATGCCTTCTTCGGCACCACCACCCAGCGAGGGCCGCGCAGCCGGGCCCGGCGGGGCCGCAACGGCACCGTACGCGTGGAGCTCGACCTGTCCGAGACGGCGTTCGGCACCACGCGCGAGCTCACCGTCGACACGGCGGTCGTGTGCGACAACTGCACGGGCGCCGGCACTGCCCCGGGCACGCACCCCGAGACGTGCGACATGTGCCACGGCCGCGGCGAGGTCCAGCAGGTCACCCGCTCGTTCCTCGGTCAGGTGATGACCTCCCGCGCCTGTCCGCAGTGCGGCGGCTACGGCACGATGATCCGCACGCCCTGCCCGGAGTGCTCCGGCGACGGACGGGTCCGCACCCGCCGTACGATCAAGGTGCGCATCCCCGCCGGCGTCGAGAACGGCA
>JBJMIW010000396.1:0-15001 GCA_045806665.1 Actinoallomurus sp.
CGACACCAACCCGGCCCGTTGATCATTCTTCAGATGGTCATGCGCACGCCGAAACCAGTACGCGCTGTAGTCGACGACGCCGACCGAGGGGAATTCCTTCTTGAGCTTCTCCAAATAGCTATCGCCAAACTCTCCTCGGATCTTCCGGTCGCCAATGAAGGGCGGGTTACGGCTCCGTGACCGACGCCATGGTCGCGGGCTATCTGGCCAAGTACTCCACCAAGGGCACCGAGATCACCGGCCATGCCTCCCGCCGCATCGCCGCCGTCACGGTCCGCCTGTACGCCGACCCCAACGGCACCCACATCGAACGCCTCATCCAAGCCGCCTGGGACCTGGGCGAGCACTGGGAGTCCCTGCGCCGGTGGGCTCACATGCTCGGTTTCGGCGGCCACTTCCTTACCAAGGCCCGCCGCTACTCCATCACCTTCGCCGCCCTCCGCGAAGCGCGCGTCATCTACCGCCGCACCCAGAGCCAAGGGCCGGACTACGACCAAGACCGCTTCGACCGTCAAGACGACCTTGACACCGAAACCACGCTCATCGTCGGCCGACTCACCTACGCCGGAACCGGCTGGAAAACCACCGGAGACGCCCTCCTCGCCAACACCGCCGCCGACCAAGCCCGCCGACAACGCGAGATTGGCCGCGAAGAACTCGCCCACGAGCAAGCCGCCGAGACGACACCCGAAGCCGCATGACCGGAAGGAGAAATATCCGCATGACCCCAGCGATGACCACGCTTGGACACCGGAGGAGGTCTCCCACTTCCTCGGCGTCCCCGTCGCCACCCTCTACCAATGGCGCTACCTCGGCACCGGCCCCAAAGCCGCCCGCATCGGCCGCCACCTCCGCTACCTTCCCGCTGACGTGCTGGCCTGGTTCCGCGAACAGCAGGAAGTCGCATGAGCGTTTACGACCGATGGCATACGGCGCCAAACCCCGCATCGGCCCGGACGGCGAACCGGTCGCCAAGTGCCGGGAGCACAAGCAGTACCCGAGCACCGACCATGGAAAAGGCGACCGCTGGCAAGTCCGCTGGCGTGACGACAGTGGTAAGCAGCGCAAGCAGAACTTCGCCAAGAAGAGCGGCAGCAATCCGGACACGTGCGCCGAAGCGTTTGACGCCAAACTGAGGTCTCAACTTCACAACGGCTCGTATGTCGACCCGGCCGCCGGCAAGGTGACGCTCACGACCTACGGGAGGCAATGGCGCGCAGGCCTGACCAGCGATCCAGCTACCCTCATGCAGATTGATACCAGGCTCAACGTGCACGTCTTCGCTGAGGGAAAGATCGGCAACAAGCCCATGGGCCTGTTGGCCAAGCGACCGTCGTTGATCCAGGAATGGATCAAGGGTATGGAATCGCAAGGGCTGGCACCCGGAACCATCCACGGCATCGTCGGTTGGGTATCGGCGATCTTCAATGCCGCGATTGATGACGGGATCGTCAGCCGGAATCCGTGCGAGGCCCGATCGGTCAGGCCGCCGAAGATCGACCGTAAGAAGGTCGTCCCGTGGGACCTGGCCACGCTAACGGCGGTCGTTGAGGCGCTTCCGGCGCGGTACGCCACGATGGCCTACCTCGGAGCCGGGTGCGGACTTCGCCAAGGTGAACTTTTCGGCATCGCGCTCGACGACATCAATTTTCTCGGACGGTGGGTCCATATACGCCGCCAGGTCCGCATCATCCACGGCAAGCTCGTCTTCGGACCGCCGAAGGGCGGGAAGGAGCGTTCCGTGCCGCTCGTCGAGTCGATCGCACTTCGCCTGTCAGCTCACATTGAGGACTGTGCACCGGTCGCGGTGACGTTGCCTTGGAAGGTGCCGGACGGCGACCCAGTTACGACCAAGCTCCTGTTCACGACGCCCGGGGGCAAGGCGATCGTTCGCAATGAGTTCAACAAGCTGTGGCGTACCGCGCGCGGCGCGGCCGGTATCGCGGACACTCGCGAGAACGGGATGCACGTCCTTCGTCACACCGCCGCTTCAGCGTGGCTATCCGCTGGTGTCGACGTCCGCACCGTCGCCGAATACCTCGGCCACGGTGACCCCGGCTTCACGCTGCGGACGTACGCCCACCTGATGCCGAACTCGGCGGACCGTGCTCGGAAGGCAATGAGCATTTTTTTGAGGCTGAGCCGAGTGCCCCGGATGTGCCCTCCGAGAGGTCAAGATGACCGTTCACCGTGGTCAGCGCGATCCGGATCTAGTCCGAGCAGGACTGCGTGGAGACGCTTCCGCTGGCGTTGATGCCCGCCTCCGCGTCCGGGGCCACCTCGTGGGCGGTGAGGGCGTACCCGGTGTCCTTGTTGTCCAGGGCGGCGGCGAAGACGACGCCGTACACCTTGCCGCCCGGGGACAGCAGCGGACCGCCGGAGTTGCCCTGCTCGACCAGCGCGCGGATGGCGTAGATCTCGCGGGTGACCTGGCCGGAGTGGTAGATGTCGGGGCCCTTGGCCTTCTGCTTGGCGCGGATCCGGGCCGCGCGCGGCGTGAACGCGTGGTTCTTCGGGTAGCCCGCGACGACGGCGTTGTCGCGGCTCTGGGCGCCCTCGTCGAACTTCAGGGCCGGCAGGTTCAGGCCCGGGACGTCGAGGACGGCGATGTCCCGCTTGTCGTCGTACAGCACGACCCTGGCGTGGTAGTTGCCATCGCCCATCGTGTACACGGTGGGGCCGGCGTCCACGCCCGCGACGACGTGCGCGTTGGTCATGACGCGGCCGGGCGCGTAGACGAAGCCGGTGCCCTCGATCCTGCGCTGGCAGCTGTGCGCCGTCCCCATGATCTTCACGATGCTCTTACGGGCCGCTTGCAGCTGTGGAGTGCCGAGGACCTTGGTGTCGGGTGGCGGCACCTCGGCGATGGGCTCGCCGCCGAGTCCACCGAACACCTGGGGGAATTCCGTCTTCGAGACGAACCCGCGGAAGGAGGAGAACCAGGTGGTCGCCTGCTGCGGCATGAACGCGTCGACGCCGTGCAGCACCTGGGAGCTCTTCACCTGGGTGCGCAGCCAGACGATCGGCGACGTGACCAGGGCAGTGCCGATGAACCACGCGACGACGAGCAACGCGACGCTGCTGACACAGGCACCGCCGACGGCGTCGACGCTCCGGGCCGACTCCCAGGTCACGCGGCTTCGCAGCGCCGAGCCGACGGAGGAGGCGATCAGCTGTCCCAGGGTCGCGGTCAGGAACGCGATGACCACGGCGAGCAGCGCCTGTTGCGCCGCTCCGTCGACGACCGTCTTCACCAGCGGCGGAGCGATCAGCATGCCGAGGACGACCCCGCCGACGAAGCCCACGAAGCTGAGCACGCCCACGATGAAGCCCTGCCGGTACCCCGAGATGGCGAAGAGCACGACAAGAACCAGCAAGATGAGATCAAGGATGTGATCGCCCAGCACCGGTCAACCGTATAGCGCATTCGGGTCCGAGGACGTCCCCTCCCCGGACCAGATCCGATGCGGTGGGGTACGAACGGGGGACTACTCGCGCCGTGCGAGGTCGATGACCTCGGCGGGAAGGTCCTCGACGCGGCCGGTGTCCCAGGGACGATCCCAGCCGCCCGCTCGGAGCACCGCATGCAGGAGCCCGGCGGTGAACCCCCACACCAGCATCTCCCGGACCCGGAACGCCGGCCCGACGTGACCGGAAAGCCCGCGGATGCGCAGGCGGTTGGCCGGGTCCGTCAGCTCGGACAGGGGGACCCGCGCCACCGAGGCGACCTCGCGAGGATCGGCCGCGCCGACGGCGGACGGCTCCCGCCACCAGCCGACGACCGGGGTGACGCGGTACCCGCTGTGCGCGACGTACATCTCCGGCATGGTGGCCAGGACGGCGACACCCGAGGGGGCGAGGCCGGTCTCCTCGGCCGCCTCGCGCAGGGCCGCTCCGACCGCTCCGCCGTCACCGGGGTCGACGCCGCCGCCGGGGAACGCCGGCTGCCCGGCGTGCTTGCGGAGCGTGTCCGCGCGCTGCAGGAGCAGGAGGTCGGGGCCGTCGGGCCCCTCACCGAACAGGATGAGCACCGCGGCGGCGCGGGCGCCGTTCACGGGCGGACGGAACAGGGCGGGGACGTGCATCCGGGGGGCCTTGGCCGCGAAGTCGCGCAGCCACTCCGGGCAGTCCGCTTCCATCGAAGGCTCGACCGACATCATTGAAGGTTCAACCGAATCGGGCTCTAGATCCTTCCCGGTCACGAGAACGGACCGGGTTTCACCAGCTTGCGGGCGGTCTCCTCGTCGGTCGGGCCCTCGCCGTACGACGGGCAGAGCCGGGCCAGCGGGCAGGCGCCGCAGGCCGGGCGCCGGGCATGGCAGATCCGCCGCCCGTGCCAGATCAGCCGGTGGGACAGGATCGTCCAGTCCTTACGCGGGATCAGCTCCCCGACCTCATACTCGATCTTCACGGGATCGGTCTCGGTGGTCCAGCCGAACCGCCTGGTGAGCCGCTGGAAATGCGTGTCGACCGTGATGCCCGGCACGTCGAAGGCGTTGCCGAGCACCACATTGGCGGTCTTGCGACCCACGCCGGGCAGCGTCACGAGCTCCTCGATGGTGCGCGGCACCTCGCCGCCGAAGCGTTCGCACAGCTCCTGACCGAGCTTCAGCAGGCTGTTGGTCTTGGCCCGGAAGAAGCCCGTCGACTGGATGATCTTCTCGACCTCCTCGCGCTCGGCCGCCGCGAGGTCCGCGGCGGCCGGATAGCGAGCGAAGAGGGTCGGAGTGACCATGTTGACTCGCTTGTCCGTCGTCTGCGCGGACAAGATCGTCGCAACCAGCAGCTGGAACGGACTGTCGAAATCAAGTTCACAGTGCGCATCCGGGTACACTTCCGCAAGTTCTCGATTGATCCGGCGAGCCCGGCGTACGAGGGCGAGATGCGACTCCGGTTTGCGTGGCACGAACGCAAGGGTAACGGGGGGGTCGCCCCAAACTCATCCTGCGATGTGCGTCACACTGTGGTCGTACGAAAGCAAGGAGGAAATGTGAACGACCGCGACGTGGAGGTTCTGGGACGAGCCCCACTGTTCGAAGCACTCGACGAGGAGGGGGCGAAGGCGCTACGCGCGATAGTGTCAGAGGTCCACCTCTCACGCGGTCAGACGCTGTTCTCCGAGGACCAGGAGGGCGACCGGCTCTACGTCGTCCTCGACGGCAAGATCAAGCTCACCCGCACGGCGCCCGACGGCCGGGAGAACCTCCTCAGCGTGCTCGGTCCGTCCGAGATGTTCGGCGAGCTGTCTCTGTTCGACCCCAGACCCCGCACGGCCAGCGCCATCGCGGTGACCGAGTCGCGCCTCGCCGGGGTCGGCCACACCGACCTCTGGCCGTTCCTCAAGGGCCACCCCGAGATCAGCATCCACCTGCTGCGCGCCCTGGCCCAGCGCCTGCGCCGGACCAACGAGAACATGGCCGACCTCGTCTTCACGGACGTGCCCGGCCGGGTCGCCAAGGCCCTGCTCGACCTCGCCGAGCGGTTCGGCCAGCCGGGCGAGGGCGGCCTGCACGTCCACCACGACCTGACGCAGGAGGAGCTCGCCCAGCTCGTCGGCGCGTCCCGCGAGACGGTGAACAAGGCCCTCGCCGACTTCGCCCAGCGCGGCTGGCTGCGGATCGAGGCCCGTGCCGTCCAGGTCCTCGACATCGACCGCCTCCGCAAGCGCTCGCGCTAGATGACCCCCCGCTCCGCGAGATAGTCCAACTGGGCCTGGACCGCCCATTCGGCGGCCGGCCACAGCGACCGGTCGACGTCGGCGTACACCCGCTCCACGACCTCCCGGGCCGTACGGGCCCCGGCCGCCACCGCGTCCTCGACCTGCTGCAGGCGTTCGCGCCGGTGGGCGATGTAGTGGTCGAGCGCGCCGACGGGGTCGTCGAGCCGGGGGCCGTGACCCGGCAGGATCACGCGGGTCCCCTCGGCCGTCGCCCGCAGCCGGTCGAGCGAGGACAGGTAGTCCCCGAGACGGTGGACCACCGTGGTCCCGTAGCCGAGGACGGTGTCGCCGGTCAGGACGGCCCGGTCGCCCGGCAGCCAGAAGCACAGCGAGTCGGGGCTGTGGCCCGGCGTCTCCATGACCCGCAGCTCGAGCCCGTCCAGCTCGACGACGTCGCCCTCGCCCAAGCCCTCGTCGCCGAGCCGCAGCTCCGGGTCGAGGGCCCGGACGGGAACGGGACGGGAACCTTCGGCGGCCAGCTCGGCGAACCGCCGCGCGCCCTCGGCGTGGTCCGGATGGCCGTGCGTCAGCAGCACGAGGGCCACGCGCCCCGCCTCGGCGGCGACCCTGCGCAGGTGCTGCTCATGCTCCGGTCCCGGGTCGACGACGATCGACCGCTCGGCCCCAGGCTCGCGGAGCACCCAGGTGTTCGTGCCGTCCAGGGTCATCGGCGAGGGGTTCGGCGCCAGCACGCACCGGGCCCGCTCCGTGCCCGTCCCGTCGATCCCGGTCACAGCCGCGCTCCGGGGACGTCGAACTCCGGGGGCAGGATGAGGTAGGCGCCGTCACCGGTCACCCGCGTCTCCGGCAGCCGGGGGTGTACCTCCCGCTCGGCGCCGAGCACCGCGGCGACCGAGTCGTACGCCGCCAGTTCGGTGAGCGTGACCATGGTCGGCGGCAGCAGCGCCATCTCGCCGCGCCGGGCGGCCTCGACCGCCTCGCCCGGGCGTACCCACGCCACCCGGTCGGACTCGGTGCTCACGTCGCGGGTCCGCTGCCCCGCCGGCAGCGCCGCCACGAAGAACCTCGTGTCGTACCGGCGTTCCTCGATCACCGGCGTGATCCAGTGCGCCCAGGGGCGCAGCAGGTCGCCGCGCAGCACCAGCCCGCGCTTGTCCAGCAGCGCGGCGAGCGACAGCGAACGATCGAGCAGGGCCTGACGGTCAGCCTCCCAGTCGTCGCCGCTGATGTCCCCGGCGATCGTGTCCGGCGTGGGCCCGGCGAGGAGGACGCCCGACTCCTCGAACGTCTCGCGTACGGCCGCACAGACCAGCTCCCGGGCCAGGGTCTCCCCGGCCCCGAAGGCCGCGCCCCACTCCTCGGGCGACGGCCCGGACCAGCCCACCGTACGGTCGCCGTCCCGCGCGTCGACCGACCCGCCGGGGAAGACGTACGCCCCTGGCGCGAACGTCATCGACGTCACCCGGCGCAGCATGTAGACCTCGATGCCGCCGCCGGTGGCATCGCGAAGCAGGACGACCGTCGAGGCGTCCCGTGGCACTGCCGGCTCCGCCCGGCCCTCCTCGATGTCGCGCGCGCGCTCGGCCAGCCGGTCCGGCAGCCGAAGGCCAGGGGCGTCCGCCAACGGGGCCTCCTCGTTCAGGATGAGCCGGGACGTCGTCCGGCCAGGACGACGTCCCGCAGGGCTTCTGGGCCGAACGCTATTCGACCTCGGCGATGATCTCGACCTCGACCGGCGCGTCCTTCGGCAGCACCGCGACGCCGACCGCGCTGCGCGCGTGCCGGCCCGCGTCGCCGAACACCTCGCCCAGCAGGTCGCTGGCCCCGTTGATCACCTGCGGCTGGCCGAAGAAGTCCGGCGCGCTGGCCACGAAGCCGACGACCTTGACGATCCGGCGTACCCGCGACAGTTCGCCGATCTCGGCCTTCAGGGCGGCGATCGCGTTCAGCGCCGCCGTACGGGCCAGCTCGACCGCCTGCTCCTCGCCGACCTCCGCGCCGACCTTGCCGGTCGCGAGCAGCTTGCCGTCGATGATCGGCAGCTGCCCCGACGTGTAGACCAGGTTCCCGGACCGCGCGGTCGGGACGTACGACGCCAGCGGCGCCACGACGTCCGGGACCTCCAGCCCGAGCTCCCGCACCCGATCCTCCGGCGTCACTGCTTCTCCCGCTTGAGGTAGGCCACGAGGTTCTCGGGGTTCGGGCCGGGGATGACGGTGACGAGCTCCCACCCGTCCTCGCCCCAGTTATCGAGGATCTGCTTCGTCGCGTGCACGAGCAGTGGAACGGTCGCGTACTCCCACTTCTTCATGGGGGAACCCTATTACCGCTGTGCGGGCGGCTCTTCGTGTCGCAGGGGCGGTGCCGCGATGCCGGGCTGTTCCATCGTCTCCAGGCCGGGCACGGGCGGCACCTCGGTGGCGGAGTCGATCGACGCCGGCTCGCCGGCCTGGGCGAGCTCCTCCTCGGCCTTGGCGAGGCGCTCGGCCAGGTCGGTCCGCGGCGTGCCCTCGCGCGGCGTCTGGTCCCCGCCCGCCGCGCGGTCGAAGAAGCGCAGCAGCTCAACGGGGAACGGCATGACGAGCGTGCTGTTCTTCTCGGCGGCGACCTCGACGACCGTCTGCAGCAACCGCAGCTGGAGGGAGGCGGGGTCCTGGGCCATGACCTCGGCCGCGGCCGCCAGCCGCTTGGACGCCTGGAACTCACCATCGGCGGTGATGATGCGGGCCCGGCGCTCCCGCTCCGCCTCGGCCTGGCGCGCCATCGACCGCTTCATCCCCTCCGGCAGCGAGACGTCCTTGATCTCCACTCGCTCGATCTTGACGCCCCACGGCGCCTCGGTCATGGCGTCCATGATCTGGCGGAGCTCGGCGTTGATGGTCTCGCGGTCGGACAGCAGCTGCTGCATGTCCGCCCGCCCGATGACCGAACGCAGTGACGTCTGGGACACCTGCGAGATCGCCCAGTTGTAGTTCTGCACGTTGACGATCGCCTTCACCGGATCGATCACCCGGAAGTAGACGACCGCGTCGACGCGGACGCTGACGTTGTCCTGGGTGATGCCATCCTGCGCGGGTACGCCCATGGCCACCGTCTGCATGTTGACCTTCGTCATCCGGTCGATCACGGGGAAGATCAGCGTCAGGCCCGGTGGCCGGAAGTGCGACTGCACCTGACCGAGGCGGAACACGACGCCGCGCTCGACCTGCTGAACGACCTTGATCGATGACAGGATCACGATCAGGATGATGAATCCGAGGATCCCTAGGAGCACGAATACGGCTGCAGCCACGGCGCTCACCTTTCTGACGGCCGATTCCCTCATGTCCGACACTAGTCGCCGGATCCGCTGAGGTGTCAGACGTCACTTGCAGGCGCTGCGAACGCCTCGGCGGACGGACGATAACCTCACAAGGGTGAGCGCGAGAGACACCGACTGGGACGGTGTACGGCTGCACGTCGTCACTGGTAAAGGCGGTACCGGCAAGACCACGGTGGCCGCCTCTCTCGCCCTGGCGCTGGCCGCGGGCGGCCGGAAGGTGCTGCTCATTGAGGTCGAGGGCCGGCAGGGGATCGCCCAGCTGTTCGACTGCCCGCCGCTCCCGTACGAAGAGCGCAAGGTCGCGGTCGCGCCCGACGGCGGCGACGTGTACGCCCTCGCCGTCGACCCCGAAGAGGCGATGCTCGAGTACCTCGAGATGTTCTACAACCTCAAACGGGCGGGCAAGGCGCTGACCAAGCTGGGCCTGATCGACTTCGCGACCACGATCGCCCCGGGCCTGCGGGACGTCCTGCTCACCGGCAAGGCGAGCGAGGCCGTGCGCCGCCGCGACAAGCGCGGGCGGTTCGTGTACGACGCGGTGGTGATGGACGCCCCACCGACCGGCCGCATCGCCCGGTTCCTCAACGTCAACGCCGAGGTCGCGGGGCTGGCGAAGATGGGCCCGATCCGGAACCACGCGGACACCGTCATGAAGGTCATCCGCAGCCCCGAGACGGCGGTGCACTTCGTGACGCTCCTGGAGGAGATGCCGGTCCAGGAGACCCTCGACGGGATCACGGAGCTGCGGAACATCGGCCTGCCCGTCGGCGGTCTGGTCACCAACATGGTGCGCCCGCCGCTGCTGCCCGAGGAGGACCTCGCTCGCGCGGCGTGCGACGAGCTCGACGTCGAGGCGATCCGGATGGGGATCAAGGCCGCCGGCATCGAGGACCGCACCGCCGAGATCGCCGACGCCCTCGCTCTCGAGGGCGCCGACCACGCGCGGCGTACCGCCCTGCAGGAGCGCGAGAAGGCCAGCCTCGCCGAGGCGCAGGTGCCGCATTACGAGCTGCCGCAGCTCAGCGACGGCATGGACCTCGCCGGCCTGTACGAGCTCGCCGCCGATCTCAGGAGGCAGGGAGCCGCGTGACCACCGAAGCCGAGAAGACCCCGCCGGACTTCTGCGTCGACGACCTGATCGACGACCCCAACACGAAGATCATCGTCTGCTGCGGGTCGGGTGGGGTGGGCAAGACCACGACGGCCGCCGCCGTCGGGGTCCGCGCCGCCGAACGCGGGCGCGACGTCGTCGTGCTGACCGTCGACCCCGCCCGCCGGCTCGCCCAGGCCCTCGGGCTCAGCGAGCTGGACAACACCCCGAGCCGGGTGGAGGGCGTCGACGGCGAGCTGCACGCGATGATGCTCGACATGAAGCGCACCTTCGACGAGATCGTCGAGGCGCACGCCGAGCCCGAACGCGCACGGCAGATCCTGGCGAACCCCTTCTACCAGTCGCTGTCGTCCAGCCTGTCGGGCACGCAGGAGTACATGGCGATGGAGAAGCTGGGCCAGCTGCACCGGTCCGGCGCCTGGGACCTCATCGTCGTCGACACGCCGCCGTCCCGGTCGGCGCTGGACTTCCTGGACGCACCGGAGCGGATGGGCCGGTTCCTCGACGGCCGACTGATCAAAATTCTCATGGCCCCCGCGAAGGCGGGCGGACGGTTCGGGCTGAAGGTCGTGACCGCCGGCTTCGGCATGTTCACGAACGCGATCACGAAGGTCCTCGGCGGCCAGCTACTGAAGGACGTCCAGACGTTCGTACTGGCCTTCGACACGATGTTCGGCGGTTTCCGCGAGCGGGCGGACCAGACGTACCGGCTGCTGCAGGCGCCCGGCACCGCCTTCCTCGTGATCGCGGCCCCGGAGCCGGACGCGCTGCGGGAGGCGTCCTACTTCGTCGAGCGCCTGGCCGAGGACGAGATGCCGCTGGCCGGGATGGTCGTCAACCGGGTGCACCGGTCCGACGCCTCGCACCTGTCCGCCGTACGGAGCCAGGCCGCGGCGGAGATGCTGGAGGACCGCGGCGCGCATCCGCTCGCCGCCGCGCTGCTGCGCCTGCACGCCGAGCGCATGCAGCTGACCGCACGCGAGGCACGGTTGTGTGAGAGCTTCACCTCGTCGCACCCGAACGTGCCGAAGGCCACGGTCGCCGCCATGGCCGAGGACGTCCACGACCTCGCGGGACTCCGGTGCATCGCGCGAGAGCTCGCGGGCGAGCTGGAGGAACCGGCCGCCTGATCCTTCAGGCGGTGCGGTGAGAGCAGCCTGGCCGGCCGGGCGCGGCCAGGCCGTCGACTCGCCGGATCAGCTCGCGACGAGCTCTTCGTCCGGGTCCTGCGTCTGCTCGTACTGCTCCTTGGCGGTCTCCAGGAGCTCTCGCCACGACGAGACGTCCGGGCGCCGACGCAGGAGCGCACGGCGCTCGCGTTCCGTCATGCCGCCCCACACACCGAACTCGATGCGGTTGTCGAGAGCGTCGGCAAGACACTCGGTACGCACCGGGCAGCCGCGGCAGATCAGCTTGGCCCGGTTCTGAGCCGCTCCCTGCACGAACAACGCGTCGGGATCCGCGTTACGGCAGGCGGCGCGGGCGGTCCAATCCGTGATCCACATCTTGGCCCCACTCCCCTTGGGTCGGTTGTCGTTTGCGAGCCCCGGCCGGACGGGCGCGGACGTCAGGCCGCCATACGAAAGCCGTGGGGAGAAACTTACGGAAGAGCGCGGCTCTTCAACAGCCCCCGATGGGTCCATTCTTGAGATAGCCCCTACGGGCCATGTCACGGCAACGAACTAGTCATCTGACTCGGCGAGGTGTCCCGTATGCCCCTCTCGTCCCGCGTAACCTATGTCCCGTGACAGGTGAGAAAGCAGATCAGGAACCCGCCATCGTCAAGCTGCTACGCCTGCTCGGGGCGGCGCTCGTGGCCGGAGTCCTGGTCGGCCTCATCGCCCTGCCGGCCGTTGGCAGCGCGGGCATGGCGACGCGGGACGCCGCCGACAGCTTCCAGAACCTCCCGGACGGCTTCAACATCCAGCCACCGCCGGAGCGGACCACGGTCTACTCCGCGGACGGCCAGTTCGTCGCGGCGTTCTACCACCACAACCGCGAGTCGGTACGCCTCGACCAGGTCGCCCCGATCATGCAGAAGGCGGTCGTCGCGATCGAGGACTCCCGCTTCTACCACCACGGCCCGCTCGACGCGAAGGGCTCCGCCCGCGCACTGATCACCAACGCCCAGCAGGGGGGCGTCAAGCAGGGCGGTTCGACGCTGACCCAGCAGTACGTGAAGAACCTGCTGGTCGAGAGCGCGGACACCGACAAGGAGATCGAGGCCGCGAAGGCCCCGACGTTCGGGCGCAAGCTGCGCGAGCTGCGGTACGCCGTCAACGTCGAGAAGCGGCTCAGCAAGGACCAGATCCTGCAGGGCTACCTGAACATCGCCTACTTCGGCGCCGGCGCGTACGGCATCGAGGCCGCCGCCCAGCGCTACTTCAGCAAGGACGCCAATCAGCTGACCCTTCCGGAGGCGGCGCTGCTGGCCGGCATCACCAACAGCCCGAGCTACTACGATCCGACGATCTACCCGGATCACGCCCGGGAGCGGCGGAGCACCGTGCTGTACCGCATGGCCGAGCTCAAGATCATCACCAGGAAGCAGGCCGACCAGGCCGCCGCCCAGCCGATCAAGCTCCACCCCAAGATGCCCAAGAGCGACTGCGTCGACAGCAAGGCGCCGTTCTTCTGCCAGTACGTGAAGAACGAGATCCTCGGCAACCCCGCGTTCGGCAAGACGCAGAAGGACCGCGAGCGGCTGCTGTACCGGGGTGGTCTGACGATCCGCACCACGCTGGACATGCAGGCGCAGAAAGCCGCGCAGCAGGCGCTCAGCAACCGTCCCTCCAGCAACAGGACCGCCACCGAGGCCATGGTCAAGCCCGGCACCGGTGAGATCAAGGCGATGGTGGTCAGCCGGACCTACGGCGCCGACACGAAGAAGGGCGAGACCCAGCTGAACCTCGCCGCGGACTACTCGCACGGCGGCAACCTCGGCTACTCCGCCGGGTCGACCTTCAAGATTTTCACGCTGGCGGCCGCCCTCGACCAGGGCATCAGCGTGGGCACCACCCTTCCGGCGCCCAACAGCACCACCGTGTCGGGCTACCGGGACTGCAAGGGGAACGGCTCGGAGCCGTGGCCCGTCCAGAACGCCGAGAAGTCCAAGGGCAAGTCCGCCAACCTGCAGACCGGGACGTGGGAGTCGATCAACACCTTCTACGCCTACCTGGAGCAGAGGGTCGGTCTCTGCGACGCCGTCAAGATGGCGCAGAACTTCGGCATGAAACGCGCGGACGGCAAGCCGCTCCAGCAGAACCCGGCCCAGGTCCTGGGCACCAACGAGATCGACGTCACCCACCTCGCCGCCGCCTACGCCGGGTTCGCCGCGCGCGGCGAGTACTGCACGCCGATCGCGATCACCGACGTGATCGACTCGACGGGCAAGAAGATCAAGGTTCCGAAGTCCAAGTGCTCCACCGCCATCGACGCCCAGACCGCCGACGAGGTGACGAGCATCCTGCAGGGCGTCCTCACCAAGGGCACCGCGGCCGGTATGGGCCTCGGCCGGCCCGCCGCGGGCAAGACCGGCACCTGTGAGAGCTTCACCTGCGCGGTCTTCGCCGGCTACACCCCCGACCTCGCGGCCGCCGTCTGGTACGGCGACCCGGCGGCGCCCTGGGGGCACCGCAACTACGGCGTCTACGGCAGGGACGTCGCGCCGATCTGGCGCGCCTCGATGAAGGGCGCGCTGAGCGGGGTGAGCCCCTCGTCGTTCCACACGCCGGTGAAGGACTTCGGGACGCTCGGCCAGAAGACGATCCCCAACGTCCAGGGCATGCCGGTGCAGCAGGCCCAGAAGCAGATCGAGAACGCCGGGTTGACCGTGCAGATCTCACCGCGCGCCATCGACTCGAACCAGCCGGCGGGCACCGTCGCGTACACCTCGCCGAGCAGCGGAAGTCAGGTCGACCAGGACACCACGGTGATGCTGTTCGTCAGCAACGGCAGCGGCGCGGCCGGGGGCGGCGGCCGCGGCAAGCACGGCGGCAAGCACGGCGGCAAAAAGGGCAAGGGCCCCAACTGGCCGTTCGGCAACTGACCACGACGGAAGGTCCCGTACGCGGCGTGTGCCGCGCACGGGACCTTTCGCGTCTTCCGGCCCGGGCGGACCGGCTCCCGAGTCGCCCGTACGGCCGCGTCAGCCGGCGAGCTGGCGCTTGACCTCTCCCGACACCCGCTTACCGTCGGCGCGGCCGGCGACCTTCGGCGTCACCGCCTTCATCACCTGGCCCATCGCACGGGGTCCTTCCGCGCCGGTCTCCGCGATCGCCGCGGCGACCAGCTCGGTCAGCTCCGCGTCGGACAGCTGGGCCGGCAGGTAGTCCTCCAGGACCACGCCCTCGGCCCGCTCCGCCTCCGCCTGCTCCGTACGGCCCGCGTCCGCGAATGCCTCGGCCGCCTCGCGGCGCTTCTTCGACTCCCGCTGCAGCACCTTGACGACGTCGTCGTCGGAGAGCTCGCGCGCCCGCGTCCCCGCGACCTCCTCGTTGGTGACGGCCGTCAGCGCCATGCGGAGGGTACGGGTGCGCACCTCGTCGCGTGCCTTCATCGCGGCCGACAGGTCGGCCTGCAGCTTCTCCTTCAACATGATGACAATCTTGCCCTGCCTACGGGGTTCGGCGCTCGCCGATAACCGGTGCGTCGTTCTGGCACGATGGGGAGCGTGCTAAAGAGATACGCGGTCCCCCTGGGCATCCTCGGTACGGGGGTCGCCAGCGTTGGTTACGCCTCGCTGATCGAGCGGAACTGGTTCCATCTCCGCCGCTACGACGTGCCGGTCCTCGCGCCCGGCCAGCGGCCGATCAAGATCCTGCACATCTCCGACACGCACCTGACGCCGGGCCGCCGCCGACTCATCACGTGGGTGAGCGCGCTGGAC
>JBJMIW010000397.1:0-9996 GCA_045806665.1 Actinoallomurus sp.
AAGATGACGCGCTCGGGCCGTACGCGCACGGTGACACGCCTCTCGTCGGCCGACCGGTAGGGGTAGCGGTCCACGCCGAGGTACTTGTTGGCGAGGCGGTCGATCACCTCGTCCGCGCCCTCCTCCTCCAGCCGCGCCTGCCCGGAGACGCTGACGGCGTGGAAGGCGTCGTTCGGGTCGAGCACGCTGATCGAGACGCGCGGGTCCTGGCGCAGGTGCCGCTCCTTCGCCCGGCCGACGGCGGTGTTGAAGATGACGTCGTCGCCGTCGACGTCGACCCAGACGACGGTCCCGTGCAGGGATCCGTCCGGCCGGACCGTCGTCACCCATGCGTGGTACGGCTTGCGCAGCAGTTCCTTGGCGTTGTCACTCAGTCCGGACATGTGCCGTCTCCAGTATGTCGTCGAAGGGCATGACGAAGGCCGCGCTCCGGAGTGCCTTGCCGGCTGTCCGGATCACTCCCACCAAAAGGACCATATAGCGCTGCCGCAGATCTCCTCAGCGTGGCCCTCCAGGGTTCCGGGCCCCTGCAGGATGATCTCCGGACAGAACGTCCAGTGCTCGGCCGCGACGTGCAGCGCGTGCCGGAAGGTGGTCGGCGGTGCGGCGATGCTGAGTTCGAGCGTGTTGAAGCCGATGCCGATGAGACGCGCGCCGAACCGGTCCTCCCAGCTGCGCACGACCGCGGACAGGGGCGCGGTCCAGGGGTTGTAGTGCCGGGCGCCCTGCCAGCCCATGGCGGTCAGGGCGTCGGCGCCACGGGTGACGGGCACAAGCCCCAGGGGACGACCGCTGAGGGCTTCCACGCACCGGCCGGCGAGGGCGTCCGGATCCTCCCGTCGCTCACCCGGTGGAGCCGGGCCGGGAGAGTAGCGGCCGAAGGGGGTGATGTCCGCGGCCGGTTCGTCCCATTCGGCCCAGATCTCGGCCATGAACGCGGCCGCGTCATAGTTGTCGATCTCGTCGACCGGTTCGGGCGCGATCTGACCGGTCGACCACGGCTGCGTGGTGTCCTCGAGCATCACCGGCCACAGGCCCGACGTGGGGTGTTCGGCCCGGAGCCGTGACCAGAGCGCGCACGGCGCCGGCTCGTCGCTGATCCAGAAGGCGGGCTGCTTGGCCGGCTGATGCTGGGGGTACCCCGGATCCGGCCACACCACATATCCGGACGGGAGCGTCACGGACAGTGTCCGGCCGACACCGCCATTGGGGAAGAGTTCAGCCACTTCTGGCGGCAGCCGTTCGTGATGGTCCATTGCAGTCGCTCCGGCACCGAGAGGGTCCCGGCGCTGCGGAGATCGTAGTGCGGCCGGGTCCCCTTTGTGCGGGCGGCCCGGCCGCTCAATGCCGACGGCTCCATCCGGGGCGAAGCGCCCACCGGACGGAGCCGTCAGGTCAGGTCATCAGCGAGGCGTTCGACCTCAGCTCTTGGAGGCCGCGGCGAGCGACGTCTTGCCGCTGAAGACCGGCAGGTATCCGCTCGCGTGCCCGGTGGCCGTCGGATGGTACGAGCTACTGAAGTCGGACCAATCGACCGAGTGCAGCCAGCCGTCGCCGGAGCACAGTTCGTGCCCGGCGAACTGGTTGCGCACGTCGGCGAAGGTGAAGCCGGCGCCGGCATTCGACGTCGCCGTGCTGATCACGCCGTCGAGCACGTCGGCCGCCTGGTTGAGGAGCACGTGCTTGGTGTGGTCCAGCCCGACGCAGTACGTGTCGTTGGTGATGTAAAGGTGCGGGTAGTCGAGCACGACGATGTGCGCGCTCGGCGCCGCGGTACGCATGGCGCTGAACGTCGAGTTGAGGTTACCCGGGAGCGTGGTCCTCGCGTAGTTCTCGGCATTGTTGACCGCGGTCTGGCAATCGGAGTCCGAGCCCAGGACGCAGGTCTCCATCACGCTGGCAAACCCCGCGTCGTTGCCGCCGATGGTGATGCTGGCGAGCGTCGTGCTGGTGGTGAGGGCGCTGATCTGGCTGGCTTTGACGTCCGAAGTCTTCGCACCGGAACAGGCGACGAACTTGAACGATGCGGGGGCGTGCGAGGACGCCCACAGGGCGGGGTATGCCTTGCTGCTGCGCTGGCAGGAACTGTCCAGGTCGTAGGACCCGGTACCGGTGCCGGAGGAGTAGGAGTCGCCGAGGGCGACGTAGCTGGCGCCAGCGGCCGAGGCGGAGGCGGCCGTGCCGAGCATGGCGGCGGAGACGGTCACCGCGCATGCTGCGGAGAAGACGAGGCGGGGGAATTTCATCGACTCTCCTGGAGGAGGGGGGCGGAGGCTTGACTTACTTAAGCACCGAAATCCCCGTTTGAGGAGAAGCCGAAATCGGCCAAGTTTCGTGACCGATTCAGTCGTTGACAACCGACGAAACGACTGTCAGATTTGTTAACTATTTCCGCAGAAGGATGACCTGGAGGCTTTCGTCGCAGACGACGATGGCCTGCGGTTTCAGCGCACGCGAGGGCGACCCGACATCGGGCGCAGGCGGGGTCGGGCGGCCTGTCTCAGGCGAGGGCGACCTGACGGCCGCGGCCGAGCGCGATCAGCGCGAGGTTCCGCAGCGACACGGAGCCGGGCCGCAGGTAGTCGCTGTGCCCGGCCGGTCCGGCGGCGAAGACCCGCGCTCCGAACTCCGGCGACACCGGGTCGGTGCCGAATCCGAGGCCGAACATCCGCACGTGCGGCACGAGCCGCATCCAGTCGTTCGCGCCGCGCGCCGCCCACACGCGCGCCCGCGTACTGAGACCGGCCGCGCTGTACGTCGACATCCCCGGGCTGCCGAAGGCCGCCACATCGCTCACGGGGAGGCCGTCCACGGCCTCCCCGCACACGACCGATCCGTAGCTGTGGCAGAGCAGGGCCGTACGGGCCGTGGGGTTGAGGTGGTGGACCTCATCGACGAAGCCGCGCAGCTGGGCGGCCCCGATGTCGGCGCGGAAGTCGGTGATGACCCCGGCACTCGTGACCTTGGGCGGGCTGTAGCCCAGCCAGGCGACCACGGCCAGGTCCGTGCCCGGATCGATCTGCCGAGCCTGGTCCAGCAGCGCCCGTGCTCCGCCGCCGGGCGTGGCGTACAGCCGGTGCCCGCGGTCGAACGTGGTCACCGTCGTGTCGGCTCCCGGCACGAGGATCGCCACCCGGCGGGCGTGGACGAGGTCGCCGAGGACCTCCACGGTGCGGCCGGTGCCGCGCGCGTCGAACGACAGGAACTGCCGTCCGGGCGCAAGCAGGCCGCTCAGCGACCGGGCCATCGCGAAGTCCTGGATCCGGCGGGCCGTCTGCAGCGCCGCCCCCATCGCGCGGCGGTTGGCCTTGTAGCGGGCGGCGAGGGTCGACACCGACAGGGCCGGCAGCGCGCCCGGCTTGGCGTACAGGTTGACGCGTCCCGCCCCGAGGGTCGTCACCCAGATCGCGATGACCACCGCGACGGCCGCCAGGCACCTGCTCAGACCACGGGTGCGAGGCAGACGAGGCGTGATCATACGGGGGACCCTCCAGGGAGAGAGGTACGGCTTGAGCGGGGACCAGATCCGGACGGAGCCGGGTGCACACCCCGCCGACCGGTCTCTGGGAGAGAGCCCCCACACGGACCGGGCCACAGCATAGGTCATGCGAACCGTGACGAACGCCGTGGTCGGACCGCCGGAATGTAGGACGGGCGGCCGGGGACTTTTGTTCGCCGGCCGCCCGACCGATCTTATTGGACGAGCGCCCAGGAGGTGGGGGACGCGTCCGGAGCGGCCGACGTGTTGCCGTTCGTCGACCGGTAGATCTCACCCTGGTAGTTCACCAGGGCGCCCTTCGGGTAGGCGGTGCCCGTCTTCCACGCGGGCAGGCCGACCGGCGAGATTCGGCTCGTACGCCCGTCGACGGCGTGGGTGCGCAGCAGCACGGTCGGTCCGGCCTGCACCGGGCCGACGTACCGCTTCCAGGAGACGCCGTCGGTCGAGTACTCGATCGCCATGCCCGGGTTCCGGACGTTCGCGGTGAGCGTCCCACCCTGCACCTGACCGCCCGGCAGCGGGATGCGGTAGTTCACGCCCACGCCCGGCAGCCCGACCGGCTTGTAGAACGACAGCAGCGGGAACGTCACCTGCCCGAGCGTGTTCTCGAACACGTTCCACGCCGCCGGCATCTGGGCGGTGTTCGGCGTCTTGCGGTTCCAGGCCCGCTCGGCGACGCCGAGGAGCTTCGGGAACGCCTGGTACTCCCGGATCCCCTCCGACTTGCCGTTCTCCGCAAACAGGTTGGCCTCCATCCCGAGGATGTTCTTGCGTCCCTCGGGCGTCAGCTTCTCCCAGCTCGGGTTCGGCGTGATCGGGTTGCCCCACCGGTCCTCGGTGGCGCTCGCGTACACGTCGTACGGCTGGTACGTGAACGTGCTCTTCTCGTCCACGTAGTTGGCCCAGTAGTAGCCGGGCTCGTTCGGGTCCTTGTTGTAGGCCAGGTCCATGTACAGGTTGGTCGCGTGCGCCAGGACGACCTGCCGGCCGGTGTTGGCGAAGTGGTACGCCCAGTCCTCCCGGCCCCAGCCCCAGACGTTCTGCCAGGGCAGCGCGATGAAGTGGTCGAGGTTCAGCGTCCGCGGGTCGTCACGGACGACGTCCTCCCACCCGGCGGTCGTCGGCGCGGCCGTCAGCGCGATCTGGTTCCACTTCGTGAAGAAGTAGTTCATTAGCGCGGCGTCGTCCTTGCCGGCGGTCTCCGGGTTGCTCTTGCACGCGGGCGAACCCTGCCAGCGGTCCGGCCCCGGCGGCTCGTCGCCGCCCAGGTTGAACGTCCCCAGCGGCGCCCCCGCCTTCGCGTACAGGCCCTTCACCTCGGTCGCGACCTTGGTGAGGAACGCGTAGGTGCTCGGCAGGCACGGGTTGGCCAGGTTGTCGGTGTAGCCCTGAACGCTGACGTGGTGTGAAGTGTCCTTCGGGTCCAGCAGCCGGTACGTCGCGTCGCCGGTGCGCTGGTAGCGGTGTTCCATCGCCTGCACCGCGGCCCGCGCGTGCGCCGGGAAGTCGAACTCCGGGACGACCTGGATGTGCCGCCGGTTCGCGTACTTCAGGATCTCGGTGAAGTCCTGCGTGGTGTAGTAGCCGCTGCCCTTGCCGACGAAGTTGAGCGTGTCCTGCTCGAAGCCCTGGTACGCCGGTTTGCGTCCCAGGTTGGCCTCGGTCGCGTTGCGGGCCTTGCCGGTGACGCCGTCGCCGCCGCCGAGGTCGTTGCCCGAGCCCATCGCCTGATGCAGCTGCGTCTTCTGGGCGGTGTCCAGGCCCCGGTGCGCGCCGAAGCCGGTCAGCTCCGGGAGCCCGGGGATCTGCAGCCGCCAGCCCTCGTCGTCGGTGAGGTGGAAGTGCAGGCGGTTCAACTTCAGGTACGACATCAGATCGAGGAACTTCTCGATCGTCTGCTTGGTCTCGAAGTGCCGCGCCACGTCGATGCCCATGCCGCGGTAGCCGAACAGCGGGGCATCGGCGATCGTCGCCCGCGGCACCGCGATCTCCGCCGGCTTGGCGCCGCGGGCCGCCGCCTGGTACGCCGACACGGGGATGAGCTGGCGCAGCGTCTGCACGCCGTACAGCACGCCGGCCGGGTCCGTGCCGACGATGTCCACGCCGCCGGCGGTCGAGCGCAGCGTGTAGCCCTCGGCGTCCGCCTTGCCGTCGCGGTCGACGTCCAGCTTCGGGTTCACCGACAGCCGGACGACGGTCCTGCCCTTGCCGGCGCCGCCCTTCACCACGTCGCCGAGCGCGGATCGCAGGTAGTCGGCCTCGCCGGACAGCGCGGCCGGGTTGCGGATCGCGGTCCGGCCGTCGATCGCCACCGTGCCCTGGCCGGCGGTGGCCGACAGCGGCTGGGGGACGAGCCGCTGCTGCAGGGCGAGGTTCGCCCGCTGCGCGGTGTCATCGGCGAACCGCGTCGCCGCGCTCTGGACCGGCCGGTTGTCGCCGGAGAACGCCTTGGTCTGCTTTGGATCCGTCGGATCGAGAAGCGTCTTGGCGGGCACCCACTCGGCCGGGCCGCCGCCGAAGGAGATGCTCCAGCCCGCGGGCGCGTCGGTCTTCTGGATCGCCCACAGCTCGAAGTTGATGTCGATCTGGCGGCGCTCGTCCGGCTTCAGCGGGGCGAACCCGCTCGTGGGCTTCAGGACGTACAGGTCACCGCTCTGCGCCTTGTCGGCCCTGGCGACGGCCAGCCCCTGGCCGGCCAGCTGCGCACGCGCGGTGTCCCCGGCCGCGCCCGACAGGACGGCGGCCGGCTGGCGTACGGAGTTGAAGTACAGCGCCCAGTCCCCGCCCAGCGCACACCGGCCGCCCCGGTTGGCCAGTGTGAGCCGGGCGAGGAAGTACTGCGCGTCGGTGACCGTGTGGTCGATCGGCTGGAAGGTGACGGACAGGTCCCGCCCGTGCGGGTGACACGCGCTGGTCACCGCGTGCGCGGGTGCCGTCGTGAGGACGAAGGATGAGGTCAGCGCCGTCGCCGCCAAAAGGCGGAGCGCTGCCGATCTGATCGGGATGCTCATGGTCAGAAGTGCCGCTCTCCTGGGAGTTCGGTAGGAGCCATCGTCGCCCGATGGCCGGGCATGAAGAAGGCGCAGCGGGGTGAGTGAGAAGGTCACGGGCCGTCGCGCGGCCAGGGCTCAGACACGAATAGGAAACTAACCTGTTTATTTCGCCCGGCGCAACGCGTCAGGCCTGGTTCGGCCATGAAGATTGAGGTCAGAAGGTCTGACCGGAGCCGTCAGCGGGACCGGGACTAGGCTCGGAGTGTGATCAACGGCGCACGAGACGAGGGGACCGCCCCGCCCGGCGACGACCACACCCCGAACAAGAGCGTGACGGCGGGTAGGAAGGCCTCCTCACGACGGCCGGCCGCGCCGCCCAGCCCACGGGCCGACGTGGCGCCGAGCGCGACGGCGAACGCAGAGTCGACCGCACCGGCCAACGCGGGGTCGAGCGCGCGGCCGGGCCGCGATCCGCGCCGCCGACGGGCCCTCCTCGAGGCCGCCGACCGGATCATCCTCCGGGAAGGACCGGAGGCGTCGATGGCCGCGATCGCCTCCGAGGCCGGCATCAGCAAGCCAATCCTCTATCGCCATTTCGGCGACAAGTCCGGTCTCTACCAGGCCCTCGCCGAACGCCACACGCGGGCGCTGATGGACAGCGTCCGCGCCGCCTTCCTCCGACCGGGCGACATCCGCACCCGGTCACGTGCGGCGATCGACACCTACCTCGCCGCCATCGCCGCCAACCGGCACCTGTACCGCTTCCTCGTGCACCGGGCCAGCGCCGAGGACACCGCCACCCACAGCGCGATGGGCACGGTCATCCGCGGCCTCGGGGGCGAGATCGCCGACATCCTCCTCCGGGAGGGTCTCCTGCCCGATCCGGTCCGCGTCCACATCTGGAGCCACGCCACCGTCGGCATGGTCCAGGCCGCGGGGGAGTGGTGGCTCGATCACCCCGACGTGCCCCGCGAGACCGTGACCGACGGCATCGTCGACCTCCTCCTCGACGGCCTCCCCGAAGCCACCCGCCGCTGAGCGCCGGTCTCGCTCCGGCCTGAGTTCACCGTCGTTGACACGGTCGCCGGTGGAAGGTCCGGATCGTCGGATCGACCCCTCAACAAAGGCGCATCGATTGACCCCTGGAGTCACGCTGTGAAGTGCTCGGCGAGCGCGGCGGCCGTCCCAAGAGGGGACGGCCGCCGCTGGGTTGCGAACCAAAGGGTCAGGCGAGTTCGGTCTCGATCTCGCGGGTGCCCGCGGCGATCCGGGGGTCGCCCTCGTCGGCGTAGTAGTCGTCCGCGCGGGTGGCGTCGACGCCGTCCGCGGCCTTGACCGCCTTCAGCACGAGCGTCGCCACCACGGCGACGACGAGGTTCACCAGCAGCGCGAGGATGCCCGTGTACACCGTGACCTTCGTGTCGAAGCCGAGGTCGCTCAGCGGGTACGCCGAGCCGCCGAAGTGCGCCTTGTGCGTGGCGGGGTTCGGGATCCGGTAGAGCATCCACAGGCCCGCCGCCAGGCCGGCGGCCCAGCCGGCCATCAGGCCGCCCCGGTGGAACCACCGGGTGATCAGGCCGAGGCCGACCGACGGCAGTGTCTGCAGGATGATGACGCCGCCGATCAGCTGCAGGTCGATGGAGAACTGCGGGTCGAGCAGCAGGATGCAGGCGACCGCGCCGACCTTGACGAACAACGAGACGATCTTGCTGACCTGCGCCTCTTCCCGGGTCGACGCCTGGGGCCGCACGTACTCCTTGTAGATGTTGCGCGTGAACAGGTTCGCCGCGGCGATCGACATGATCGCCGCGGGGACGAGCGCGCCGATGCCGATGGCCGCGTACGCCACGCCGGTGAACCAGCTCGGGAACATGTGGTCGAACAGCAGCGGGACAATGGTGTTGCCGTCCGCCTTGCCCTTGGCGGTGATCGGCTTGATGCCGGCCGCGATGGCCATGAAGCCGAGCAGCGCGATCAGACCGAGGACGAAGCTGTACGCCGGCAGCGCGGCCATGTTCCGCTTGATGACGTTGCGGTTCTTGCTGGCCAGCACGCCGGTGACGCTGTGCGGGTACAGGAACAGCGCCAGCGCCGAGCCGAGTGCGAGCATCGCGTAGTTGAGCTGGTTGTTCGCGTTGAGCAGGGTGCCGTCCGCCGGGGCGGGCGTCTTGTCGAACTTCGCCTGCGCGGCGCCGAAGATGTGGCTCCAGCCGCCGAGCTTGTGCGGGATGTACAGCACGGCCACGATGATCACGAGGTAGATCAGCGCGTCCTTGATGAACGCGATCAGCGCGGGCGCCCGCAGCCCGGACTGGTAGGTGTAGGCCGCCAGGATCGCGAACGCGATCACGATCGGCCAGTGGCCGGTGATGCCCATCGCCTTCAACGTCGCCTGGATGCCGACGAGCTGCAGTGCGATGTACGGCATGGTCGCGACGATCCCGGTGATGGCGATCAGCAGCGCGAGCAGTGGCGAGCCGAACCGTGCGCGGACGAAGTCGGCGGGCGTCACGAAGCCGTGTACGTGCGACACCGACCACAGGCGGATCAGCACCAGGAAGACCAGCGGGTAGACGATGACCGTGTACGGCACGGCGTAGAAGCCGGCCGCGCCGGCGCCGAAGACGAGGGCGGGCACCGCGACGAACGTGTAAGCCGTGTAGAGGTCACCGCCGATGAGGAACCAGGTGACCCACGAGCCGAAGCTGCGGCCACCCAGGCCCCACTCGTCGAGGGTGTGCATGGTGTCCGGGCGCCGCCAGCGGGCGGCGACGAACCCGAGCACGCTCACGAGGACGAAGAGGGCACCGAAGACGATGATCTCGGTCAGGTGCTGGCTGGACATTCCTCAGTCCTCCTTCGACCGGGAGCCGCCCCGCGTCATCAGGTACACGACGGTCGTGGTGCCGACGCCGAGGATGATGAACGCGAACTGGGCCCAGTAGAAGAACGGGAATCCGGCGAGTCGTGGCTTGTCCTTGTTGAAGACGAAGGTCAGGAGCGGCACGACGACCGGAAGGACGAGCAGCCAATTCCAGGGGCTGCGATCGCCGCGGCGCGGCCTGGGGGTGGTCTCGGCCAACGGTCCTCCTTGTTGCAGCAAATACGCGACAAGGCCGCCCAGGGGACATTCCGGGCAGTCATAATCGGATTTCTTAACATGAATTTCATCAGTGATGGGTCTCGGTTAGGTCTCGGGAGCGTACGGCTTCGGCCTCTCCGCGGGCGCCGCCCGCGCCTTCGGTGGCGCGTCGGCGCTCGTACCAGGTAGCCTTCGGTCTGTGCGACCCCAGACGACCCAGTGGTGGTGGCGCCGCTAGGCGGCGCGGGTTACGCATTCTCTGACACCGCAGCGACCGCCTTCGTCTGGCGGTCGTGACGCATCTCCGCCGGGGGAGGCCCGACATCGAGGGGCCGATCGTGCAGCAGACGACCGAGTATGTGACGGCCGGCGGCATACACGTCACACGCACCGACACGCCCGTGGACCCGGCGCGCAAGAGC
>JBJMIW010000398.1:0-7636 GCA_045806665.1 Actinoallomurus sp.
GCCGGGTGAAGGCACCGGGGTGTTGTCCGGCGGACGCGTATCCTCCGGCCACTGCGACCAGTCCCTGTAGGTCTGCCGGACTCCGTCGCGGTCCCGGGTCCAGGTTTCGACGTTGCGGATCGATCCGTCGCCCGCGCGGCGGATCCGGCCCCGGAAGGCCGGCTCGCCGCCGTCCGACTCCGGGCTCCACTTGCGGACCTCGAACAGGCGGAGGCGTCCGTCCGGCCAGCGGCGGTACGCGACGCCGCGGTATTTCCGTCCGCCGGTGTCGAGGTTCCAGAGCTCGGCGTGGTGTGCTCTCCAGCAGACCTCGACGACCATCCGTGGCACACCGTCGACGATGAAGACCGCGGCGTACTGCTCCCCGGCGGCGTCCCTGGTACGAGCGAGGGCCTCGGAGATCGGATGGTCGGGGGCCCGGGCGGCGCCGTTCCACCCCGCGCAGTAGACGACCTCGACCGGGTCGTTCGTGGGTACGGCCAGGCCACCCCGATCGTCCAGCCTTGCGGCGCCGCAACGCGAGAGGAGGGCGAAGCCGCCGAGCGCGGCCGCCGCCGTCGCGAAGGCGCCGTACGCCAACACGGTCCGGCGCCTGAGACGTTCAACGTCCCACGGCCGCTCCACCATCGGCATGCGCATGCTGTAAAGCCAATCAGTGCACGCTACGCGTTGGTCCGAAATGTCCGGAACTCTGTCGAACCGTTATGGGACGATCTTGGGAGCCTGACCATCGGCCACGTCCTGGCCATCGACCGATCGGCCGCTGCCATCGCTCAAGCTCCATCCCACGGTCGCCGTAAGGCCAGTTGAAGCGACACAGTGTCCGCTCATGCCGGTGAGCGTGTATAGAGCGCCCCAAGCGAAGCGGGAGTCGGCCAACGGCGCTCGGTGACCGAAGGTCACCGAACCTGGTGGGTCGGTCTAATACGGCCTGCGCACCGTGACCGTGGAAGAAGCGCGGTAGGTTCACCCGGCCCGACATCGGTACTTCGATCTCGACTACCGGCGATCAGTACTCTCGGTCGCGTCGGTGCGGCCGAGTTGTGGCGTTCGGTCCGGTTGCGGTAGCGGCGCCATCGCCGGCTCCTACGGGTCCTTCGCGGCAACCGCCGGCTCACGGCACGACCGCACTAGAGTGGAGAAAATCGCGTGACAAAGGCATTGTGGCCCGTACTGGCAGTATTGATCGCCTGCTCCGCCTGCCTCGGCAACGCTCCAGCGACGCCCTCAGCCTCCGGGACGCCGAGCGCCGGTGCGGCACCCGCGTCACCGCGGGCCACGGCGTCCGTACTGACACAAGCCCAGGCGGCCACGCGTTACCTGCGGATCGTACGGCCCTACAACACCGCGCTGCAGCGCTTCCAGACGGCGGCCCACGCCAACCGGTCATGGACCAGCCTGCGGATCCTGGCCAGACAAATCGCCACCGCCAACACCGTCCAGATCCGAGCACTGCGGACCACACCATGGCCCGCGAACGCGCGCAAGCACGTCACAGCGTTGATCGCGGTATCTACCCGGGCGGGCCGGTACTGGAACGCCGCCGCGAAGGCGACCGGACCGCACCAGTTCCAGACGGCGGTGCTGCAAGCGGCGCGGCTCTCCGGCAAACGGGAGGCGACCGCACTCCGACATACCCTCGCTCTGTCCCCTTACCGCAGGTCCTGATCCTCAACTCTTCGACGGAGCCGTGTTCGGATTCCGGTAACAGGGGATATTTCAGAGAGGCTCCTGGTGATCGAGGGACTTTCGACAACCTCGACGCGGCGCACATCCCGCACAACGTGATCGTCTTAGCGGTGCGCATCCGGGCCCCTGCCACCCCGGGGAGCCGAGATCTCCGACGAAAGGGGCGAGCATAAGTCGCCATACGATCATCGCGGGTCTGCTGGGCGCGGGCGTGGTGCTCACCGTCACCGCCTGTGGCAACGAGTCGATCAACCTGACGGGGAATGAGATGGCGCCTGGGGATCCGGTGACGCCTTCGGCGAGTGCTCCCGCACCGGCAGGGCAGTTGCCCTCGGGCTTCAACCGCGTCAGCGATGCGACGAAAACGGTGAGCTTCGGGCTGCCCGGTAACTGGAAGCCCATCGACAAGGGTGAGTTGCCGGGCAGGTTGGCCGCCCTGGGCGCGGCCGCCTTCTCCGATCCGGCGTCGAGGCCACGGTCATCGACCGGCTTCCTGACGAACGTGAACGCCTTTTGTCAAGCTGCCTCCTACCCGATGTCGAACTACAAAACAGCCTTGCGGCAGCAACTGCGCAAGATCGGCTCCACGGAGATCCAGATCAGCGATACCGCCGTCGGCGGCCGACCCGCGATCCGTACGAACTATGCGCGGAAGGCGGGCGCCCAAAAGCTTTCATTTACGACGAACACCGTGTTCACCAATCGCAACGAATGCAACGTCACGCTGACGACCGACCAGCCCGCCCGGTATCAGACGGTGTTCGAGGAGATCACCGCGACCACCCGCATCGGCTGACGCGCGAAGCGATTAGAGCGCCTTCGCGGTCAGGTCGACGGCGCGTCGGCATTTCGCCGGTGCGCACCGGCCAGGTACCGATGCGCCCTGACACCACGCCACCGGTCATCGGCTGCGCGGCGTGGAGACCCCCGGCCTTCGGGCCGGGAGGCAAACGCGCCGCACCACTGCCCCGAAGCGCACCTCGCCCCTGGGCTACCGGTGGCTTGTCATGATCTTCCTCGTTGGCGTGCGACCTATCTGTCAGCCACCACCGTCGCGGCTACTGCGGACGTTCCGCGGCGTTGCAGCGGGTTGTCTTCAGCTCCCTTCCGTCGCTGGCGATGCGATCGCGGCTGCCGAGGCTGCCACGATCCGGTTGGCCAGGGTCTTGGGCCCGCCTTGGCAGTCCGTCGGGCTGGTCCAGGCGCAGCGGGAAGCGCCAGAGCGACGGGCGTGGCCCTGGAACGGGCCGCGGCGCGCATGCAGTCGTCCAACATTGCCCCGGTCATGCCATTCATCTGGGACGACTACCCGTTCGGGGTGGGCAGGCCCGAAGAGATCGCGAACATCGCGCTGTTCTTGGCCTCGGACGAGTCCCGCATGATCAACGCCCAGACGATTGTCGCCGACGGTGGCCTAGGCGCCTACTGACCGGATCTCCTACTGGTCAAGAAGTCCGGAGACCGGCGTCATGGTCACGTACCCGGCGGCCGGCAACGACAGGTCGCCGGCCATGTCGGTGGAGGTGCGGTCCCGGCCGAGCGCGACTCGGATACCCTCCGAGTCGCCAGAGACCGTCACATCCCGGTCGGTCATCACCGCCAGTCGCGCCGGCACCACGCGGACATTGCCGGGCGGTGACATCTGAGTAGTTGTCGTTCCAGACGTGGCCCGGGCGCGGGGATCGACAAGTTGCTCCCCCCTGGCGCCGGCTGATCGGAACCTATCGACCGCTGTCCGGCTCATGCGGGACGTCCTGCCGGGGCTGGAGGATTCCGGTGATGCCCTCAGCGGTCGCGTAGCGCTCCAGATAACCGGTGACCAGCTCGATGCCTTCGGCGATGATCCGCTCGTCGCCGCGCAGATCGTGTTCGAACGCCAGCTGGAACACGCGGTCGCCGACCTCGACGGCGATTTCGACGACCTGGGGGGCGACGTCGGGCAGCACCAGTCCGACATCGTGCGCGAAGGCGAACAGGTCAGCCGCGATCCGCTTGTTATGCGCGCGGCAGTAGTCGTACACCGCGGGGTCGGCCCGGCCTCGCCACCAGATCACCACGAACGCGGGCCGCTGGTGGTAGATCGTGACGAACGCCCGCATGGTCGCGGCCACGGTGGTCCGTACGGAGACGGTCTCCAGCGCGCCGACCGCCTCGGCCACCGCCGTGTCCATTTCGGCGGTGTCTCGCTCCACCAGCGCCAGGAGGATTTCGGTCTTGTCCGCGAAGTACTGGTAGAGCGACGCGACCGGCACGCCCGCCCGCTCCGCGATCATCCGGGTGCCCACGGCGGCCACCCCATGCTCGACGATCAGGTCCGACGCCGCTTCGAGGATCCGCTGGACGCGATCCCGGCTGCGGCGTTGCACCGGTGCCCGGCGCACCCCCGAATTCCCTCTTGCCGCTGTCACGTGACGAGTGTACAAATACTGAAGCTGACTCAGGTTCGGTTTTCGGGGGCTGGCTTGTAGCGAGGGATCCGATGGCCGATGACCCGATGCACCGACTGATAGCCGTGATCGGCGCCGGGCCGGCGGGGCTGGCGACCGCGGCGGCGCTGCGGGCGCGCGGCCTGCCGAGCCTGGTCCTGGAACGCGACACCGTGGCCGCGAGCTGGCGCGGTCACTATGACCGGCTGCATCTGCACACGGTCCGATGGCTGTCCCACCTCCCCGGTTACCGGATTCCGCGCGAGGAGGGCCGGTGGGTGTCACGGGACGGCGTGATCCGGTACCTGGAGCGCTACGCGGCGTACCACCATCTCGACATCCGTAAGGGCGTGCGGGTGGACCGGATCGAGCGTGATGGTCACGGCTGGCTCCTGCGCACGCCGACCGGCGCCGTACGGGCCGCCGCGGTGGTCGTGGCGGCCGGATACAACCACACCCCCCTGCAGCCGGACTGGCCGGGCCGCGAGCACTTCACCGGCGAGCTGCTGCATGCCCGGGACTACCGCAACGGCGCGCCGTACCGCGGGCGGGACGTGCTGGTGGCCGGGGCGGGCAACACCGGCGCGGAGATCGCGGTCGACCTGGCGGACCACGGCGCGTCCCGGGTATGGCTCGCGGTGCGCACGCCACCGCACGTCCTGCCCCGCTCCCAGATGGGGATTCCCACGCAGCTGACGGGCATGCTCCTGCGGCACGTCCCGGCCGCCATCGTCGATCGGCTCGCCGAGCCGGTACGCAAGAGGTCGGTGCCGCGCTTGGACCACAAGGGCCTGGCCGATCCAGGCCCAGGCGTGTTCAGCAGAGCGTCGCGGGGCGAGATCCCGGTGCTCGACGTCGGGCTGGTGGACGCCGTCCTCGCCGACCGGGTGCAGCCGGTGCCGGCGGTGACCGGGTTCGAAGGTGCGAAGGTGTGCCTGGCGGACGGCACCGCGATCGCGCCCGATGTGGTCGTGACGGCGACCGGGTACCGGCGCGGACTCGAGCCGCTGGTCGGGCATCTCGGCGTTCTGGACGGATCCGGGCGCCCACTCGCGCGCGGCGCGCGGACCCACCCCGCGGCCCCCGGCCTGTACTTCATCGGCTACACCAACCCGGTCAGCGGCATGTTCCGGGAGATCGCCATCGACGCCCGCCGCATCGCGGCGGCGATAAGCCGAAGCCTGACGAGGAGGGCGTCGTGAACCCGCCGACGTTCAGCCGCCGGCGCCTGCTCGGCGGTCTCGCCGGGACCGGAGTGGCCGCCGTGGGCGGCGCGCTGGGAGTCACCGGCCGCCCGGCGTCGGCCGCCGTGACCGGCCCGCTGCCGTCGACGGTGGACGTCGTGGTGGTGGGCGGCGGCATCTCCGGGCTCGTGGCCGCCCGCGACGTCGCCACGGCGGGCCGCTCGGTGCTGTTGCTGGAGGCACGCGACCGCGTGGGCGGCCGGGTCCTGAACCACACGCTCGCGAACGGGTCGGTGGTGGAGTCCGGCGGTGCGTTCGTCGGCCCGACGCAGAACCACATCCTCGCACTGGCGGGGGAACTGGGCGTCGCAACGTTCAAGGAGTACGACCAGGGAGACAACGTCTACGTCGCCCACGGCACCACGACCCGCTACACCGGAACCGTCCCGCCGGATCCCGCGGTGCTGCCCGATGCCGCCGCCCTGCAGCTGAAGATCGATCAGATGTCGCGGGACGTACCGGTGGACGCGCCGTGGAAGGCTCCGAACGCCGCCGCGTGGGACGCCACCTCACTGCACGACTGGATCCAGGCCAACACCGTCAACCCCGCTACCGCGAACCTGCTGGTGTCCTACCTGGAACCGCTGGTGGGCGGGAACGCGCGGGACATGTCCCTGCTGTTCTTCCTGTGGTACATCGCCACCGCGGGCGACGAGAACAATCCCGGCACGTTCGAGCGGTCGGCCGGCACCTCCGGAGGCGCGCAGGACTCGC
The DNA here is from genome assembly GCA_045806665.1 of Actinoallomurus sp. Lineage (GTDB taxonomy): Bacteria > Actinomycetota > Actinomycetes > Streptosporangiales > Streptosporangiaceae > Actinoallomurus. The sequence continues at coordinate 6,074 of JBJMIW010000398.1, forward strand.
GGTTCGTCGGCGGATCGCAACTGATCCCGCTACGGCTGGCCGAGCGGCTCGGTGACATCGTGGCGCTGGGCGCGCCGGTCCGGCGGATCGCGCAGACCGGCGGCAAGGCCGTGGTCACCAGCGACCGCGGTCAGGTGACCGCTTCCCACGCCATCGTCGCGGTGCCACCGCCGCTGGCCGCCGCGATCGAGTGGGATCCCCTGTTGCCGCCGATACGGGCGCAGTTGCTGCAACGGATGTCGATGGGCGCGCTGATGAAGGTCGACGCGGTCTACCCGACGCCGTTCTGGCGCGCTGCCGGGTTGTCCGGAATGAGCGTGCAGGACAGCGGTCCCGTACGGGTCAGCTTCGACAACTGCCCGCCGGACGCGGCCGTCGGCGTGCTCATGGCGTTCATCGGAGGCGCCACCTGGCGGGACTGGGGGCACCGTCCCGTCGACGAACGCCGTGACGGCGTGCTGCGGGCCTTCGCGGCCGCATTCGGCCCCCAGGCGCTCGACCCCACCGAGTACGTCGAGCACGACTGGACGCATGAGCGGTGGTCGTTGGGCGGACCGGTCGCGATCGCCGGCGTCGGAACCGTCTACGGCGACGGCTCGGCGATCCGGACACCGCACGGCCTGGTGCACTGGGCCGGCACGGAGACGGCGACCTACTGGCCGGGATACATGGACGGCGCGGTGAGCGCCGGCCGCCGCGCGGCAGCGGAGGTGTTGCAATGAGACCCGCCATGAGCGGCGTGATCGCCGTGGCGCTGGTGATCGCGGTCTCCCCGGCCGCGGCCGCCACAACGTACTCGCCCCCACCGACGTACCAGGCCGGCGACTACGGCGCCGGACAGGTGATGAGCATCAACCCGCCGGGCGAGAACGGGCTGGTCAACGCCGCCGATCTGGCCGGATTCCAGCTGACCGGGCGACGTCCGCCGGCCAGCGACGACCAGCTCGGCGAGTACGCCGGCCTGCTGTACGGCTATCCGAAACTGACCGATGCCACGCTCGGCACCTACTACAACGACGAGTCCTTCGGCGTACGGCCCGGCGACATCACCCGGACGGAGCACCCGTCATCGGCCGAGCCCGTCGTCATCTACCGCGATACTCACGACATACCGCACGTCTACGGCCAGACCGATGCCGCGATGGCGTACGGCGCGGGCTACGCGCAGGCCGAGGACCGGCTGTTCCTCATGGACGTGCTCCGCCATTACGGAGAGGGCACGCTCTCGGCGTTCCTGGGCCCGTCATGCGCCGACGAGCAGATGGACCACGACCAGCTGCTGCTGGCGCCGTACACCCGGCAGCAGGCGCAGGCACAGGTCGACGCGCTGCCGCAGCGCTACGGCGGCGAAGGACAGCGCGCCAAGGACCTGATCGATTCCTACGTGGCCGGCGTGAACGCCTACGTCGCCCGGACCGCCACCGATCCGTCCAAGCTCCCGGCCGACTACACCGCGGCGCTGCAGCCACCGCGGCCGTGGACCGGCGCCGACGTGGTGTACGTGGCCTCGCTGATCGGCGGGATCTTCGGTGACGGCGGCGGCACCGAAACGCGCAACGCCGC
>JBJMIW010000399.1:0-3655 GCA_045806665.1 Actinoallomurus sp.
GACGGGCCCATTGCGGCGCCACCAGCGCCGCCGCCCGCTCGGGGGTGCGCTCACCCGCCGGGAGGTCGAACAGCCGCTCCAGCACCGCGTGCACGAGCGTGCCCCGCGCCTGGTCGGGCGAGGGCTGCTCGGGCAGCCGGTCGATGTAGCCCCGCAGCTGCAGCCCCGAATCCAGGACCGTCTCCACGTACAGCTCACGACTCGCCGGCTCCAGCCGCCGCGGATCCTCCAGCGCGAAATAGCGCTCCACCATCGTCCGCGCCTCGGCCAGCCACTCCGCGCGGGCGGCCTCGACCTCCTCGCCGTCGAACAGCGTCGCCAGCTCCGGCTCCTCCGCGAGCAGCCGATCCCACTCCGGCCCCAGTAGCTCCAGCGCCGCCGCCGGCGTGCGCCCCGCCGCGGGGATGTCGAACAGCCGCTCCAGCACCGCGTGCACGAGCGTGCCGCGCACGGCCGCCGGACTCGGCCGCTCGGGAATCCGGTCGATCACCCGGAACCGGTAGAGCAACGGGCACGTCATGAAATCGCCCGCTCGGGACGGGGACAACGTGCCGATCACGCTGGCGTCTCGGGGAGAGGCCGCGCCGGTCTCGATGGCCGTCATGCCCGCAACCCTAGGGGAGACCTGCGACAGAATCGCGCCGGAACCCCGCCACCGCACCCTTAGGTCCCCTTGACGACCGGCCGCGTAGCATTCCGAGCGTGGCAGACAGCACCCCCCGCGACCGCGGCCCTTCCCACCGCCCGGGCATACTCATGGGACGGCCGTTCGGGATCCCGGTGTACGTCTCGCCGACCTGGTTCGTCGTCGCGATCATCATCACCGTGATGTTCGAGCCGACCGCGCAGCGCATCGTCGACCGGCCGCAGAGCTTCCTCGTCGCCTTCACCTACGCGGTGCTGCTGTACGCGTCCGTCCTGGTCCACGAGCTCAGCCACTCCGTCGTCGCCCGCGGATTCGGCCTGCCCGTGCGCGCCATCACCCTGCACATCCTGGGCGGCGTCTCCGAGATCGAACGTGAGCCGCACACCCCCGGCCGCGAGTTCGCCGTCGCGGCGGCCGGACCCGTACTGTCCCTCGGCCTGGCCGCCGGCGGATACGCCGTCCTCCACTTCGCGAACCTGCCGCCGGTCGCGGAGCTGCTCGTCGAGGCGCTGACCGTCGCCAACCTCATGGTGGGCGTCTTCAACCTCCTGCCCGGCCTGCCCCTCGACGGCGGCCGGATCGTCCGCGCCGGCGTCTGGAAGCTCACCGGGCAGCAGCGCGCCGCCACGGTCACGGCCGGCTGGATCGGCCGCGTCGTCGCCCTCGCCGTCCTCGCCCTCAGCGCCGCGATGTCCGTCGCCGGCGGCAACCGCTGGCTCACGGTGCTCTGGGGCGCCCTTGTCGCGTCCTTCATCTGGATGGGCGCCAGCGAGGCCATCCGGGTCGCCGACCTGCGCGAGCGCATCCCCCTCCTCAACGCCCGCACCCTCGCCCGGCGCGCCGTTCGCGTCCCGCAGGACCTGCCCCTCGCCGAGGCCATCCGCCGCGCCCGCGAGGCCCGGGCCGGCGCCATCGTCGTCGTCGGGCACGAAGGCGACCCCATCGGCATCGTCAGCGAGACCGCCGTCAACGCCACGCCCGAGCATCGCCGCCCCTGGGTCGACGCCGCCACCCTCACCCGAGCCCTCGACCCCGGCCTCATCCTGCCCGCGGACATCTCCGGCGAGGACCTCCTCGCCGCCATCCAGCGCGCCCCCGCCGGCGAGTACCTCCTCGTCGAGCCCTCCGGCGAGATGTACGGCGTGCTCGCCGCCGAGGACGTCGGCCGTACCGTGGCGAGGCCGTAGCCTAGGAACATGACCGAACCCTCCACCGCCGGCTCCCGCATGCCCAAGCTCCCGCACGGGCCCTTCCGTCCCGGCGACCGGGTTCAGCTCACCGACCCCAAGGGCCGCATCAACACCGTCACGCTCCAGCCTGGCAAGCTCTACCACAGCCACAAGGGCTCCATCCCGCACGACGAGATCATCGGCAGCCCCGAGGGCAGCGTCTTCCGCTCCTCCGGCGGCACCGAGTACCTCGCGTTCCGGCCCCTCCTCTCCGACCACACCCTGCGGATGCCGCGCGGCGCCGCCGTCGTCTACCCGAAGGACGCCGCGCAGATCCTCGCCGCCGCCGACATCTTCCCCGGCGCGCGCGTCGTCGAGGCCGGCGCGGGCTCCGGCGCCCTCAGCTGCTGGCTCCTGCGCGCCGTCGGCGAGCACGGCAGCGTCTCCTCCTACGAGCGCCGCGACGACTTCGCCGAGATCGCCCGCGCCAACGTCGAGGGCTACTTCGGCGGCCCGCACCCCGCCTGGCGCCTCACCGTCGGGTCCCTCGAGGACACCCTGACCGACAGCGACGTCGACCGCGTCGTCCTGGACATGCTCGCCCCGTGGGAATGCCTCGACGCCGTCGCCAAGGCCCTCGTGCCCGGCGGCATGGTCTGCGCCTACGTCGCCACCACCACCCAGCTGTCCCGCGTGGTCGAGGCCCTGCGCGAGCACGGCACCTTCGCCGAGCCGTACGCCTTCGAGACCCTCGTCCGGTCCTGGCACGTCGAAGGACTCGCCGTACGCCCCGACCACCGCATGGTCGGCCACACCGGCTTCCTGGCCACCGCCCGGCGCCTCGCCGACGGCGTACGCCCCCCGGCCCGGCGCCGCCGCCCCGCCAAGGGCGCCTACGGCGAGCCGACCGAAGCCATGCCCCGGCGGCCGGCCGACGAACCCGATATGTCCGGACAGTGACGAGAATCTCTCCGCCCCGAACGGTCGTGTCCGGACCCGAGGACTTGCGCCGTCAAGGCCCCGGAGCGATCTTTTTCTCGAAGACCTGGGGGTTCGGCCGGAGGTCCTCCGTCCCACGGACCTGCCACTTCATCGAGAACAGGCTTCCCACGCACGACACGAGTACCCACGGGCCAGGTTACGGAGGCGCTCGGGATAGGTAGGGTTTCAGATAGGTCGTCGTCTCTGCCTGAGGAGGTGACGAGCGTGGCCGCTCGTGACGATGCCGGGGCGCGTAAGGCGCAGCACGAAAAGGAGGTCCGCGACCTCCAGACGCAGGTCTCCTTCCTGGAGGAGGAGATCTCCGTGCTGCGCCGCAAGCTCGCGGAGTCCCCCCGACAAGTTCGTGTACTCGATGAGCGCCTTCACGAGGCGCAGGCAAGTCTGGCCGCGGTTACGGGCCAGAACGAACGTCTCGTGGCGACTCTCAAGGAAGCCCGAGAGCAGATCATCGCCCTCAAGGAGGAGGTCGACCGGCTCGCACAGCCGCCGTCCGCCTTCGGAACGTTCCTCGCCGCACGCGAGGACGGCACGGTCGACATCTTCACCGGTGGCCGCAAGCTGCGGGTGAACGTCAGTCCGGGCATTGAGATCGACGAGTTGCAGCGTGGCCAGGAGGTCATGCTCAACGAGGCGCTCAACGTCGTCGCCGCCCTCGAGTTCGAGACGCAAGGCGAGGTCGTGATGCTCAAGGAGGCCTTCGAAGACGGCGAACGCGCCCTCGTCATCGCACACGCCGACGAAGAACGCGTGATCAAGCTGGCCGAGCCGCTGCGCGACGTCCCGCTCCGCGCGGGCGACTCGCTCATGCTCGACACCCGGTCCGGGTACGCGTACGAGA
>JBJMIW010000400.1:0-8769 GCA_045806665.1 Actinoallomurus sp.
CCCAGGACGAGGTCTTCGAACGCACGTCGATCAACCAGGCGACGCTCTACCGCGTGGAGAACGCGCTCAGCCGTCCCCAGGTCCGGACGCTGCGCGCGCTGCTCGATCTCTACGGCGTGAACAGTGAGCGCACCGCCTACCTGCTCACGCTCCTCCGCGAGTCCGACCAGCGCGGGTGGCTGGAGACGATCGACGCCGACCTTCCCGAACGCCTCACGACGTACGTCGAGTTCGAAGACGAGGCGCGCACCGTCTGGAACTACCAACCGTCGTTCGTGCCGGGGCTCCTGCAGACCGAGGCATACGCACGGGCGATAGTGCATGGGCTCATGCCGGAGGCGTCCCCCGCGGCCGTCGACAGCCGGGTCTCCCTCCGGATGGGTCGCCAGCGCGTGCTCACGAGGGAGAATCCGCTGCGGTTCTGGACCATCGTCAGCGAGAGCGCCCTCCGGCACCGGGTAGGCGGCAGCGACATCATGCGGGAGCAGATGAACCGGATCCTCGAAGCCGCCGCACTACCGAACCTCACCATGCAGGTCATCCCGTTCGATGCAGGCGCGCATCCGGGGATGCTGGGCTCGTTCGCCCTCCTCCGGTTCGGGCAGGAAGACCTTCCGGACGTCGTGTACGTCGATTCCATGGCCGGTGATCTGTTCCTGGACCAGCCCGCAGACGTGCAACGCTGCGCGTCGACGTTCGAGCATCTGCGTGCGGTGGCGCTGAGCCCCGAGGCGTCGGCCGAGTTCGTCGCTAAGCTGGCAGAGCGGACATAAAGGAAGGATCGCAGGCCATGACCGAGCGAGACCTGTCCCGCGCCGAATGGCGTACGAGCAGCCACAGCAGCGCGAACGGTGAGTGTGTCGAGGTCGCCGTAGCCGTCAGCATGACCTGAGTCCTCAGCTCGGGACCGAAACTCTCGGTGAACGTCCCCCAGACGCGCCAGCCCGCCCTTTACGTACTGTTCGGCGGTGCCTTTGCCGAGCGTTCGGTACGGCCGGTCCTGTCGGCGGCGGCTCCTAGAGTCGGCCGCGTGACTGAAAGATCGTCTGCGGACGCCTTCGCCGCGCTGCCCACGGACCTGCCTCCGGGTCACCTCGTCTCGGCGGACGGCAACTGCTCATGCGACCGGCCTGATCGTCACCTGCCGGGGGTGTGGATCAGTGACGAACCGCTGAGGGACGCCGCCTCATGGTGGCGACGTCTGAATGATCGACGGACCGTCACGGGGTTGTACCCGGTGTTGCTCGACTATCGCCTGGACGCACCGCACGCCGAGGACGCGGACGAGATGGCGGGCGCGGACGTCGACGTGACGAGCTACTTCACAGAGGAGTGGGAGCACCACCGGCGCCGGAAGGCGGAATGGGACTCCGCGCCCGAGGACGACTGGAAGCTGCCGGAGGGCGTCGAGCCGTGGCCCGAGGATCCCGGACCGCCGTTCGACACCTGGCCGGGTCTGGCCGCGGCATCACCGGCTGCGGACGCGGACGAACACGCCTACGCCATGGCCGTCGCACTGACGGAAGCCTGTTCGGCGCACTATCTCGGTCTGGTCCCGGTCGCGCGGAGCGCCGATGTAATCATGTGGCTGGGATGGCAGGGTGCGAACAACCACATGCTCGTCGAGGAGCTCTCAGCGGTGCTCCGCTCCTGGGAGGACCGCTTCGGTGCCAGGCTCATCCACTTCGGGAGCACCCTCGACGTCTCGGTCGCCGCCCCTCCCCGGCCGGACGAGGCGAGCCGGCTCGCGCTGGAGCACTTCCTCGCCTGCCCGGACAACATCTATCAGGACGAGAGCGTCGTCTTCGCCACCTATGCCGAGCGGCTCGTCAGCGCGCCAATGTGGAGCTTTTGGTGGGACTGAGGTGACGACGGGGATCCCGACGCGGGACCCCCGTCGACCAGGCCCTCAGTACTTCTCGGTGGAGGGGCGGACGATGTGGCCGGGCTCGTTGGGCTCGGCGGGCTTCTCGTCCTCGGGGCGGACGTCGATGCCCGCCTCCTTGCGCTGCTCCTCGGTGATCGGCGTCGGCGCGCCGGTGAGCGGGTCATAGCCGGAGGCCGCCTTGGGGAAGGCGATGACGTCGCGGATCGAGTCGCGGCCGGCCAGCAACATCACGACCCGGTCCCAGCCGAACGCGATGCCGCCGTGCGGCGGCGGGCCGTACTTGAACGCCTCCAGCAGGAAGCCGAACTTCTCCTGGGCCTCCTCGCGGCTCAGGCCGAGGGTCTCGAAGACGCGCTGCTGCATGTCGGCGCGGTGGATACGGATCGAGCCGCCGCCGATCTCGTTCCCGTTGCAGACGATGTCGTACGCGTTGGCGAGCGCCTCGCCCGGCTTGTCCTGGAAGGAGTCTGCCCACTCGGGCTTGGGCGAGGTGAACGGGTGGTGCACGGCCGTCCAACCGCCCTCGTCGGTCTCCTCGAACATGGGCGCGTCCACGACCCAGGTGAACGCCCATGCGGACTCGTCGATCAGGCCGCAGCGGCGGCCGACCTCCAGCCGGGCCGCGCCGAGGAGTTCCTGGGTGGTGTGCGGCTTGCCCGCGCCGAAGAACACCGCGTCGCCGGGCTTGGCGCCGACCTTGGCGGCCAGACCCGCACGCTCCTGCTCCGACAGGTTCTTGGCGACCGGGCCGCCGAGCGTGCCGTCCTCCTGCACGAGGACGTAGGCCAGACCCTTGGCGCCGCGCGACTTGGCCCAGTCCTGCCAGCCGTCCAGTTCCTTGCGGGTCTGGGAGGCGCCGCCCGGCATGACGACCGCGCCGACGTACGGGGCCTGGAACACCCGGAACGGGGTGCCGGAGAAGTACTCGGTCACATCGACGAGCTCGTTGCCGAACCGCAGGTCCGGCTTGTCCGAGCCGTACCGGCTGAGCGCGTCGGTGTAGGTCATCCGCGGGATCGGGCGCGGGATCTCGTAGCCGACGATCTCCTTCCAGAGCCGCCCGACGAGGTCCTCGGCGATCTGGAGGACGTCCTCCTGGTCGACGAAGCTCATCTCGATGTCGATCTGGGTGAACTCCGGCTGCCGGTCGGCGCGGAAGTCCTCGTCGCGGTAGCAGCGGGCGAGCTGGTAGTAGCGCTCCAGGCCCGACACCATGAGCAGCTGTTTGAACAGCTGTGGCGACTGCGGCAGGGCGTACCAGTGGCCGGGCTTGAGGCGCACCGGGACAAGGAAGTCGCGGGCGCCCTCGGGCGTCGAGCGGGTGAGCGTGGGCGTCTCGACGTTCACGAACCGGTGCTCGCGCAGGACGTCGTGGACGAGGTAGGACGCCTGGGACCGGATCCGCAGGGCCCGGGCCAGAGCCTCACGCCGGATGTCGAGGTAGCGGTGCTTGAGGCGCACCTCCTCGTTGACGTTGGCGTCCGACTCGATCGGGAACGGCAGCGGCGCGGCCTCGCTCAGCACCTCGATGTCGGAGGCGACGACCTCGATGTCGCCCGTCGGCAGCTCGGGGTTCTCGTTGCCCTCGGGGCGCACGCGGACCTCACCGGTGACCTTGACGCAGAACTCGGAGCGCAGGTCGTGGGCCGTGTCCTCCTCGCGGAACACGATCTGGGCGAGCCCGGAGGCGTCGCGCAGGTCGATGAAGGTGACGCCCCCGTGGTCACGGCGGCGCGCCACCCAGCCGGCCAGCACGACCTGCTGCCCGGCGTGTTCCCGGCGCAGCGAGCCCGCCTCGTGTGTGCGGATCATCTTTGAGCAAGCCTTTCTTTCAACGTCGTCACGAGCTCGGCGAGCGGGACGGCGACCTGGTCGCCGCTGGCCAGGTCCTTGACCTGGGCGGACCCGGCGGCGATATCTCGCTCGCCGAGGATGACGGCGTACGCCGCCCCGGACCGGCCGGCCCCTCGCATGGCGCCCTTGAGCTTCTTGCCGTCATAGGACATGTCGGCGGCGACACCCTGACGGCGCAACTCGGCGATCAGGCCGAAGATCTTACGCTCGGCCTCCTCGCCCAGCGGCACGCCGTACACGTCGACTCCTCGCTCGGTCACGGCGGCGACCTCCTCGGCCTCCATCGCCAGGACCGTACGGTCGAGGCCGAGGCCGAATCCGATGCCGGGCAGCGGCGGGCCGCCGATGTCCTCGGACAGGCCGTCGTAGCGGCCACCGCCGCCGATCCCGGACTGGGCGCCGAGCAGCGGGTGGTCGAACTCGTACGTCGTGCGGGTGTAGTAGTCCAGGCCGCGGACCAGGCGCGGGTCGTCCACCCAGGGGATGGACAGGTCGGCCAGCAGCTCGCGGACCCGGTCGTGGTGCGCCTTGCACGCCCCGCACAGGTGGTCGGTGACGAGCGGTGCGTTCTCCACCTGGGCGCGCACCTCGGGCCGCTTGTCGTCCAGCACCCGCAGCGGGTTGATCTCCACCCGGGCACGGGTGTCCTCGTCCAGGTCGAGCCCGCGCAGGAAGTCCTGCAGCGCGGCCCGGTAGACCGGACGGCACTCTCGGCAGCCCAGGGAGTTGAGGTGCAACGAGAGACGGGTCAGGCCGAGGTCGCGGTAGAAGTCCCAGGCGAGGGCGATCGTCTCCACGTCGATCGCCGGGTCCTCGGAGCCGATCGCCTCCAGGTCGACCTGGTAGAACTGGCGGTACCGGCCTTTCTGGGCGCGTTCGTACCGGAATGCCGGTCCGGTGGCCCAGACCTTGACCGGGAGCTCGCCCTTGTGGAGCCCGTTCTGCAGCACCGACCGCAGCACACCGACGGTGAACTCCGGGCGCAGCGTGATCGACCGGCCGCCGCGGTCCTCGAAGGTGTACATCTCCTTGGTGACGACGTCGGTCGACTCGCCGACGCCCCGCGCGAACAGACGGGTGTCCTCGAAGATCGGGAGTTCGAGGTAGGCGTAGCCGGCACGCGCCGCGGCCGTGGCGAACGCGTCGCGGGCGGCCAGGAAGGTCGCCGAGCGCGGCGGGAAGTACTCGCTGACCCCTCTGGGGGCCTGAAAGTTCGAGCTCATGGTGGTGTTCTCAAAGTCCCCTGTGCGGGCCGTCGATCGGGGCGATGTCCTTCAGGAACGGATTGCTCGCCCGTTCGCGGCCGATCGTGGTCTGCGTGCCGTGGCCGGGCAGCACGGTGGTCTCGTCCGGGAGCGGCAGGCACACGCGGGCCAGGCTGTCCAGGATGGCCGGGTAGTCACCGCCCGGCAGGTCGGTGCGGCCGATCGAGCCGGCGAACAGCAGGTCACCGGAGAACAGCACCTGATCGTTCGCGAGCCGGAACGTCACCGACCCGGGCGTATGGCCCGGGGCGTGATCGACGATCAGCTCCAGCCCCGCCAGCGTCACCGTCGTGCCGTCGGCGAGCTCCCGGACGTCGTCCGGCTCGCTGAAGGTCAGCCCGCCCAGCAGCTGCTGCCCGACCCCGAGCGGGAAGCCCTTGGCCGGGTCCGCCAGCAGGTCCCGGTCGTCCGGGTGGATGTACGCGGGGACGTCGCGCGCGCCGCAGACCGGTGCCACCGACCAGACGTGGTCGATATGGCCGTGCGTGAGCACCACGGCGACCGGCTTGAGCCGGTGCTCGCGGAGGAGCTCCTCGACCCCGGACTCGGCGTCCTGCCCAGGGTCGATGATCACGCATTCCTCCCCCGCCGCGGGTGCCACGACGTAACAGTTCGTCGCGAAGGACCCGGCGGGGAACCCGGCGATGAGCACGATCGTCCTCTCTGAAGGCGCCTGCTTCCGGCAGCTTGAGCGTACCGGCGGCACGCGGCCGACCGCGAACGACATACGCGGCATCGCCGAAGGGCGTCCGCGAACACAGACGCGGGAGCGCCGCAAGGCGTCCGGTCTTGGACCGATTTGCGGGCCTCTGTGGGCCACGCAGAAAAATACCGGCCAGGACGCTACGATGCGCAGCACGTTTCCCTGTTCATGACGCGAACCAATGAGGTGCGACACCGGTGGCGGGTAAAGACCGCAAGAAGCAGCTGGCCCGGCAGCGCTACGAGCGCCAGATGCAGCGCCGTGCGGCCCGGCAGGCGCAAACGCGCAGGATAAAGATCATCGGCACGGTCGCCGCCGTCGCAGTGATCGCCGGCGGTAGCGGTGCCATCGCGTTCGCGATGAACAAGTCGGACAAGAAGACGACCCCCACGGCCGCGTCCGCGTCCGCGTCGAAATCGGCCAGCGCGCAGCCGAGCGTCTCGGCGAAGCCCGGTGAATGCGCCTACCAGCCGATGTCCGCGCCGGGCGCGAAGAACGTCGGGACGCCGCCGGTCAAACCGGTCAAGGGCACGTACGAGATGACGATCGACACCGACCAGGGCAAGATCGTCGCGAAGCTCGACGGCACGACGGCCTCCTGCACCGTCAACTCGTTCAAATACCTCGCTTCCAAGAACTTCTTCGACAACACCAAGTGCCACCGGCTCGACACCGGCATCAAGGTGCTGCAGTGCGGCGACCCGACCGGCACCGGCAGCGGCGGCCCGTCGTACGGCTTCGGCAACGAGAACGTCCCCAAGGCCGACGCCTCCGGGCAGGCGACGTACAAGCGCGGCATGATCGCCATGGCGCACAGCAGCCAGCCGAACAGCAACGGCAGCCAGTTCTTCATCATGTACGGCGACTCGCCGCTCCCCGCGGACTACACGGTCTTCGGATCGATCACGCAGGGGCTGGACGTCGTCGATTCGGTCGCCAAGGCCGGAGCGACCGCCCCCGATCCCCAGTCCGGGATGACCGCCCCAAAGAAGAAAATTGAAATAAAACACCTCACCGTCGCGAAGATGGGGTAATGGGGAAGGTTAGGGTGGCCTGCGGGAGTACGGCTCCCGAGGTCGCCACGGTGGGTCCGGCGGCCCGAGGCACGGCCCGGGCCTTGAAACAGGAGGCAACGGTGTGCAGCGCCACCGATCCTTGGGGAATCCGGCGCCAGGGAGGCGGAGACGGCTCCCCCCGGGACGTCCGGCCGCTCATGGCGGGCACGCTCCACGACCGGGAGGCCGACGGTGACCTCTGATCCCTGGGGCCGTGTCGATGAGAACGGCACCGTCTACGTCAAGACCGCGGAGGGCGAACGCACCGTCGGCTCCTGGCAGGCGGGCGCTCCCGAGGAGGCTCTCGCGTACTTCCGGCGAAAGTACGACGCCCTGGTCACCGAGATCGATCTGCTCGAGCAGCGGATGAAGACGACGGACCTGGCCCCCGCGCAGGCCGAGCACAGCATCGCCCGGCTCCGGGAGTCCGTGACCGGGGCCCACGCGGTCGGCGACCTCGACAGCCTGTCACGGCGGTTGGACACCCTTACCGGGCTTCTCGGCCGGCGCCGCGAGGAGATGAAGGTCGCCCGCGACCAGGCCCGCGGCCACGCCCGCGAGGTCAAGGAGCGCATCGTCGCCGAGGCGGAGCGGATCGCCGCCGAGGAGACGCACTGGAAGCACGGCGGTGAGCGCCTCCGCCAGCTCGTCGATGAGTGGAAGGCCGCCGAGCGCGTCGACCGGCCCACCGAGACGGCTCTGTGGAAGCGCCTGTCGACCGCGCGCAACGCCTTCACCAAGCGCCGCAAGGCGTACTTCTCCAACCTGGAGGAGGAGCGGGACGCGGCCCGGCAGGAGAAGGAGCGCCTGGTCGCGGAGGCCGAGGCGCTGAGCGGCTCGACCGACTGGGGCCTGACGGCCGCCGCCTACCGCGACCTGATGCGCCGGTGGAAGATGGCCGGGCGGGCGTCCCGCGAGGTCGAGGACGAGCTGTGGGCACGCTTCAAGGGCGCCCAGGACGTCTTCTTCGCCGCCCGGTCCGCCGTCTTCGCCGAGCGCGACGCCGAGTTCCGGCACAACGCCGAGGCCAAGGAGAAGGTCCTCGCGGACGCCGAGCGCCTGCTCCCCATCCGCGACGTGCGCACCGCCCGTCAGCTGCTGCGCACGATCCAGGAGCGCTGGGAGTCGATCGGGATGGTGCCGCGCGACTCCCGGGACCAGCTCGAAGGCCGGCTGCGCCGGGTCGAGGAAGCCGTACGCGCGGCCGAGGACTCGGAGTGGCGGCGCACCAACCCGGAGGCCCGGGCACGCGCCGAGGCCACCGTCACGCAGCTGCGGTCCTCGATCCAGCAGCTCGAGGCGCGCCTGGACAAGGCGCGCAGCGGTGGGCGGGACAAGGATGTCAAGGACGCCGAGGAGGCCCTGACGGCGCGCCGCGCGTGGCTCGAGGAGGCCGAGCGTACCCTGGCCGAGTTCTCCTGACGTGAGCCGAAAGGCCCGGTCTCCCCTGGAGGCCGGGCCTTTCCGTCGGTCTGGGGGGCGGTCGGCGTCGCCTCAGTTGGTGACGCGGTAGACGTCATAGACGCCGTCGACGTTCCGGACGGCCTTCAGGACGTGGCCGAGGTGCTTGGGGTCGCCCATCTCGAAGCTGAACCTGCTGATCGCCACCCGGTCGCGGTTGGTGGCGACGGACGCGGACAGGATGTTGACGTGCTGGTCGGACAGCACCCGCGTGATGTCGGACAGCAGGCGGGTCCGGTCCAGCGCCTCGACCTGGATGGCCACCAGGAAGACCGAGTCCTCCCCCGGCGACCACTTGACGTCGACCATGCGGTCGGGCTGGGTACGGAGGTTGCCGACGTTCACGCAGTCCTCCCGGTGCACCGAGACGCCGTTGCCACGAGTGACGAACCCGACGATCTCGTCACCCGGGACGGGCGTGCAGCACCGGGACAGGCGCACCCATACGTCCGGATCGCCGGCCACGACCACGCCCGGGTCGCCCGCAGGCCGCGACCGCCGCTTCTTGGTCGGTATGACGGTCTCGTCGAGATCCTCGGCGGC
>JBJMIW010000401.1:0-7750 GCA_045806665.1 Actinoallomurus sp.
CGGGCGGATCCATCACCACCCCCATGAGGAATCGGTTCCCGGTGGTGATCACGCACCGTCGAGCCGGACGGCACCTGCCCGGTGCCGGACCGTCCCGGCGTGACCCCAGACGACGCCCCCATCACGGCGCCCCCGACGGGTCCCCTGGCCGGCCGCGGCCCGCCCCACCACCCGGTGGGGAGTCGCTCGCCCACACAGGCGAGGATCAACCAACACGGTCAATACACGACCAACGTTGCTTGACGCGGCACTAGATAACTGGCCCCACCGCGACCACCGCAGCGGCGGCCCGAAGGTCGGTCAACGGGTCCTGCCGTACCACGGCGGCCGCCACCGAAGACGCTACGGCCACAGGCAGTCCTGAGGGCCGTGCGCTCGCTACGGAACCGTTCCCCGCAGCCCTTCGTCCTTCCCACCGTGGAGAAGCAGTCCCGACAAGATCCCGACAAACGAGCAAACATGGAGCAGACACGGGGCCGAAATGACCTTCACACACCATCCCGACAGGGAGAAACCACAGGTCAACGGCCAGATGAGTGGTAGGGCGCCCGGGGCTCGAACCCGGAACCTATGGATTAAAAGTCCACAGCTCTGCCAATTGAGCTAACGCCCCGCTGCCTCATGAGCGTACCGGAGGCACCGTACACCGCGCGCCTGGAATCCCCCGTGGCCAGCGGACCTCCGCGGCGATGTGATGGCAAGGTGGCCGTGACGATCGAAAGCCCCCGCAAGGAGATCCCATGGCCGGCCTGTTGGCCATCACCCTCGACTGTCCCGACCCGCGCGAACTCGCCGAGTTCTACCGGCGCCTCACCGGTGGGGAGACGTTCTCGTCGAACGAGGACTTCGTCGTCCTGGTCGGCGGCGGGGGGCGGCTGGACTTCCAGCGCGTGACCAATCCGCGGCCGTCCGACTGGCCCGATCCACAGGCCGTACGCCGGGTGCACCTGGACTTCGTGGTCGACGACCTGGCGGCGTCCGAGGCTCAGGTCCTGGAGTCAGGAGCCGTGCTGTCGGAGCATCAGCCGGGAGGGGACCGGTTCCGGGTGTTCATTGATCCGGCGGGGCACCTGTTCTGTCTGTGCTCAGGCGAGGCCGCCGGCCTACCGTTCGACCAGCCCTGAACCGGAAGCGCGTGCGACGGCTCGGCCGCGAAGCCGTGCGCACGCTGCTCCTCGGCGAGCGACCCGAAGACCGGCCGCCGAAGCCTGCCGCGTCCCTGTCTCGCGAGAGCCGACGAGCGGACCCGCGGGGACGCGGTCAGGCGGCCCGGGAACCTCGGGGTGGAGTGGTCAGCGCGTACACCACGATCACGCAGAACGCGATGACGAGCACCGACCACATCGGGAATGCGCGGAGGAAGACCAGGTGGCCGAGTGCGGCGAGGACTGCCAGGATCACGCCGACGGCCCGCGCCCACATCCGGCCGGCGATGATGCCCGCGCCGATGATGATCTGGACGGCCCCGAGGATCAGCCAGATCCACCCCCAGGCGGTGAAGTTGAGGATCAGGATGTCGCGGTCGGTCACCAGGTAGTAGTCCGCCCGCAACAGCGCGACCAATCCGTCGATCACGTTGAACAATCCCACGACGATCGCCAGGATCCCGGCGAATGTCAGCCAGCCCGAAGTGATCGCCAAGCGCGGCGTCGTCATGGTCCGACCTCCCTTGGAGCGGCCTTACCCTGTCGATCGGATCCGACTCGGCCCATCGCCGAGAGCAGACATTCCCGCCTGGGACCACAGGTCAAACCCAGGGGTCACTTCCCTGATCAGGTCATACGCGGCAATTTGCCGAACCTTTGGCGGATCGGGACGGGACGGTCAGCGGTAGGCGGACAGGCCGGTGATCGCCTCGCCGAGCACGAGCGTGTGGACCTCCTGCGTGCCCTCGTACGTCAGCACGGACTCGAGGTTGTTCATGTGCCGGATCACCGGGTACTCCAGCGTGACGCCGTTCGCACCGAGGATCGATCGGGCCTGGCGGGCGACGTCCAGCGCGGCCCGTACGTTGGCGAGCTTGCCGAACGACACCTGCTGCGGCGTGACCGTCCCCGCCTCCTTCAGCCGCCCGATGTGCAGGGCGACCAGCCCGGCCTGGCCGAGCGCCACCTCCATCCAGGCCAGCTTCTCCTGGGTGAGCTGGAACCCCCCGATCGGCCGGCCGAACTGCTCGCGCGTACGGGCGTACTCGACGGCCGTCTCGTAGCAGGCGCGGCCCGCTCCGATGGCGCCCCAGACGATGCCGTACCGCGCCTCCGAGAGGCAGCCCAGCGGCCCCTTCAGCCCCCTGACGCCGGGCAGCATCGCGTCCTCGGGCAGGCGTACGACGTCGAGGGTCAGCTCGGAGGTCACGGACGCGCGCAGCGACAGCTTCTTGTGGACGTCCCGGGTGGTGAAGCCGGGGGTCCCGCGCGGCACGAGGAACCCGCGGATGCCGTCGTCCGTACGGGCCCAGACGACCGCGACGTCGGCGATCGAACCGTTCGTGATCCACATCTTGGATCCGTTCAGGATCCAGTCGGAGCCTTCACGCTTGGCGTGGGTGCGCATGTTCGCCGGGTCGGAGCCGTGGTCGGGCTCGGTCAGCCCGAAGCAGCCGATCGCCCGGCCGGCGGCCATGCGGGGCAGCCACTCCTGCTTCTGCTCCTCCGAGCCGTACTTGTGGATGGCCGTCATGGCCAGCGAACCCTGCACGGAAACGAAGCTGCGCAGCCCGGAGTCCGCGACCTCCAGCTCCCGGCAGGCGACCCCGTACGCGACCGCGCCGGCCCCCGGGCAGCCGTATCCCGACAGGTGCATGCCCAGGAACCCCAGCTCGCCCAGCTCGGGGGCGAGCTCGGCCGCGGGGAACACGCCCTCCTCGAACCAGTCGGCGACGCGCGGCTCGATCCGGTCGGCGGCGTACCGCCGGGCGGTGTCCCGGACCAGGCGCTCCTCATCGGTGAGCTGGTCGTCGACGCGCAGCAGATCCATCGGTCCTCCCTGGGGCCTCGCGGACGCCGAGACAGCGGAGGGGGCGCCCGGCAGGCACAGCGTACGTCGAGGTGCCGATCCGGCGCTCAGGGGGCTCTCAGGGACGTCTCAGGGCAAGCCCCCATGGCGATCGAACCCGCTCGCGGGCACGATCGAACCATGAACGAGAACACCCCCCACACCGCCCCCGACGGCAGCGGACCGCGCCGTCTCAGCCGCACCCGCGAAGGGCGCATGATCACCGGAGTCTGCTCCGGCGCCGGCGCGTACTTCGGCGTCGACCCGACGATCGTACGGATCGTGCTGGCCGTCCTCACCGTCCTGACCAGTGGCGCGGGCATCCTGCTGTACCTCGCCGGCACGCTGATCATCCCGGAGGAGGGCAAGGAGACGTCGATCGCACAGGACCTCATCAGCAAGCAGACCAAGGGCGTCTGACCACTCTCGGATCAGGCGGCCGCGCTCATCGTGCGCTCCTGGTTCGAGGCGATCACCTCTCCCCTGATCCGCGTCCACGACATCGCGAGCATCGTCGCGGCCGACAGGCCGGCGACCCCCGCGAGGGCGACGACGGGCTCGGGGCCCAGCACCTGGGTCAGCGCGCCGCCGATCAGGATGCCGATGCCCTGGCTGGCCAGGATGCCCGACTGCGCCAGCCCGAACGCCTGACCACGACCGTCCGGCGGCACGGCGGCGACGTACGCGGCGTTGGCCGCCAGCTGGTACGAGCTGCCCACGCCGGAGAGCGCCAGCAGGACGATGACGGCCCACAATGGCGGCCGCAGCGCCGTGCCCAGCAACGGAGCGCAGGACAACATCGCCATCCAGCCCATGAACCGCAGGCGGTCGTCGGGGCGGACGAACCGGCTGTACGCCAACGAGCCGAGCACCATCCCGCACGGCATCGCCGACATCAGCAGACCGATGAACACAGGCCCCGCGCCGAACGTCTTGGCGTACGGCGCGGCGAGCCCCTCGGGGATCACGTAGAACCCGCACAGCCACGCGAAGCACACGAGTGGCCGGAGCGTACGGTCCCGGAACACGAGCCGCGCGCCCTCCCTCGTGATCGTCCACAGCGACGGCCGTTTGCGGCCCTCCCGGCGCGGCGCGGGTCGCGGCCGTACGCCGGTCACCAGGATGACCGCCGAGATGGCGAAGGTCGCCGCGTCGACCGCGAGCGCCTGGTGCGTACCGACGGCGTAGATGACCGCGCCGCCCACCAGGAAGCCCAGCATCTGGGTGAGCTGATGGGTGATGTTGTTGATCGCGGAACCCACGACGTACATGTCACCGGGCAGGACCTCCGACAGCAGCGCGGCGCGCGCGGCGGTGAACGGGGCGCCCAGTAGAACGGTCCAGAAGATGAGGAAGCACAGCGCCGCGAATGGCATGTGATGCAAGGTCATCAGCGCCACGATGCCCATCCGGGCGAGGTCGCACACGATCATCACGCGGCGGCGGGGGATCAGGTCGGCCAGGACCGAAAGCACCGGGCCGCCCATGATCGAGGGCAGATAGGTCAGGGCGTACGCGACGGCGGTCCGCAACGCCGAATGGGTGTTGTTGTAGACGAGCACCGCGAGGGCGATCTGGGCGAGCTGGTCGCCGATGTACGACAGCGTCTGGGCGAGCCAGATCGAGCGGAACTCACCGACGCCGAAGACCTCGTGGTACGTGACCTGCCGATCGAAGGGCCGCCGATGTCTTCCCACTCGCGCTCCCCTGCCGGTGAACGTCGTACGACCGCCATCGGAGCGGTCGGTGTCCAGGGGATTATCTCACGCTGCGTTTAAAATGAGTGACCCAACGTGCGCAATCGGGATCACCAGCCGAGTTCGTGCAATCGCTCATCGCCGATGCCGAAGTGGTGGGCGATCTCGTGCACCACCGTCGTCCGTACCTCTTTCACCAGGTCATCGCGGGTACGGGAGATCGCCTGCAGCGGCCGGCGATAGAGGGTGATGCGGTCGGGAAGATACCCCGCGTAGGTGTCGCCGCGCTCGGTCAACGGGACGCCTTCGTACAGTCCGAGGAGTCCCCGCTCCGGCGGGTCGTCCTCGACCAGCACCACGACGTTCTTCATGAGGGCGGTCAGTTCGGACGGGATCGTGTCAAGCGCCTCGGCGACCAGATCCTCGAACTCTTCACGCGTTACCTCTCTCACGCCGTCATTGTGCGTGAATCCTGGCTCGAGTGAGCATACGTACCAACGTGTTGACCCGAGCATGGAACGAATTCCGGCGGTTCACCGAGCGGCGGCGCGTACGCCTCACCGGGCGCGTCACGGCGGTCATCGCCGTGGGCCTCGTCGGCGGCTGGATCGGCCTCCTGGCCGGCGGCCGCGCCCAGACTGACGTCGGACCCGCCGACGTGCGGTTCGCGCTGCACCCCTCGACGTCCGGCGGCACTGTGATCGACATCCCTCCGCTGGGCACGTTGCGCGTCGACAGCCACGCCGGCCCCGTACAGATCGAGGCCCAGGTCATCCGCCTCCGCCCCGACCGAGCCCGCGACCTCATCGAGAGCCCCTCCGCCTATGACCGCCTCACCCAGACGATCGGCGGGGACGTCCGGCACGCGTTCATCGTCATGGCGGCCAAGGCGGCCGTCGCCGCCCTGGTGTGCGCCGCGCTCGCCGGCCTCGTCATCTTCCGCAGCTGGCGACGCTCCGTGTGGACGACCGTGACCGCCTTCAACGGCCTGCTCCTCATCGGCCTGATCGGCAGCCTGACCTTCAACCCCGAGTCGATCGCCGAGCCGCGCTTCACCGGCATCCTCGCCAGCGCACCTCAGGTCGTCGGCGACGCGAAGACGATCGTGTCGCGGATCGGGGCGTACCGGGAACAACTGGCCCGCCTCGTCGGCAACATGTCCCGCCTGTACGACGTGACGTCCACCCTGCCGACGTACGAGCCGGATCCCACGACCATCCGCGTGCTCCACGTCTCGGACATCCACCTGAACCCGGTCGCCTGGAACGTGATCCGCCAGGTGGTGAGCCAGTTCCACATCCAGGTCGTCATCGACACCGGCGACCTCACCGACCATGGCACCAAGGCCGAGGACAAGTTCGCCGGCAGCATCAGCAAGCTCAAGGTCCCGTACGTCTTCATCCGCGGCAACCACGACTCCACGGAAAATGAGAAGGCCGTACGCCGCCAGAGGAACGCCGTCGTCCTCGACGACCAGATCGCCGACGTCGGCGGGCTGCGGATCTTCGGCACCCCGGACCCGCGCTTCACCCCGGACAAGACCACCCGCGGGGACCAGGTCAACGCCCCGCAGATGCTCGCGTACGGGCAGACCGCCGTCCAGAAGCTGCATGCACTCGGCAAGAACCCGGACATCGTCCTCGCCCACGACCCCAACGAGGGCGCGGCGTTCGACGGCACCGCGCCTCTGGTCCTGTCCGGCCATACCCATCAGCGGTCCACACGGCTCCTTCAGAGCGGCACCCGGCTGTTCGTCCAGGGCTCGACCGGCGGTGCCGGCCTGCGCGGCCTCGAACACGAGCAGCCCACCCCGATCGAGATGTCGGTGCTGTACTTCAACCAGACCAGCCACCGGCTCCAGGGCTGGGACGACATCCGCCTGGGTGGTCTAGGTCTCACCTCCGCCCAGATCGAACGGACCCTGGAGCCCAAACCGGACCGGCCGATAACCCCGCCACCTGCACAGACACCGTCGGGTACGCCACTCACCCCATCCCCGTCGGCCTCCCCGTCCCGCTCGTCCCAGGCGGGACGACCGCGGTAGCGGGAATCCACTTTGGTGGTTGGGGCGGTTGTCCCCTATGCTGACGGAGTCCCCGACGGCAGGCGCCAAGGGCAACGGCGGCCCAGGCTGTCGGAGTCCCCATCGTCTAGCGGCCTAGGACTCCGCCCTTTCAAGGCGGCAGCGCGGGTTCGAATCCCGTTGGGGGCACGGTATCCTTCCGGGGGTACTACAAAGCAAGGTCCTGTGGAGCAGCTAGGAGTGCTCGCCACCCTGTCAAGGTGGAGGCCGCGGGTTCAAATCCCGTCAGGACCGCTGAGGCGCCGTTCGGCGCCGTGCGGGCAGGTAGCTCAGTCGGTACGAGCGTCCGCCTGAAAAGCGGAAGGTCGGCGGTTCGACCCCGCCCCTGCCCACTCGCCCCCTGCTGCTCGTCGATCTTCGATCGACTTCGCCGGGGGCTTTGTGTTTTCCCAGGGGGACGACCCCCTGGAACCCCCGATGCAGGGGCTCCGCCCCCGCACCCCCGGTCACCGCCCCCGTTGAGCGACGTCGGCGAGCAGCCACCCCCGATTTTCAGCCCCGGATTTGCTGCGCAAGATGGTCAAGACCATGGCCCAGGCGCTGATGAGCGCTGAAGCCGACGCGATCTGCGGTGAACGCAGCGACGGGCGCGTCAACCGGCGCAACAGCTACCGGGAGCGGGACTGGGACACGCGCGCCGGCACAATCGAGCTGGCGATCTCCCCGCATTGCTCATGGTGGCTCCCCCGGTCCACCCGCCGCACTCGACGCCGGACGAGGTCCTGCTCACCCGGAGTGGCGCAGGACCCCGTCTTAGTTCAATCAACCCTTGACCTGACCGGCTCATTCACCACCGGTCGTTTCCGCGTCACCCTCAGCCTGCGCTTTTTGACTCACCGGGCTGCTCCTCGGCGGGCTGCTCCTCGGCGGGCTGCTCCGCGCCGTGCTCCTCGGTCACCGGTCCTCCGTCGCGTGCCTGCAACCCGCCGGCGCGCGTGGTACGTCCCGCCGTCCCGACGGAGGGCCATTCTAGTCC
>JBJMIW010000402.1:0-4645 GCA_045806665.1 Actinoallomurus sp.
AGAGGGAAGCCGTAAAGAATCCGTAAGCGGCCTCCGCCAGGCTGACGGCAGATCAAGACAGAGCGGACCGGACGGATCCGGCGCTCTCTCAGCACCACCCGAAAGGGAGTATCTCGTGCGCAAGCTCAAGCTTCAGGTCCAGACCACCGTCGATGGCTACATGGGAGGCCCGAACGGCGAGATGGACTGGATGACGTTCCCGTGGACCGGCGACATCAAGGCGTACATCACGGCGCTGATGGAGCCGGTCGACACCATCCTGCTGGGCCGCAAGCTCGCCGAGGGATTCATCCCGGCGTGGGAGGCGGGCCCTCCCGGTGAGGACCCGAAGGCCATCGACGCGATGAACAACACGCCGAAGGTCGTGATCTCCAACAGCCTCACCGAGTCGCCCTGGAAGAACGCCGTCGTCGCCGGCGGTGATCTCGCGGAGATCGTCAACGAGCTGAAGTCCCGCCCGGGCGGGGACATCATCGTCTACGGCGGCAGCACGCTCGTGACGAGTCTGATCGCCCAGGGGCTGATCGACGAGCTGCACCTGTTCGTCAACCCGAGCGCGATCGGCACCGGACTGCCGGTGTTTCCCAACGCCGACGGTGCCCAGCGGCTGAACCTCGTCGCCGCGACGCCGTTCGACTGCGGGATCACCGCGATGCACTACGAGCCGAAGCGCGCCTGAGACCGTGTGCCCAATGCTCGGTGAACGCCGTGGCCAAGCGCCCATAACCGGGCACCGAGCGGCCCGGCCAGGACGTTCACCGAGCATCGCGTACGCCTCCCGGCCGATCAGGGTCCGAAGCGGGCCCAGACGACCTTGCCGGCGCGCTGGGAGGGGTACCAGCCGAGTCGGCCGCCGGTGAGCTCGTTGATGATGAACAGGCCGCGTCCGGTCTCCGCGGCCTCGTCGGCGTCGATGATCCGGGGCAGGTAGACGCTGTCGGGATCCCACACGCCGACCTCGCCGACGCCGTACCGCGGAGTCGCGACCCACGTGTGGATGACCTTCCCCGGGTAGAGCCGGCAGGCGTTCGTCGTGAGCTCGGTCAGAATCAGCCGACCGAGATGGCGGACGTCGTTGGACAGGCCCCACGAATCGGCGGCCTGGTCGACGAGGTTGCGCACCAAGTAGACATTCTCGGCGCACGCGTGCAATTCAAGAGTGAGGCAGGACGGCGGGACCCATTCGTCCGGACTTGTCGTAACCATGCGGCGTCCTTTCAGGGAAAACTCCCTGCATTCGTGTGATGACGTGTGGTGACATGGTCTGTGGACAGAGAAGCCGCTGGTGACGCCTGTCGTATCCAGCCGCGAACGTGCCGACTCTCGCGACGAGAGTTGTGAAGAGTCGCGAGACCGGAGGAGGAGTGGCGAATGGCGATCGGCAAGAAGCGCCCCAAGACGCTCGAACTGTTCGGTTCCGAGGTGAAGCGGTACCGCTCGATCTCCGGGCTCTCGCAGGATCAACTGGGGGATAAGGTTCCCGTCTGCGGCTCCCATATCGGCAAGATCGAGCGCGGCGAAACGCGCTGCGACCGCGCCATCGCCGTAAAACTCGACGAGATCCTCGACACCCGAGGAGCCCTCCCGTCCCTCTGGGACGAACTCGTCCTCGACGCCGCCTTCCCCGTCTGGTTCGACTGGCCAGAGGTCGAGGTAGAAGCGGACTGTCTCGAGACGTACCAGTGTCTGGTCGTGGACGGTCTCCTCCAGACCGAGGACTACGCATCAGCGCTGCTAGGGGGCGACAAGTCCGCGACAGCCGCCCGAATGAAGCGTCAGGCGATCCTCTCGCGTGAGGATCCGCCGCCGCCTCGCATTTGCGCGCTACTTGCGGAGGGGGTCCTACGAAACGAGGTCGGTGATCGGGCCGTCATGCGGGGGGAACTCGAACACCTCCTGTCCCTCACCTCACCGCGGGTATCGGTCCAGATAGTTCCCGGACCTCTCCGCCCAGTCGACACTGCAGGAGCCTTCGTCCTGGCAACTCTGCCGGACCGCACCGAGGTGGCGTACGTAGAGACCGCCGTACGCGGCATCACGGTGAGCGAACCGGAAGATATTCGACTACTCTCGGAGGCATACGACGAAATCCGGTCGAGAGCTCTCCCGGTCGGGATGTCAAAGGAGCTTATCGGCCGGATCCTGGAGGAACAGTGGGCGTAGCGGACGGCGTCTGGAGAAAGAGCAGCCATAGTGCCGGAAATGGTGGGCAGTGTGTCGAGATCGCTGTCATTGAGGGTAGCCAGCCGGACTGACCGAAATTGCCATTTGGGTTGCGTCATGGAGACCGCAAGCACGGCTTGGCGTAAGAGTCTCCGCAGCGAAGGAAACGGCGGTCAATGCGTCGAGGTGGCCGTCGTCGAGTCGGTGAGGGTTGCCTCTTCGTAGGCGACCAGGCCGAGTCGCTAAGGCTCGGCTCGAAGTCGTCGACATGACGACGGTCGGCCGCTGATCCGGGCTCCACCTCGTCCGCTCTGCCTCCCATGAGCGGTCATGGCCCGTGGCGGGCCGCCCCGGCGACTCTCAGCCGACGGGTTCCTGTTCGCGGTACACCCCTGGGGGGAGGCCGAACTGTCGCTTGAAAGCGTGGGAGAAAGCGTACGGGGAGCCGTAGCCGACTTGACGGGCGATGGCGAGGAGCGGCAGGTCGGACTCGCGGAGGAGTCGGGCCGCGGTGGTCATGCGCCACCAGGTCAGGTAGGCCATCGGAGGTTGCCCGGTGAGAGCGGTGAACCGCCGGGCCAGGGTGGCTCGGGAGAGGCCGACGTGTGCGGCCAGGTCCTCGATCCGCCATGGCGCCGCCGGGCGTGAGTGCAGCGCCTCCAGCGCGGCGGCGATCTCCGGATTGCGGAGCGCACGCGGCCATCCGGTGTCGGAGTGGCCCTCCAGCCAGGCGCGCAGCATGTAGACCAGCAGCAGGTCGAGCAGGCTGGTGATGACGGCCTCCCGGCCGGGTCCGTCGCCCCGCACCTCGCCGCCGAGCAGGTCGATGGCGGCCCGCAGCCGGGCGTGCCGGCCGAGGTCGGCGGGAAGGTGAACGACCTCCGGCATGCCGGCCAGCAGCGGATGCGCCCGGGAGCGATCGAGCCGGTATTTGCCGCACAGGAACTCCACCGGGCCATCGAGCGCGGAGACCGCCGCGTCGAACGGCACCGCCCCCTCCGCGCTCGGCGAGTCCGACAACACGTGGGAGGCACCGTGCGGCACCAGGACGGCATCGCCCATGCCCAGCGGCACCGGCTCGGACCCATCCGAGATCAGCCAGCCGGAGCCACGGAGCAGCACATGGAATCCGACCCCGTCGTAGGGCGCGAACCGGTAGCGCCACGGTGAGCCGACACTGAGGCGGCTGGAGGACGGCCTCCCGGTGCGCATCGTCTCGATCGCGTCGCTGACCACGTCCATGCCGCCATGGTAGGTCGCATCGGTGAGACGATCGCGCATCGAGGAGCGCTCATCGCGTATTGGAAAGCGCATCGTGCGCCATCAGCATGGCCCTATGAGCGATTTTCGGATCGGTGACGTCGAGGTCACCAAGGTGGTCGAGTGGCAGGGCGAGATGGCGCCGGCGCGCTTCATCATCCCGGACAGCCCGGCCGAGATCTGGCGGCGTAACGAGTCCTGGCTCGCGCCGGATCACTGGCGTCCGGAGACCGACGCCTACCACGGTGCCGCGCAGACCTGGATCCTGCGCAGCGAGGGCAAGGTCGTGCTGGTCGACACAGGGGTGGGCAATGACCGGGACCGGCCTCAGATTCCGCTGTTCGACCATCTGCGGACCGACTTTCTCGACCAGCTGGCCGAGGCCGGAGTCCGCCCCAAGGACGTGGACATCGTGATCAACACGCACATCCACTACGACCACGTCGGCTGGAACACCGAGTCGCGCGACGGGGAATGGATCCCGACCTTCCCGAACGCCACCTATCTGATCCCGCGTGTCGACCAGGAGTTCTTCGATCCCCGCAACGCCCACCGCCGCCGCGCGCCCCGGGACGACCACGAGAGGCGTCGGCAGGAGGGCAGCCGGATCGTCTACGCCGACAGCATCGCCCCCGTCCTCGGCCGCGCCGTGTTGTGGAGCGAGGGCCACCGTATCGACGGCAACCTCAGCCTGGAACCGGCACCCGGCCACACGCCGGGCTCCTCGATCGTCCGGGTGGCGTCCGGTTCGGACCGTGCCGTGTTCGTCGGTGACCTGTTGCACAGCCCGGTGCAGATCCTCGAACCGGACTACAGCAGCTGTTTCTGCGAGGACCCCGCGCAGGCGGCGGCGACCCGCCGCAGCGTGCTCGAACGCGCGGCCGACACCGGAGAACTGGTCGTGCCGGCGCACTTCGCCGGGGCCGGAGCGGCCGAGGTCCGCCGCGACGGCAGCCGCTTCGCCATCGAACGATGGGCGGCCTCGACCGGATGAGGCCGGTCCCTCGTACGCGGGGTGGGGACGTCCCTGCGGCCGATCAGTTCGGCGAGGAGGTCTCCACCGCGGCGGCGGGATAGTTGATGCCGTCCTCGAGCAGGAGCAGCAGCTCGGACAGCACGTCGGAGAACCGCTCGGCCTTCACCGTGCCGGAACTCAGCAGCTCGAACGCCGTGTGGAACGCGCCATTGACCACGGTCGCCACCACGTGCGGGCGCAGGTCGG
>JBJMIW010000403.1:0-32032 GCA_045806665.1 Actinoallomurus sp.
CCGCCGCGCGTCCGCGCAGTTCGACCGCGCCGAGCGCGGCGGTGTGCTGGTCGACGGCACGTAGCCCGGCGCGAACGGCGGCGGCCGCGCCCGGCCGGTCGCCACCGGCGAGCCGCAGCAGCGCGGTGGCGTGCAGGCCCGCGACCCGGGCGCTGACCGTGTCACCGCCCACCCGGTGGAGGAGACGCTCGGCGTGCTCCCGGTCGCCGCGCGCGAGGGCGACCAGGCCCGCCAGCGTACGGGCGTCGGCCGAGGCGGACGCCCAGCCGTGGCGGTCGAGCCGTTCGGCCGCCTGCTCGGCGGCCAGCAGCAAGGAGGAGGACCGGTCGCCGTCCGCCCAGCGCGCCCGCAGCCCGACCTGTTCGGCCGGCAGGGCGTAGCCGGCGCGGTCCGCGAATTCGGCCTGGGCCTGCCAGGCGGTCTCCGCGGCGGCATGCGGGTCGCCGTCGGCCAGCTCGGCGTGCGCGAGCAGCAGAAGCGCGTCCGCGGTATCGCAGCGGTAGCCGCCGACGGTCAGCCGTTCGATGGTCTCCGCGAGCAGGACGCGGGCCTCTCCGGGCAGCCGGGCGGCGATGAGCGCCTCCGCCCGGTCGATGCGGAGCTGGCAGACGCGTTCATCGGCACCGGCCAGCTCCGGCTCGACCGCGTCGTACAGGGCGAGTGCGCGGGGGAGGTCGCCGCGCCGCATCGCGACGAACGCGAGGTTGTGCCGGACCATGGCCGCCTGGTGCCGCAGGCCCGCCCGCTCCGCCACCACGAGTGCCGCCCGCAGGTCGGCCTCGCCGCGGCCGAGCCGCCCGGCGTACGCCTTCGCGAGCCCGGTGTTGATCCGCAGGCCCACGAGGACCTCCGGGTCGGTGCAGGTCCGGGCGATACGGGCGACCTCTCGGACGCGGCCGCTGCGAGCGAGGAGGTACGCCCGGTTGGCGGTCAGCCGGTCGGCGTCGGGTCCGGTGAGGACGGGTGCGGCGGCGTCGGCGGCGGCCAGCGCGCCCGCGATGTCCCCGCGGGTTGCCAGCAGGCCGACGAGGTTCATACGCACCTGGGCGGCGGCGTACTCCAGCCCGGCGGACTCGGCGACCTCGAGGGCCTCGCGCAGGTGCGCGAGGCCCTCGCCGAGCCGGCCCAGTTCCTTGCCCGCCAGCCCGAGGGCGCGCAGCGCCTGTACGCGCTGCTCGGGGCCGCCGGTGTCCCGCAGCGCCGATGCGGTGGCGTACACGCCGCGCGGGTCGACGGCCGCCAGCGCCAGGAGGTCAGACATGGATCCAGCTCGTCACCACGGACGTGGCGTCGGCCAGCCGGAAGAGGAGGCTGACCAGGCCGGCCGGGACCTCGGACAGCACGAACCCGCCCGACTCGTCGGTCCGGGTGCCGCGCTCACCCTCGGGCGAACGGAGAATGACCGCCGCGTCCGCCGCGGGGGTCAGCTGCCCGACGATCTCCCGCTCGCCGACCTCGATCTCGACGTGGACGCCCGGTCCGGCGAACGTCAGGGTCCGCGGCTCGCCGCCCCGCACTCCGGCCGGGGTCTCCGCGGCGTCGTACGCGACGGTCGCCAGCGTCGCGTCGGGGAGCAACCAGTCGAACGCCGCCAGCCCCAGCGCGAACAGGTGGTCCGGAACCGGCGGGAGCGCCCCGCGCAGGCGCTCGATCAGCTCCTCGTCGTTCATATGACACCGAGCCGGCGCCGTAGGTGGATCAGGCAGCGGGCGCGGGTGGGGCCGACGCTGCCGAGCGGAACGCCGAGCGCCGTCGAGATCTCCGCATAGCTCAGGCGGGGAGAGCCGATCGACAGCTCCAGCAGGGCGCGGCAGCGGGGCGGCACGGCGTCGAGAGCGGCGGCCACCGAGCCGGCGAGCTCCCGCCCGAACACGACGTGGTGCGGCCCGGTGACCGACGGGGTGTGGCCGGCGAGGCCGCGTTCGCGGCCGCGTCGCCGCAGCGTCGCCTGGCTCTCCCGCCGGGCGGTGACGGCCAGCCAGGCGCCCGCGCGGGCCGGGTCGCGCAGCCGGGGCAGCCGCTCGACGAGCCGCAGCCAGGTCGTCTGTACGACGTCGTCGATGTCCGCCCCGCTCAGCCCGTACGATCGCGCGATCGCGCACAGCAGCCGCGAGTAACGATCGACCAGCGCCCGCCAGGCGGCGGCGTCCCCGGTGCGGGCGCGGTTCACCAGCTCTCCGGTCTCTTTGCCATCCACGGACCGGGATATTAGCGTATCGTAGTCATCTGATTACAATACGTTGACGGGGTGGCGTCATCGTGTCCCATGACGCCACCCCGGCGTCCGGCGGAATGGTCAGCCGATGCTGTAGGAGAAGTTGTTCACGGCGAGGCCCGCGCCGCCGACCCAGGGCTCGAAGCCCGCCTGCACGCTGGTGATGTACCAGGAGCGCTGGGCGTAGCCGCGCCGCACCATGTCGTCGTAGAAGGTGCGCACCGGGAAGGAGATCGAGGAGGAGGCCGGGGAGGTGCGCACGTACGACACGACGTTCCAGCCGCTGTTGCCGGACCGTCCCAGGTGCCGCCGGCGAGGCTGACGGTGCCGACCTTGG
Organism: Actinoallomurus sp.; assembly: GCA_045806665.1. Taxonomy (GTDB): domain Bacteria; phylum Actinomycetota; class Actinomycetes; order Streptosporangiales; family Streptosporangiaceae; genus Actinoallomurus. Next base: position 2,553 of record JBJMIW010000403.1, read on the forward strand.
AGCCGACGGGCTGCACCGAGCCGGTGTGGTTCAGCCAGACCATGAGCTCCGCGCCGGTGTTCTGGCCGTTCGTGCGGGCCGTCGGGTCGAACCAGACGTCGTACGAGGCGTCGTACACCCCGGAGCCGGGGTAGGACATGCTCACGCTCATCTGGATCGTGGTGAACCGGCTGTCGTCGGCGCGCAGGGGCAGGCCGTCGACGCGCCGACCAGGCCGAATCGATCCGTACGTTCGCCGGGCGCGTGAAACGCCTTTCACGGCGGTCCGGCCGTCCGGCCGTCCGGGGCGCGCAGCGCGCTCGACATCGTAGGAATTGAGTGATGTGGGACGGCCCGGTGAGTGCGAATCGGGATTTGGATGCCGAATTTCCAGAACCCTGCACGTCGTCGGTGACGCAAGTAATAGGCGCCAGAAGGCGCAATCTGCGCACGCTCCGTCGCGCTTCTTCGTCGGCGCGCGGGCCAGACGTGGACACTACACGTTGCGGCGCGGTAGCGTGCGCGATGTCGCGCACCCATTTCGACGACCCCATTGATTGGCTTGTCGCCGATACGTTAGATGTCCATCTACGTGCTCGACGGCACGGTGGCCACTCATGGGGTACGGGAAAATCGCTCATATCTGCTCGGGGGAACATCATGGGCTCATTCACCAGCACGGCCGGCCGCATCGCGATCGCCATGATCGCGGAGACGACGCTGATCGCGGCAGCGTCGGCAGCGAATGCACAGGCGGCACCAAGCCCAGTGCGAGTTATTCCGGTATCCTGCGACTCGACCAAGCTGCCCACTGCGGTCGATCAGGCGAACTTCCTCGGCACGGCCATCGTGCGGCTATCCGAGAAGTGTACCTACCTCACTAAACAATCGTTGCCGGTTACGGGAGTGAACGTCACAATCGTAGGACCGTCGACCGCGGCGATAAAGGCGGATCCGACGGCCGGTCCATTCGGCGCGATCTTGACCGTCGCCCAAGGCGCCACACTCCACGCCAAGAACTTCTTCATCCTCGGGGGAGCCCAGAGCGAGGCACGTTCCGGCGGCGGCATCGACAACTCCGGCACGCTCACGCTGGAGTCCATGATCATCTCCGGGAACGATGCTGTCGAGGGGGGCGGCCTGAAGAACAACCAGAACGCAAAAGCCTTGATCAGCCATAGCGTCTTCAAAACCAATACCGGTCGGTTCGGCGGCGCCATCAACAATGCGGGTGCTCTGATGGTCTATAAGACGCTGATCTCCGGAAACAGCGCCGAACAGGGTGGAGGCATCTTCAACTACGGTCCAGGGGTGGCGAGGATCGTGGAGAGCACCTTCGACAAGAACAGCGCCAGCCAGAAGGGTGGCGCAATCGCAAACCAAGCGAAAATTTCGCTTGTCCGCAGCATGGTCCAGCAGAACAAGGCCAACCTCGCTAGTTCCGCGAGTGCCGGCGGCATCGCTAATGACGCCGCGACCGCTGGTAGCGTCACAGTTGCAAGCTCGACCATCAGCGGGAACACTCCGAACAACTGCACTTCTCCTGCCACCGCCCCCATTCTGGGCTGTCTAGGCTGACCCACGGTCCAGTCCAGCGGCAAGAGCGGAGTCGGCAACAGCAATGGTTCCCCAGGGTGGCGGGTGATCGTTTCCCCCGCCACCCTCGCTTCTGGCCGTCTCTGTGCAGGGGGCGGACGACAAGCACGATGACGACCAAGCCTTCCTTGTGACTCCGGTCTTACCCGGCTCACCCTCGTGACGGCAATTCCTGACCTTCCCGACGGGGAAGGACGCGGGAGTCCTCAGCCGACCCTGACGCCGAGATCGGGGCACGTGCGGTGGTTCGCCGGGTCGAGCACGCGGTCGGCGGCGACCGGGGCGGGCAGGTCCTCGGCGGCGGCGAGCCTCGCGATCGCGCCCGCGACCACAGGTGCCGCGAAGGACGTTCCGCTCCAGATGGCGTACCCGGCGAAGTCGTCGGGGTCGATGCCGCCGACGCGCGGGCGCGGTCCGTCGAAGCGTACGAAGCAGCTGTGAGCGTCGACTCCGGGCGCGCACGCGTCCACCCACCAGCCGTAGTCGGAGAACGCCGCGCGTTCGTTCCCGTCCAGCGCGGCCACCGCGATCACCTGCTTCAGGGCGGCCGGCCAGAACGGCCGGTCGCTCGCGTGGTTGCCCGCGCATGCCACGACGACCGCACGGCGGCCGAGCGCGGCGATGGCGCGGGACACGAGCGGAGAGGGGCGGTCGTCGTAGGTGTGGCAGCCGAAGGACAGGTTGACGACGTCCGCGCGTCCCCACTCGGCGAGCCAGGCGATGGCGTGCAGGACGCCGAACTCGTCGCCCACCCCATCGCCGCCGATGACGCGCTTGGCGCGGATCCGCGCGGACGGGGCACGGCGCAGCAGTACCCCGGCGATGAACGTGCCGTGGCCGGCCTGCCCGTCGAGCGTGTAGTCCAGGTCGGCGTCCAGGACCTCGGTGACCTCCTCCCGTTGCTCGGCGTACCAGGGCGCGGAGGAGTACCAGGGGTGCGGCGACAGGCCGGTGTCGAGGACGGCGATCGTGACCGGGCGCCGGGCCCCTCCGTCCGCCGCGGGCAGGGCGAACGCCGGCGCGGGACGCGGTGCTCCCGCCGGGCCGCTCCACCACATCGGCTGGCCGTGGACGAGGTGGTTCGGCGCGACGGCCAGGCGCCGGTGCGGTGCGCCCTCCGCCAGTTGCGCGGACAGTTCGCACACGTCCACCTTCGCGGCTGCGCGGAGCATCATGCGGGCGACTCCCGGCCCGTCGTGCCGGGCGTCGTACCACCGGCGCACGGCGTCCTCGACGGCCGGCGCGTCCTGGCGGGCGACGAGGATCTGGTCGCGGCGCACCAGCGTCGGGCGGCCGGGGAGCGGCTCGACGACGGTCGCGTCCCGATGGCGGGCGAGGAGGCGTTCGAGCCGGGCGTCGTGATCGGTCATCGCGCACCTTCTCGGCGTGTCCGGGTGATTACTCATCGTCTCCGAACGGCGCGGCGTTTCGCCGGGCGAGCCCGGCCGGTGGGGCGGGTCCTTGCCGTCGGGTCATACCGGGATCACCCTGGAGTGATGAGAACGGCGGCGGAGCGCATCGGTCCCACGCCGGACGAGTCCGCACCCGCCCCGACGAGAGCGCGTGGCCGGCTCCGGCTCGCCGCGCTGGTCGCCGGGGCGCTGCCGGTCCTGGCGTTCCCCGGTGCCGGGCTCGACTGGCTGGCGTGGGTGGCGCTCGTGCCGGGCCTGCTCGTCGTACGGGCCGCGCCGACCGGCCGGGAGGCCGCGGTCCGCGGCTGGTGGTTCGGAGCCGGGTTCCTCACCGCCGCGCTGTACTGGCTGATCCCCAACATCGGTCCGGCGCTGGTGCTCGTCGCCGCGGGGGCCGGTGTCCTGTGGGCCGGGTGGGGCTATGCCGCCTGGGCGCTGCTGCGGCCGGGGCGGCTCCTCGCGGCGCTGATCGTCGTACCGAGCGTCTGGGTGGCGGGGGAGTGGGCGCGCTCCTGGCACGCCCTCGGCGGACCGTGGGCGCTGTACGGCGCGACGCAGTGGCGGCATCCGGCGGTGCTGAGCCTGGCCTCGCTCGGCGGCGTCTGGCTGGTGACCTTCGCCCTCGTCGCGGTGAACACCGCGGTCGTCATCGTGCTCCTCGCCCGGTCGATGCCCGCCGCGATCCTCACCGCGCTGATCATGCTGTCCGGACCGGCCCTGTACACGCCGTCGTCCGCGGCCGTCGGCCGGCCGATGCGGATCGCGCTGGTGCAGCCGGGCGTCGTCGACGGCCCGGACCGCAGGTTCGCCGACGGCGAGCGGATCACGGCCGCGCTCCCGCCCGTTGATCTGGTGGTCTGGGGGGAGAGCAGCGTCGGCTTCGACCTCGACCGGCGCCCCGACCTCGTCGCCCGGCTGATCGCGCTCGCCCGGGTGCACGGCCCCTTGCTGGTCAACGAGGACGCACGGGACGCGTCCGGGCGCATCGCGAAGAGCGCGGTGTTCATCGGGCCGGACGGCGTCCAGGGGCGGTACGTCAAGAACCTGCTCGTGCCGTTCGGGGAGTACATCCCGCTCCGCCGGGAGCTCGGGTGGGTCGCCCGGATCAGTGAGGCGGCCAAGGAGGACCGGGTCCCCGGCACCGGCGTGGTGCTGATGCGTGCGGGCAGCGGCCCGGACGCCGTGACGTTCGGGCCCCTGGTCTGCTTCGAATCGGCCTTCCCGGACCGCAGCCGGGAGGTCGTCCGCCGCGGCGCGCGGCTCATCGTGTACGAGTCGGCGACCTCGACCTTCCAGGACAGTTGGGCGCCGGCGCAGCACGCCTCGCTCGGCGCGGTCCGTGCGGCCGAGACCGGACGGCCCGTCGTCCAGGCCGCGCTGACGGGGGTCTCCGCCGCCTTCGACGCGAAGGGACGCCGGCTGGCCTGGTTCGACCCGTCGCGCCGGGGCTCGGTGGTGGCCGAGATCGCGCCGGCCGGGGGGCGCACGCCGTACGACCGGTTCGGTGACTACGTGCTCTGGCTGGCCGTCGGAGTGGTGCTCGTCAGTGGAGGGTTCGCTGTACGGACGCGACGCGGCAGCCGATCTTCCCACCGTAGGTCTGCACACCGCTGGCCGTGAACGTCGCCTTCTCGCTCGGCGCGACCTCCGTCTCGGCGTGCAGCGCGGTGTCGACGCGGTTTCCGCCGCTGTCCACGATGTCGATCTGGACGACGTATCCCGCCGTACGGCCGGCCGTGTTCGTTATCACACCGTGGACGATCCCGGCGTGCAGTTTTCGGCTCAGCACACAGGAGGTCAGCCGGACGTCCTTATCCGGCGGTCCGGCGGAAGACCCGGCCTGTTGGCCGCCGCACCCGGCGAGGAGCCCTGTGGTCGCTGCCAGGATCAGGGCTCTGCGCATGCGGGACTCTCCTCCAGTGTCATCACCGAACGACGGATTGGCGCCTGTTGATCGCGCCCGACCGCCGAGCCTACCAATGAGTAGCTTAGGGACGAGGCATATCCACGACCGGGATCCGGTCTGGTGCGACCGGTGACGATGAGGCACAATAACCAAGCGGTCATCTACCTGGAGCGCCGAGGACGTAGGGGAAGACGAACCTCGCGACGTTCCCAGGAGGTCCGGTGTCCGCACGTGGCGTTTTCTACGTCCACTCAGCGCCACCTGCGCTGTGCCCGCACATCGAGTGGGCCGCCGCAGGTGTCCTTGGCGTGCCCGTGTCACTGCCGTGGAGTGATCAGCCTGCGGCGCCGGGCACCATGCGCGCCGAGCTGTGCTGGGAGGGCCAGCCGGGCGTGGCGGCCGGCATCGTCTCCGCGCTGCGCGAGTGGCGGCTGCTTCGCTTTGAAGCGACCGAGGACGCCAGCCCGGGCTGCGACGGTGTCCGCTACAGCTTCACGCCGTCCCTCGGCGTCTTCGCGGCGGTCATCGGCGCCAACGGCGACATCCATGTACCCGAGGACCGTCTCCGCGCCGCCATGGCCAATGCGCTCGCCGGCAAGGCCACGTTCGAGCACGAGGTCGACCGTCTCCTCGGCAAGCCCTGGGACGACGAGCTCGAGCCCTTCCGCCGGGCCGGCGACGGCGCGCCCGTCCGCTGGTTGCACGCCGCGGGCTGACGCCTTCACCACCACGAGCCCTCGCCGGTCGGGAACACGGCGAGGGCTCCTCGCCTGATCCTCGATCCGTTGCGGGAGGAATACCGGCATGCCGGAGGAGTCGCCGCCGACGCCCCGGGCCGAGTTGCCGGTGGCGGAATCCCACGGCCACCGACTACGCCGTTCGTCGCCCCGCCTGATCGCCGTCTTCGCGTGCAGGGCGTGGGCGATCCCGAGGTCGCGGCCCGCAAGATGACGAGCGCCCCGCCCAGGTCGGTTCCTGGACGGGGCGCTCGGGTCTTCGCGGGCTACAGGGGGATGTTGCCGTGGGCGCCCCGGGCGGGGGTCGCCTCGGCGATGGCCTGCGCGATCGCGTGCCGGGTCTTGGCCGGGTCGATGATCTCGTCGATCACGCCGATGTCCTGGGCGCGTTGGACACCACCGGCGATCTTCTCGTGCTCGGCGGCGAGCTGCTCCTCCAGCGCGTGCCGCTCCTCGTCCGCGACGGCGGCCAGCTTGCGGCGGTGCAGGATGCGCACGGCGGCCACCGCGCCCATGACCGCGAGCTGGGCGGTCGGCCACGCGAAGACGCGCGTCGCGCCCAGCGACCGGGAGTTCATCGCGATGTACGCGCCGCCGTAGGCCTTCCGGGTCACCAGGGTGACGCGCGGGACGACCGCCTCGGCGAACGCGTGCAGTAGCTTCGCGCCCCGGCGTACGACGCCGTCGTGCTCCTGGCCGACGCCCGGCAGGTAGCCGGGAACGTCCACCACGACGACCAGCGGCACGCCGAACGCGTCGCACATCCGCACGAACCGCGCGGCCTTCTCCGCCGAAATGGAGTCCAGGCAGCCGCCCAGCCGCATCGGGTTGTTGGCGATGACGCCGACGGTGCGGCCGCCGAGGCGGCCGAGCGTCGTGGTGATGTTCGGCGCCCACTTGCGGTGCAGCTCGATGGCCTCCGCCGGATCGTCGAGCAGCCCGTTGATGATCGGGTGCACGTCGTACGCGCGGCGGGGGTTGTCGGGCAGCACACCGCCGAGGTCGACGTCCTCGACCTCGTCCGGCCGCATGCGGCCCTGGTGGCCGAGGAGGGTGGCGAGCCGCCTCGCCTTGACGAGGGCCTCGGTGTCGTCCTTCGCCACGAGGTGCACGACGCCGCTGCGCTTGCTGTGCGGCTCGGGACCGCCGAGGGCGGCCATGTCGACGTCCTCACCCGTGACCGACCGCACGACGTCCGGGCCGGTGACGAAGATGCGGCCGCCCTCGGACAGGATGACGATGTCGGTCAGCGCCGGGCCGTACGCGGCCCCGCCGGCGGCGGCACCGAGCACGACCGAGATCTGCGGGACCACGCCGGAGGCCTTCGTCATGGCGGCGAAGATGCGCCCGACTCCGTGCAGCGACTCGACACCCTCGGCGAGGCGCGCCCCGCCCGAGTGCCACAGGCCGATGATCGGCAGCCGCTCCCGTACCGCGTGGTCGTACGCGTGGACGATGGCATCGCAGCCCACCGAGCCCATCGCGCCGCCCTGGACGCGCGGGTCGCTGGCGAACGCCACGACCGGCATGCCCTCGATCCGGCCGACGCCCGCCAGGGCGCCGCTGGTGTCCTCGTCGGTGAGGAGCCGCAGCGACCCCTCGTCGAACAGCGCCTCCAGCCGTACCCGCGGGTTTCGCGGATCCGGCGCGATGGGTTCAGGGGGGGCCGTGGGCTCGGCAGCCCGGGCGGCCGACCTGCTCTCGACAACGGTCACGACTCATGCCTCCTCAGGGCGACGGTCACGTTGTGGCCGCCGAATCCGAACGAGTTGTTCAGGGCGGCGGCGGGACCGCCGGGCAGCTTCCGGGGTTCGTCCCGGACGATGTCCAGGTCGACCTCGTCGTCGAGGTCCTCGATGTTGATGGTCGGCGGGACCAGGCTCTCGCGCAGGGCGAGGATCGTGGCGATCGACTCCACCGCGCCCGTACCGCCGAGCAGGTGCCCGGTCATCGACTTGGTGCTGGTGATGGCGACCTGGCCGGCCGCCTCGCCGAGCGCCAGCTTGATGGCCTGGATCTCACCGGTGTCGCCGATCGGGGTGGACGTGCCGTGCGCGTTGATGTGCACGATGTCCGACGGCTCGAGCCCGGCGTTGACCAGGGCTCGGCGCATGGCCTTGGACATGCCCTCGGGGTTGTTCTGGACGATGTCGGCGGCGTCGGCGGAGTAGCCGACACCGGCGGCGACCCCATAGACGCGGGCGCCGCGCGCCCGCGCGTGCTCCTCCGACTCCAGGATGACGATCCCGGAACCCTCGCCGAGCACGAAGCCGTCCCGCGTCTTGTCGTACGGGCGTGAGGCGTGTTCGGGGTCGTCGTTGCGCGTCGACATGGCGCGCATCGACGCGAACGCGGCGAGGTTCAGCCGGTGGATCGCGGCCTCGGTGCCGCCCGCGATGACGACGTCGGCTCGCCCGGCCCGGATCATCTCGATGCCGTAGCCGATGGCCTCGGCGCTGGAGGCGCAGGCGCTCGCCAGCGCGTGCGCCCCGGCCTGCGCGCCGAACTCGATGCTGATGACTCCGGCGGCGCCGTTCGGCATCAGCATCGGGACGGCGAACGGGGAGACCCGCTGCCAACCCTTCTCGTTCAGCGTGTCGTAGCTGTCGAGGGTCGTGATGATCCCGCCGATCCCCGACGAGACGACGGCGCCGACCCGGTCGCCGTCCACCGTGAAGCCCGCCTCGTCGCCGAACGCGAAGCCGGCGTCGCGCCAGGCCTCGCGCGCGGCGATGAGGGCGAACTGCTGGCAACGGTCCAGCCGGCGCAGCCGGTGCTTCGGCAGGACCTCTGAGGGCTCGACCGCGATCGGTGCCGCGATCCTCACCGGGAGGCTCTCCGCCCACTCGGCGGTGAGCCGCTTCACGCCGGACCGGCCCGCCAGCAGAGCGGACCAGGTCGATGCCACGTCGCCGCCGAGAGGCGTAGTCGCGCCGAGTCCGGTCACGACGACGGAGGTACTCATGTGGTCACGCTCTCCCTTGCTCACTCGACTTCAGGCAGAGACGCCCTTGCTCCGCACGTAGACGACGACGTCCTTCACCGTCTTGAGGTTCTTCAGCTCGTCGTCGGGGATCTCGACACCGAACTTGTCCTGCGCGGCGACGGCGATCTCGACCATCGACAGTGAGTCGATGTCCAGGTCGTCGACGAAGGACTTGTCCGGGGTCACCTCGGACGGGGCGACACCCGCGATCTCCTCGACGATCTCGCCGAGGCCGTCGAGGATCTCCTGCTCGGAAAGAGCCATGGGGTATTTCTCCATTTCTTCTTCGTGTGAATCTGTTCTTGGAAGGGAGTTCAGGGGGAGGGCGCGGACGCCTAGGGGACCCGGACCACCTGCGCGGCGTAGGTCATGCCGGCGCCGAAGCCGATCAGCAGGGCGGGCGCGCCGGAGGGCACGTCGCCGCGCTCGATCATGCGGGACAGCGCGAGCGGGATCGAGGCCGCCGAGGTGTTGCCGGCGGTCACGATGTCGTCGGCGACGATCGCGTTCTCGGCCTTCAGCTTGCGCGCGATGGCCTCGACGATCCGCAGGTTGGCCTGGTGGGGGATGAAGGCGGCCAGCTCGGACGGGTCGACGCCCGCCCGGTCGCAGGCCTCCTTCGCGATGGGGTGCAGCGCCGTCGTGGCCCACCGGAAGACGGCCTGCCCCTCCTGGGACAGGAAGCCGGTGCGGTCCTTGATGTAGATCCGGTCGGCCAGGTCGCCGGCGCTGCCCCAGACCACGGGGCCGACCGCGGCGTCGTCCGAGCCGCTCACCACGGCGGCGCCGGCGCCGTCCGCGAAGATGATGCAGGTGGAGCGGTCCGTCCAGTCCACCCACTGCGACAGCTTCTCGGAGCCGACCACGAGCACGTTGCGCGCGGAGCCGGCGCGGACCGCGTCAGAGGCGTTGGACAGCGCGTAGCAGAAGCCGGCGCACGCCGCGTTGACGTCGTACGCCCCAGGCGCGACGATGCCGAGCCGGTCGGCCACGCGCGCCGACGCGTTGGGGATCTGCGCCTCCTGGGTGCAGGTGGCGACGATCACCAGGTCGATGTCCTTCGGGGACAGGCCGCTGCTCGCCAGGGCCTTGCCGCCCGCCTGGACCGCCATGTCGACGACCGACTCCTCCGGTCCCGCGATGCGGCGCTGCTTGATGCCGACGCGGCTCTGGATCCACTCGTCGTTGGTGTCGACCGTCTTGGCGAGGTCGTCGTTGGTGACGACGTTCGACGGCTGGTAGTGGCCGAACGCGAGGATGCGCGCCCCGGGGGCGCCGGTACGAAGCTGGAATGACGTCACGCGTTCTCCAATGTGTCGTCGCCGGCGCGCGTCTCCTGCTCGATGAGGGCGCGCGCCTTGTCGAGGTCGCCGGGCGCCTTGAGCGCGACGAGCTGCACGCCGGGCAGCGCGCGTCGGGCGAGGCCGACGAGGGTGCCCGCGGGGGGCAGTTCGATGATCGCCGTGACGCCGAGGTCCGCCATCGTCGCCATGCAGGAGTCCCAGCGCACCGGGGCGCTGACCTGCTCGACGAGGCGGGCGACGAAGTCGCGGCCGTCGTCCACGACCGCGCCGTCGCGGTTGGAGAGCAGCCGGGTGACGGGGTCGGCCACCGACATGCCCGGGGTGATCCGCCGTAGCGTGTCGACCGCGGGGGTCATGTGGTGGGTGTGGAACGCCCCGGCCACCGACAGCGGCCGCAGCCGCGCGCCTGCGGGCGGCGCGTCCGCGAACGCGGCCAGCTGCTCCATGGTGCCGGCCGCCACCACCTGGCCGGCGCCGTTGGTGTTGGCCGGGGTGAGGCCGTGCTTCTCGATCGCCGCCAGGACCTCCTCGGCGTCGCCGCCGAGCACGGCCGTCATGCCGGTCTCGGTGACGGCGGCCGCCTCGGCCATCGCCCGGCCGCGCTCCCGTACGAGGACCATGGCGGACTCGGGGGAGATGGCACCGGCGATCGCCGCGGCGGCGAGCTCGCCGACGCTGTGCCCGGCCGTCAGGTCCGGGCGTACGCTCAGCAGCTCGTATGCGGCGAGCGCGGCGCCGACCAGGAGAGGCTGCGCGACGGCGGTGTCGCGGATCTCATCGGCATCGGCGGTGGTGCCGTAGCGGATCAGGTCGAGTCCGGTGACGGCGGACCACCATGCGAGACGGTCGGCGACGCCCGGCAGTTCGAGCCAGGCGTTGAGGAATCCCGGGGTCTGGGCGCCCTGCCCGGGCGCGGCGATGACGAGCACGCACTCAACCTTGCACTGTAGGAGTCCGCCATGTTCATGCGGTGAGGTACGAACTTCCGGCGGCGAGCCTTGTGAGGGTCCTACAAGGCGGCCCGATATCTGGTCACAACGTCGTCGAGCGTCCTGCGAAACGACCGAGAACCAAGGCGATACGGAGCGTGAACGCCGCCCGGCCGTCGGCGGGGACGTATCCGGTCAGCTCCGTCACCCGGCGCAGGCGGTACCGCACCGTGTTGGGGTGCACGAACAACAGGCGTGCGGTGGCCTCCAGCGACGACCCCTGCTCCAGGTAGGTCGTCAGCGTGTCGAGCAGCGGGGCCCCGGCGGCGCGCAGCGGTTCGTACACCTCTTCCACGAGGTACGCCCGCGCGTCCGGGTCGCCGTCGAGGGCGCGCTCGGCGAGCAGGTCACCGGCCAGCACCGGCCGCGGCGCGTCCGGCCAGCCGGCGACGGCCCGCAGCCCGGCCAGTGCCGACCGCGCCGACATGGTCGCGGCGTACAGGTCCTCGACGCGGGGCCCGATGACGACCGCGCCGGGCCCGAACTTGGAGGTGAACGGCTTCGCCGCCGCGAGGGGATCGTCCTCGACTCCGCCGACGATGACGATGAGGCGGCTGCCCTGCACCCCGGCGAGCACGTCGACGCGCGCCCGGCGGGACGCGATGCGGATGTCGTCGATGATGGCCTCGGGCTCGTCCTCGGGGGTGTTGCCCGCCATGACGGCCACCGACGTCGACGCCCAGCCGAGCGCCGCGGCCCACGAGTGGAGGGACTCGTCGACCTCCCCGCGCAGCAGCGCGTCGACGATGAGCGCCTCCAGCCGGGCGTCCCACGCGCCCCGGGTCTCCGCCGCCCGCGCGTACACCTGGGCCGCGCCGAAGGCGACCTCGCGGGTATAGCGCAGGATGGCCTCGCGCAGTTGCGTCTCGCCGCCGGGCGCCGCCAGCTCGTTCACCTGTGCCTCGACGACGTCGATGACGACCCGGACGATCTCGACGGTCTGCTGGAGACGCACCGCCCGCATCAGCTCGCGCGGCGCCGTGCCGAACACCTCACCGGCGATGGCCGGCCGGATCTTCTCCGCGTGCTTGAACCACTCGACGAACCCGGCGATGCCCGCCTGGGCGACGAGGCCGACCCAGGAGCGGTACTCCGCCGACATCGCGCGGAACCACGGGAGGCGTTCCTCCATGCTGGCCGTCGCGGCGGTGCCCAGTGCCCCCATCGCCTGTTCGAGCCGCTCAGTGGTCTGTTCGCGGATGTCGAGGTCTTTCTTCACAGCGAACAGCCTCCCACCTCTCACCTGTGTCGAGGCCACCGCATCCGCTCAGATCTCACCGGAGGCCCCTCGAACCTCCGGAACACCGCCCCGCATCCCACCAGCGCGAATGCGAACGCCGGCAGCCAGACCACGCGGGCCAGGACCCAGGTCGCGTGGTCGGGGACGTCGTGTAGACCGGGCAGCCGACCGAACATCCGGGTCACCACCGTCACCAGCATGAACGCCGTCTGGTGCCAGCAGAAGACCGTCATCGCCGACAGGTTCGCCAGCGCCACGGGCGTCCAGGTCAGGGGCCGCCGGGCGACCGCACTTTCCCCGTACGCCTCCGGTAGGGGGTGGATGACACCGACGGCGAGCGTCGTCTCCCCACCGGCTCGCGCGCGCGTCCGAGCGCCGAGACCACCCTCGCGCCGGCGGTCACCGTGCGCTCGCAGCGCACCGCCAGCGCGTACAGGCACAGCAGGTAGGACGATGCCGAGCAAACCCAGGTAGGGGGTGGTCGCCGTGGAGCGGGTAATAGTGGGGGCATGCAGGCGATCGAGGCACTGAAACGCATCGCGTTCCTGCTGGAGCGGGCGCTGGAACCGACGTACCGGGTCCGCGCGTTTCGGCGGGCCGCCGAGACGGTGGAGCGGACCTCCCCGGAGGAGCTCGCCGAACGGGCCCGGGCCGGCACCCTGGAGGCGCTGCCCGGGGTGGGCAAGGTCACCGCGCTGGTCATCGCGGAGGCGTTGCGCGGGGAGACGCCGACGTACCTGCGCCGACTGGAGGCGACGGAGGGCACGCCGATCGACGAGGCGGCCGCCGCACTTCGCGCGGCGCTCCGCGGCGATCTGCACACGCACTCGGACTGGTCCGACGGGGGCTCGCCCATCGAGGAGATGGCCGAGGCGGCGATCGGCATCGGCCACGACTACATCGCGCTCACCGACCACTCACCGCGTCTCAAGGTCGCCAACGGACTGTCCCCGGAACGGCTGTGCGAGCAGCTGAAGGTCGTGGCCGCGCTGAACGAGCGGCTGGCGCCGTTCCGCATCCTCACCGGCATCGAGGTCGACATCCTCGACGACGGCTCGCTCGACCAGGACCCGGCGCTGCTCGCCGAGCTCGACGTCGTGGTGGCGAGCGTCCACTCCAAGCTGCGGATGCCCGGCCGGGACATGACCCGGCGCATGCTCGCCGCCGTCACGAACCCGCGGGTCAACGTGCTCGGCCACTGCACCGGACGGATCGTCCAGGGCGGCGGGCGGCGCGGGAACAAGCGGCCGGAGTCGGAGTTCGACGCCGAGCGCGTGTTCACCGCGTGCGCCGCCCACGACACCGCGGTCGAGATAAACAGCAGGCCGGAGCGCCTCGACCCGCCGAAGCGCCTGCTCCGGCTCGCGGTCGAGGCGGGCTGCCGGTTCTCGATCGACTCGGACGCGCACGCCCCCGGTCAGCTCGACTGGCAGCCGTACGGGTGCGAGCGGGCCGCCCGCTGCGGCGTCGACCTGGAGCGGGTCGTGAACACCATGAGCGCGGGCGACCTGCTCGCCTGGGTCAGCAGGTGACGTCCTTGCTGGTGAACCGGGACCACGCCAGCGAGCCGAACACCAGCGTGTAGGCCAGGAAGGTCAGTAGCCCGCGGGTCACGTGGTCGGTGACGATCGGCGCCCGGAGAAGGTCGTCGTAGCTGTACCACCAGTGCGTGAACAGGTACGGGTGCGCCCAGCTCAGCTGTGGCACCGCGTCGATCACCTGGCTGAACACCGGCAGGACGGCGGTCGTGGTGATGGCGGCGATCGGGCTGTCGGTCAGCGTGGAGACCGCCAGGCCGACCGCGGCGAGCGTGGCGACGCCCGCCACGATGTACAGCGCGATGAGGAGCAGCCGGACCATCCCCGCGCCGAGGGAGATCGTCGACCCGGACAGCAACGTCACCGGGCCGACGGGGAACAGCACGAGGCCCGTGACGAGCGCGGTGATGCTGAGCGTCGCCACGGCGGCCAGGCAGAACGTCACCGACGACGCGTACTTGACCACCAGTAGCCGGGTGCGTCCCGCCGGGACGGCCAGCAGGTAGCGCAGGGTCCCGATGCCGGCCTCCCCGGCGATCGCGTCGCCGGACACCACGGAGACCGCCAACGGCAGGATCAGCGGGAGGACGAAGAACAGCGCCCCGACCGTGAGGAAGACGCCGTTGCCCGCGACCTGGTTGATCAGGGGCGGCCCGCCGTCGCCGGGGCGCGGGTTGCTCAGCTTCAGGGCGGTGCCGACCAGGATCGGAATGGCCCCGAGCAGGACCAGCAGCGCCTGGTTGCGCCGGCGCCGGAACACCAGCCCGAGCTCCGAGCCGAACAGCCGCAGGCCGAGCGCGGACCCTGCGACCGCCGGGCGGGCGGCCTCGGCCGCCCCGGCGATCACTGGCCGGTCGGTCTCGTCCGACACGTCGGCCGTCGAGCGGGATACGTCAGCCGTCGACATCGAAGCCCTCCCCGGTGAGCTCGACGAACATGTCCTCCAGGCTCGGACGCACGACCGCCAGCCCGCGTACGGCGACGCCCGCGCCGACCAGCTCGGCGCACACCCGCTCGGGTGCGATGCCGCTGAGCTCGGCGCTGACCTCGTTGTCCGATCCGCGTACGTCGGCGAGGCCCAGGCCGGTCAGCACGCCGCGGGCCGAGCCGGTGTCCGGCGTCTCCACCCGGATCCGTGTCTGGGTTCCCGCCCGCAGTTCGCCGAGGGAACCCTGCGCGACGAGCCGGCCGGTCCGCATCACGGCGACGTGCGTGCAGACCTGCTCGATCTCGGCGAGCAGGTGCGAGGACACGAACACCGTGGTGCCGTCGGCGGCGATCTCCCGGATGAGCGTTCGCACCTCACGGGTCCCCTGCGGGTCGAGGCCGTTGGTGGGCTCGTCCAGGATCAGCAGTTCCCGGTGGCGCAGCAGCGCCGCCGCGATCCCCAGCCGCTGCTTCATCCCGAGGGAGTAGTTCTTGTAGCGCTTGCCGGCGGCGGCGGTCAGCCCCACCCGTTCCAGGGCGTCGCCGATGCGGCGGCGCGAGGTACGGGGGTCGGCGGTGCGGTCGGCCGCGTCACAGCGGCGCAGGTTCGCCTCGCCCGACAGGTGCGGGTGGAAGGCCGGCCCCTCGATGAGCGAACCGACCTTCGGGAGCGCGGTCGCCCAGCCGTCGGGCATCGAGACGCCCAGCAGCGTGTGGCTGCCGGACGTCGGCGAGATCAGCCCGAGCAGCATCCGGATCGTGGTGGTCTTCCCCGAGCCGTTGGGCCCCAGGAAGCCGAAGACCGATCCCCGGGGGACCGTCAGGTCCAGGTCGGCCACGGCGAGCTGGCCGCTGCGGAACCGCTTGGTCAGGCCGCGCGTGGCGATCGCATGACTCTCGGCGGGGTGCGGGGGCGCCGCGACGGGCGCCCCCGCTTCGGTGGCCGTGGTCACTTGTGCGCCGCCGCCTGCTCGAGGAGGTCCGGGGTGACGGCCCCGACGTACACCCGGCCGTCGTCGGTGAGGAGCGCCGAGACCAGCTTGGTGCGCAGCAGGCGACCGCTGCCCCAGGACCCGCTGACCGGGGTCGCGGCCTTCTGCAGCGCGGACAGCATCCCGTTCTGGACGTTCTTCTGCCCGTTCTGCGGGGTGTCTTTCGGCAGGGTGAGCCGCTTGACCACGGTCCAGCCGCTGCCGATCGTCGACGTGTCGGCCGCCTGACGGCCGGCCTGGACCTTCTTCTGCAGGGTCTTCGCGTCCGGGGCCTTCGCCCCTGGGACGTGCGGAGGCATGACCTTCGCGCCCGGGGCCGGCTTGGAAGCGTCCTGGCGCACGACCTTCGCGCCGGCGGGCGGCGTGAACGAGAAGTTCGCCGCGGCCGGCTTGGAGAAGGTCACGGAGGTGAAGCCGATCTGGATCGCCGGGCTGTTCGAGCCCCGCGCGAACACCTGCACTCGCAGCGGCACGTACGTCTTGCCGTCCAGCGCGAGCCGCACGCGGCCGATCAGCGACCGTCCGTCCTTCGGGGTCAGGACCAGCTCATAGGCGCCCCGCCCGGCGACGCTACTCGTCGGGTCGACCCGTACGTCCGTGCTCTTGTCGACCGCGGCGAGCGCCTGGTCGGCGGCCTGCTGCGGCGTCAGCGGCGTCTTCGACGGCGCGGCCTCGGGATGCTGGACCTTCCCCGGCTTCTCGGTCATCTGCCGGTACGTCGCCGTGTTCTTGGCGCTGTCCCACTGCCAGGTGTCCTGCCCGTTGCGGATGTAGTCCGTCTCGCTGCCGGTGCTCAGGAGCGCCAGCCGTACGTGCTTCTCGTCGCCGTACCAGATCCGCGCCGTGTTCGAGCCGGACAGCAGGCTCATCGCCGAGCTGCCCCCGGGACCGCCCGGCAGCGCCGGAAGCCCCAGGGACGCGGTCTCGACGACCGTGCCGGAGAACGGCTGGACCCGGCCCGTACGGTGCGCCTGCTGGGCGGCGGCGAGGAGCTGCGCCGCGGTCTTCGGCGGCAGCGACGGCTTGCCCTGTGCCGCGGCGATGACCGGACCGGCGCTCGCCGCCGCGCCGACGACGACGATCGCTCCGACCGGCACCGCCCATCGGATGGCGCGCGAACTTCTGAACGTGGATGCCATTGAGACCCCCTGCTCGTATTCCAGTGTCCGCAACACTGCCAGTCCGTTCCTGTGCGGACGCTGAGAAAGCCGTACGTCTCGGGATGTATGCGGATTCATCCATTCGTGGGACGTTCCGCAGGCGGAACTCCGTCATCCTGGAGCGGTACGGAGGGAGGTGTGCGTGCGGGTTCTCGTCGTCGAGGACGAACGTCGGATGGCCGACGCGCTGCGCCGCGGTCTGCAGGCGGAGGGGTTCGCCGTCGACCTGGCACACGACGGCGTCGACGGTCTCCACCTGGCACGTGAGGGCGGCTACGACGCGATCGTGCTGGACATCATGCTGCCCGGCCTGTCCGGCTACCGCGTCTGCGAACGGCTGCGCCAGGAGCAGAACTGGGTGCCGATCCTCATCCTGTCGGCCAAGGACGGGGAGTACGACCAGGCCGACGGCCTGGACCTCGGCGCCGACGACTACCTCACCAAGCCGTTCTCCTATGTCGTCCTGGCCGCCCGGCTCCGCGCCCTGCTGCGTCGCGGCCCGACCCGCAGGCCGACCGTCCTCACCGCCGGGGACCTCCGGCTCGACCCGGCCCGGCGCGAGGTGCGCCGCGGGGACGCGGGGATCGAGCTGACGCCTCGCGAGTTCGCGCTGCTGGAGTACCTCATCCGGCGGCCCGATGAGGCGATCTCCAAGACGGAGCTCCTCGAGCACGTGTGGGAGGACTACGACGGCACCGATCTCAACACCGTCGAGGTCTACGTCGGCTACCTCCGCCGCAAGATCGACGCCCCCTTCGGCCGGACCGCCCTGCGGACCGTACGCGGAGCCGGATACCTCCTGGCCGGTGACGGTGGCTGACCTCGTGCGGCGGCGCAATGTCCGGGATGAGGCGACGGGCGGTCACGACGGAGGGCGACGCGGCCCATTGCACTGGTGGCGTCGCCGCGGGATCCGCGCGCGGCTGGCGCTGACGTCCGCCGCCGCCCTGGCCCTCGCGCTGATCGGGCTGGCGCGCCTCTTCGCCTTCACGGTGGGGCACTCGATGATCGGGACCCTGGACGCCTCCGCCCGGCGCAGCGCCTCGGACGTGGTCACGCTGATCGACGCCAACCGGCTGCCCGACCCGATCCTGACGGCCGGCGGCACGATGACGGTCCAGGTCATCGACGCGACGGGACGGATCCGCGCCGCGTCGCCGGGCTCCGACCGTCTCGTCCCGCTGCTCGACACCCGGACCCTGGCGGCGGCGCGCCGCGACGGACGCGCGCGGTTCCTGGACGGGCGTGGATACGGGATTCCGGACGTGCTGCGCGTGGTCGCCCTCCCGGCGCGCGACGGTCAGACGGTCATCGCCGCCACCTCGTTCGAGCAGGTGCAGGGCGGCCTCGAGACCATCACGCGCACGCTGGTGATCGGCATGCCCATCCTCCTGGTGCTCCTTGGGACGGCCGGCTGGCTGGTGATCGGCGGGGCGCTGCGCCCGATCACCGAGTTGCGGCGCGGTGCCGAGGAGATCAGCGGCACGGCGCGGTCTCGCCGCCTGCCCGTCCCCGAGGCCCGCGACGAGGTGCACGACCTGGCGGTCACGCTGAACGACATGCTGGGCCGGCTGGAACGCGCCGAGGCCCGCCAGCGGGCGCTGGTCTCCGACACCGCGCACGAGTTGCGCAGCCCGCTCGCCAGCATCCGGGCCCAGTTGGAGGTCGCCCTGGACCACCCGGACAGCCAGCAGTGGCCGGAGACGGCGGCCGGTGTGCTCGCCGACACGCTGCGGCTGTCCCGGCTCGCCGACGACCTGCTGGTGCTCGCCCGGCTCGACGAGCACGGGGCCCGGCCGGCGGCGCGCGAGCCCGTCGACCTGGCGGCGCTGGCCCGGGCGGCGGGGGAGCGCCATCCGGCCGCACGGGTCCCCGTCACGGTGGACGCCGGGGAACCCGTGACCGTGCCCGGTGACGCCAAGGGCCTCACCCGGCTGCTCGACAACCTGGTCGACAACGCCCTGCGGCACGCGGCGACCGGCGTACGGGTCCGCGTGTCCCGGGCGGGCGGATGGGCCGAACTCTCCGTCTCCGACGACGGCCCCGGCATCCCCCCGGCCGACCGGGAGCGCGTCTTCGCCCGGTTCACGCGCCTGGACGAGGGCCGGAGCCGTGACGAGGGCGGTACGGGGCTCGGCCTGGCGATCGTCCGGGAGACCGCACGCGCGCACGGCGGTGACGCTCACCTCGAGGACGCGTCGCCGGGCCTGCGCGCCGTCGTCCGCCTCCCATTTCCGGAGCCCGCCGGGGCGTGAAGGCGCGCCCTACCGCGTCGGGAGATACCAGCGCCCGACACAAGTCGGCAATGTGTTTGAAACGTTGCTATGGCAGCTTGTTCGTCCAGGAGGTGAGTAGTATGCCGCTTTTGCGGGTGCGACTGAGGCTGCCGGACCGGCCCGGATCGCTCGGTACGGTCGCCCGGACCCTCGGCGCCGCGGGTGCCGACATCGTCCAGGTCGTCGTGTTGGAACGTTCCGGAGGGCGGGCGGTCGACGACATCACCGTCTCCTGGCCCCCGGGGGCGTCCCTCGACGTCCTCTGTGACGCCCTCGCCTCGGTGCGCGGCGTCGAGGTGGACGGCGTCTGGCGGACCCATGAGGCACCCGGCGTCTTCGCCGACGTCGAGGTGGTCGGCCAGATGGCCGCCAACCCGCCGAACGGTGTGGTCGCCCTGGTCGAGGCCGTACCCAAGATCTTCGGCGGCGACTGGGCCGCCATGCTGAACCGGGCCGGGCATGTTGTGCACGCGAGCTGGCAGGCCCCCGACCCGCTCAGCCTGCCGCCCATCCCGAACTCCGGCGGCCGGGCGTTCACGGGCGACGACGGGATCCGCTACGCCGTCGTCCCGGTCGGTCGTTCCCGGCAGACGCTGCTGCTCGCCCGGGTGGCCGCCCCGCCGTTCCACCAGACCGAGATCGAACGGCTGATCCAGCTGGCCACCGCCGCCGAGGCCGTCCTCGGCGTGGGAACACAGGTGTGACGGACGGCCGAATCCGGCATACCCGTTCTTCCATGACACCCTGAACAGGTGGCTGAGGAACACCAGGAGAGCCGGCTCACCGTCGTCCTCGCGCTCGCCGCCAATCTCGGCATCGCGCTGGCCAAGACGGTCGCCGCGGTGATCACCGGGTCGGCGTCGATGGCCTCGGAGGCCGGGCACTCTTTCGCCGACACCGCCAACGAGGTCCTGCTGCTGACCGCGTTGCGCCGCAGCCGGCGGCCCGCCGACCGGCGGCACCCTTTCGGGCACGGCACCGAGCGCTACGTCTGGTCGCTGCTCGTCGCGGTGTGCATCTTCGGCATGGGCGCGCTGTTCGCCTTCGTCCAGGGAGTCCGGGCGATCCTGGGCGGGGAGGGCGCGCCGAAGGACCTGGTGGTCGGCTACGTCGTCCTTGGCGTGTCGGCGGTGCTGGAGACGATCTCCTGGCGGCAGGCGTACCGGCAGACCCGGCAGGAGGCCCGCGACAACGGACAGGCACTCCTGGCGTTCCTCCGCAGCACCGACGACCCCACCACCAAGTCGGTGCTGTACGAGGACTCGGCGGCCCTCATCGGCCTGCTGCTCGCCGCCACTGGCCTCGGCCTGCACCAGATCACCGGCTCCGCGGTCTGGGACGGCGTCGCCTCGCTGCTCATCGGGATCGTGCTGACGTTCGCGGCGTTCCTCCTCGGCCGGACCAACCTGGACCTGCTCATCGGCCGGCAGGCCCAGCCGGCGATCATGGACGGCGTCAAGCGCCTCCTCGTGGCCGCACCGGAGATCGAGGCGCTGGTCGACCTGATGACCATGACCGTCGGCACCGGGCAGGTGCTCGTCTGCGCGCGGCTGGACTTCCGCGACGACCTGGGCGCCGCCGACGTCGAACGTGCCTGCGTACGCCTGGGCGAAGAACTCCGGGTCGCGTACGAGGACATCTACGAGGTCTTCCTGGAACCGGTGCCGAGAGACGCTCCCGGCCTGCGCGAGCGCGTCATCGCCCGCTACGGCCGACCGCCGTACCACTGGGCCGCCGGCGACCGCTGAGCGGCCGGTTCAGCCGAGCTGGACGCCGAAGAACAGGGCGACCAGCGCGCCCAGGGCCCCGAGGCCGCCCCAGATCGCCAGGCCCCGCTTCGAGGTGGCGCGCGTGTGCAGGAACGCCGCCACGCCGGACAGCACCACGAACGCCATCTTGACGTTGAGCGTCATCCGGTAGGCGTCGCTGGGGTGATCGAGGGCGACGATGTTCCACGCGCCGGTGAGGACGAGCACTGCGAACGCGGGCCAGGCGACGACGTTGAAGCGGCGTGCCGCGACCTTGGTCACGCCCTCGTACCCCCGCAGGGCCGGAACCAGCGCGCCGAGAGTGAGCTGACCGCCGACCCACACGGTCGCCGCCAGAACGTGCAGGAAGACACGCACCGTGTCCATCGAAACCGCGAGCACCGTTTTCACCTCTCTTGGGGAACGGCTCCGATCATCCCGGTACGTCCAGCCGAGCCCACACCGGGGTCGCTCTTCCGTCGACCGCGGGAGTCACCTTCAGCCCAGGCAGGAGGAACTTCGGCGATAGCGTGACCCAACCGGCGCGTCACCTTGAAATGCCCGACTAGTGATCTACCTTCGGTTGCGTGGCCCGTACCGACCGTCTGCTCGCCCTCGTGGAGGAGCTCCGTGCGGGTGCAGCCCGGTCATCGAGCACCGGTGAGCTGGCCGCCCGACTGAAGGTGAGCGAGCGGACCATCGAGCGGGACGTCGAGGAGTTGCGCGAGGCCGGTTTCCCGATCAAGTCCGATGCGACGGGGAACGGGTTCTTCCTGGACACCGTCGGGACCCTCCCGCCGGTCGGGCTTTCTCCCGCTGAGGCCGTCGCCCTCGCCACCGCGGTGGGCCGCGACGGCGCGTCGCCCTTCGCCCACTCCGGTCGCACGGCGCTGCTCAAGATCATCGCGGCGATGTCGACGGCGGAGAGTTCGGAGGACCGGCGGCTCGCCGAGCGGATCCGCGACCTGGTCCCGGCCGACGGCGCCCCCGACGTACCGGTCGCGGCCGTCATCGAAGAGGCGGTCGCCACCCGCAAGGTCGTACGGTTCACCTACGCAGGCCGCGACCGTGCACAGATCTCGCGCGAGGTGGAACCGGTGGCGTTCGTGGCCGGAGCCCGCGACTGGCACCTCATCGGCTGGTGCCGGCTCCGCGACGCTCCACGGATCTTCCGCATCGACCGCATCCGGCAGGCCTCCCTGCTGGAAGAGATCGCGCCGCCCCGCGACTACTCCCGCGCGACGCCCCAGATCTCCGACCTTCTGGCAGCCGCCCTCCGCCTCAACTGACGGCCTGAGCCACCAGCCTGCTGTGGTCAGGCGGTGAAGTGCGGCTGCTTCGTCACCGGGGAGGCCGCGGGAGCGTCACTCACCGGAGAAGACGTCTCCCAACCGCTCGGGGTGGTGTCACTCGGCGACGGCTCCGACGGGGACGGCTCCGGACCGGAGTCCGTCGGCGTAGGCGTCGGAGTGGGCTTCGGGCAGTCCTTCCCGGTGATGTGACCTTGCACCTTCCCGTACTGGCTGTCCTCCACCATTCGTTCGCAGTACGTCCGGTACACCCACCGCCACGGGTCGATGCCGGTGGTGGTCGCGTCCGACGCGAAGTAGTGCAGCGGCCACTCACCGGTCGCAGGACCGGCCGTGCCCGCATAGTGCTCACCGGCGACACACTGCGGTCCGGTCATGCTCGTCACGGTGTAGTCGCCATCGCCGCGGAACGACCCCGTCACCTTGAGCTGGATCGGGTCGCCACTGTCGGACGTGGTCCCCGGAATCGTCGTGAAGTGCCCACGGTCGTGGATGTGCACCTTCCACGTGCCGTCGGTGTCGCCCGGCTTGAACGTCGTCGTCCGCGTGAAGTCATCGAGCGCCCACGCCGGTGAGGAGTTCTCGGGGTGATCCGTGAACGTCGCGGTGCAGGTCCGCAGCTTGCCGCCGGTGTGCGCGTACGCGACGGCCAGCACGGCTTCTGACGCTCCACGGGCGCCAATGGATCGCATCGTGGCCGGTTCAGGACAGTTATGACTGCGGGTCAGGTCTCCCGAGGAGGAGTGACGCGGAGCAGGCGTGTCAACCGTGCTCGCGGAGAACAACGGCGCTCGGAAGATCCAGCGCGCGGAATGCTCGGTGAAGACGCACCGGATGGTCGGTATATCTCGACTATTCGGGCACAGGCCAGCCGTATTACCGAGCCTTCCACGAGCCGCTGGTTCAGCCGAGGATCGGGCCATCACGCGCCCGACGGAAAGGACAGCTCGCTGGGTGACCTACGCCGGGCGCAGCAAGACGGTGCACGTCGCCGTGGCCGCGCCCGATATCGAGTTGACGCCCGCCGAGCCGCAGCCGCCCACCTGAACCTCGATTCGGTCACTCGCCGCGGCGTCGGCCAATTTCGCAGCGAGTGGCACCGTCGGGCCGCCGACGGCACACAGTGGCACGCCGCGTCAGGCGAGGAATCCAGAGTCTTGATCGACCTGGCGGGGACGGTGGGCACAGCTGGATTCGAACCAGCGACTCCTGGTTTGTAAGACCAGTGCTCTAACCACTGAGCTATGCGCCCGCTGCCGGGTAGGACCGGCGCGCCACAGCCTACCGGGATCTTCCCCCTGCTCGCGCAATCGATTCAGGCCACCGGCCGCCACGGGCCGTAGATGTCACCGGGGCCGCGGAACGAGACGTACAGGCGGCCGTCCTCGGCCAGCGCGACGGCGTACGCCTGCCCGGTCCCGTCGGTGGCGACCACGGGGACGCCGATCGAGGGGACGGGGAGGGCCGGCGGGGGAACGCGGCTGCCGGTCGGCACCGGGGCCTCGCCGGGCCGGTGGAACACCGCGCGCAGCGGGGTGGCGGGGCCGCTCCACGTACGGCCGGTCTCCTTGGCCTGGCGGATCGCCGTCGTGCCGCCCTCCTCGTAAAGGAGGGTCGGGTTACCGGCGGGGTCGCGGGTGAC
This sequence comes from Actinoallomurus sp., assembly GCA_045806665.1. Lineage (GTDB taxonomy): Bacteria > Actinomycetota > Actinomycetes > Streptosporangiales > Streptosporangiaceae > Actinoallomurus. The sequence goes on from JBJMIW010000403.1 coordinate 26,295, forward strand.
GGTGATCGGGCCGCCCGGTCGTACGCCGGGGACCGTGCCCGCGTAGACGAACGTGCAGCCCTTCCCCTGCCGCCACTGCAGCACCTGGGTGCGGGTCGGCGCGAACAGCTCGACGCCCGCGGTGCCGCCGACGGCGGCCAGGCCGTCCTGGATGTCCCGGCCGGGCGGGATCGTCCGGGCAGGCTTGCGGGCGGGTGTCGTGGGGGGCGTCTCCTCCGAGCGCGGGGTCGCGGTCTGCCGCGGGGAGGACGGGGCGCCGCTCGTCGGGGACGTGCGCGGTGTGGTCGGCGTTGGGCTGGTCGTGCCGGGCAGTGGCAGTGACGGCAGCACGGAGGGCAGCCCGGACGGCGATGCGCTCGGCGTCGGAGTTGCGGTTGGGGTCGGCGACGCCGGCGGGGAACCGCTGGGTCCGGTGGACGGGGTGGTCGGCCGGCGCGGGGGAGACGAAGGCGTCACGGCGCGCTTGCGGGCGGTCTTGGCCGCAGGGACGCGCAGCTGCCGCCACGACGGCGTCCAGGATCCGTCCGTACCCTCACACTTCACGCTGACGCCGCCCTTGGCGTCGCGGACGAAGACGGTGGCGCCGCCCGTACGGCCGGGCGCGGCCACGGGGGTACCCGTCGCGGCGCCGAGGCTGATCCAGGTCGCCGTCCACCTGCCGCCGGCGTACCGGGGTCGGGCGACGACCAGCTCGCCACCCCTGCGGGTGAAGACCTGTCCGCCGGCGGTCGCGAGGGATGGCGCGAGACCGCTGCCGCCGAGTGGCGCCGGTCCGGACCAGCCGGTGGGGGTCTGCCACCACGTGTACAGACGGCCGGACAGGACGGCGAACGCCTGCAGCCGTCCGTTGTCCGCGCGGGTCGTCCAGGAGGTTCCGCGGGGCCAGCGGTACCGCATGCGCTCCTGCCAGGAGGCGAAGTTCTGGGCCTCGGGGTTGATCCGGTAGTCGTAGGCCCGGTAGTCGGCGAAGTAGCGCTGTTTGGCGGGCCGGTCGGCCTTGCCGAGGTTCACCGGCGTGTCGCTGAGGTTGTAGTCGCGGTAGTCGACCTGGACCAGCGGTCGGCCGTACCGTCCGACCGCCTCGGTGGTGAACCGCGCCGCCGCGATGTGGTCGGTGTGATCGGCTGTGTACCGCCGATCGGGGGAGGGGTCCTGCGTCCGTACGACCGTGGGCCGGAACCGCTCGAACAAGGTGATCAGGGCACGGATCACGTCGGCGTGGGTGTAGCAGTGGGCGTACGGCGAGTGTTTCGGCGTCACGGTCGGCGCGCACTTGGTCGAGCCGTGGTCCGCCTCGAGCTGGGCGATCGCTCGTCTGCCGATGCGGGGGCGTGGATCCCGGCCATCGGGGAGGCTGAGGAACGCGAGGTGGATGGTCGGGCGGGCGGCCAGCGTGTGCACCTCGACGTTCACCCGCCCGGAGCGCACCGTCTCGACCCGCCAGCCGTCGCGGACGCCGGCCATGGCGGCGTACGCCGCGTGCAGCCCCTGGCGACGTTGGGCGACGTACGCGAGGGCGTTGTGGGTGTCCCCGATCCCGGCGTGTCCCTCGGCCGCGCTGAGCACGACCGTCGTCACGCCGCCGCCGCGCCGAATGCCCTGCGCCAGGTCCGGTGACATGAACAGCAGATCGTCGTCGGGGTGGGCGACGACCTGGACGAACCCGGTCTGTGCCGGGAGCGCCCGCTGCTCAGCGGCCTGTACGGGGCCGGCGATCCCGACAAGTCCGGCGCATGTCGCCGCAGCCGCCAGACCCGCGATCGTACGCGCAGGGCTCCCCGCCACGCTCGCTCCCTCTCAGCCCTGCGAGCGTCCGTCGCAGGAGCGAGGTGATCATGCCATACGTTCGGTGGACATTTCGTTAAGTATGCGCGATTAGGGCACCGATCACGTGCTGTCCAGGTACGACGCCCGGCTGATGGCATAGCGGGTCCGGCGACCCGCCGTCCGGCGGAATCGCAGGATGGGCCTACGCCGCGGCACTCCGCGATCGTGTGGTGAGGCGACGCGACGGTCTCGGACGGATGATTCGCGGGATGGTGGCGGCGCCGGCCAGGCGGCCTCAGGACGTCGGCCAGGCGGCGCGAAGGTCTGGGCGCCGATCAGGTGGCGCGACGGGCTGGGCGCCGACCCGGGGCGCAAGCGGGCCGGCAGGTGGGGAGGGCGTCGGCAGGGCGTGCCAGGGCGTCGGCCAGGTCTGCGAGGTGTGGGCGCGGCTCAGGTCCTGTGGCCGCCCCGCAGCACGCGGCTGAGTGCGGCGGCCACCTCCTCGGACAGTCCGGGAGCGCCGGAGGAGACGAGCGTCTCGGCCGCCCGCTCGACGGTCCGGACCTGGCCGCAGGTGCGGCACTCGACCTCGCCGAGGCGGCACACCAGGGCGGTGGCCCGGCAGGCCGTGCAGTGATCGAGGTCCGCCGCCCAGTCCCGGCCGTTCTGGCAGTCAGGGCAGATCAGGACCTGCCGGTCCGCACGTACCCCGCGTCGCCAGGGACTGGGGCCGTGGTCCGGGTCCGTCTGCCGGGCCCCGCAGCGGTAGCAGGGCATGGCGCCTCCGGTGGGATCCGGGACCGGGCCCGTGCGGGCCCGGCCACAGGAGACTAGGAGATGTCGGCGAGCGCCTTTCGGTACTCGTCGAGGTCACGGGCGTCGGGGATGGCGTTCTCCACCTTCCACCGCACGACACCGTTCTTGTCGATGATGTAGGTGCCGCGCGTCGCGACGCCCATGTTCTCGTCGAAGATCCCGTAGGCCTTCGCGACCGCGCCGTGCGGCCAGAAGTCCGACAGCAGCGGGAACTGGTAATTCTCCTGGTCGGCCCACGTCCGCTGGGCGAACACCGAGTCGACCGAGACCGCGAGGACCTGGACGTCGTCGCCGCCGAGAGTGGGCAGTTCGTCGCGGATCGCGCAGAGCTCGCCTGTGCACACGCCGCTGAACGCCAGCGGGTAGAAGACGAGAACGACGGTCTTCTCCCCGTGGAAGTCCGACAGCTTCACCGGAGTGCCGTGCTGATCCTTCAGCTCGAAGTCCGGTGCGGAGTCGCCGACCTCGACCGCCATGTCCAACATCCTTCCTCGCCGAGTGTGTGGCCGAGTGTCAGTCTGCCACCTCTGCCGCGACGGATCGTGGGAGACCCGGCGCATGAAACGACTCACACGTCGGTCAGCCCTCTTCCCGCACGGTTCGCTTCTCGGCGGGGAAGGTCAACGCCGCGCCTTGGGCGTCACCAGGCGCGTACCCGACCATTCGCGGGCGGCGCTGATGCTGCTGGTCTGCGACAGCCCGGCCGTCTGGGCGGCCTCCAGGATGTCGCTCGGCTCGACGTGGCCCTCGCGCCCCGCCTTCGGCGTGAGCAGCCAGATGTGGCCGCCGTCCGCCAGTGTGGTGAGTGCGTCGGACAAGGCGTCGAACAGATCACCGTCGTCCTCGCGCCACCACAGCAGCACGACGTCGATGACGTCGTCGTAGTCCTCGTCGACCAACTCGTTACCGGACACCGACTCGATGGAGCTGCGCAGCCCCTCGTCGGTGTCGTCGTCGTAGCCGATCTCCTGCACCACCTGGTTCGGCTTGATGCCGAGCCGTTCGGCCAGGCTGCTCTGCGCCTGACCCGCGGTCGCGCTCACGAACGTCCTCCCTGTGTTGTGGGCCGCGATTGTCAAACATGCCCATGTTGTTTACCGCCCGCCCCTCCGGGTGCGGCATTGCCGGACAGTCCACACGGCGGACCACCCCGTGCGCAAGTGTCTGACGCGCAAGTGGGCGAACACGGCCACTTCTCTCAACTCCCGCTGATGTAGCTGAGTCGCACCTTGCGCACGACATTGTCCACGTTGAGGTCCACCACAGCCACCGATTGCCAGGTGCCCAGGGCCGGTTTCCCCTCGATCACCGGGATCGTGGCGTACGGCGCGATCAACGCCGGCATCACGTGAGAGCGGCCGTGCCCGCGGGATCCGTGCGCGTGCTCCCATCGATCGTCCGCCGGGAGCAATTCGCCCAGGGCGGACAGAAGATCTTCCTCGCTGCCGGAGCCCAGCTCTATCAGCGCGATGCCGGCGGTCGCGTGGGGAACGAAGAGGTTCAGCAATCCGTCGGACGCCCCGATGTCGCGCAGGAATCTGAGGCATTCGCCGGTGATGTCGTGCACGACCTCCTTGCTCCCGGTGGCCACGCTTATCACTTTGCTGTTCATATGTACATGTTCTAGTCGCTGGGTTCGATCACGGCATCCGGGCCGGGGTACACCAATCCAGTGTGCCCGTCGTCGAAACGGACGAGATAGGGCGGTCCCCCCGCGCTACCGCGCACCTCAATGATCATTCCGGTCCGGTCCGCCTGCCCGACGGTGTTGCCGTGGACGTGCAACCGGTCACCTATGGCCGCTTCCATGGTCGTTTCACCTCCCGACCGCGGGTATCCCCTGAGCGGTGGCTCTCCACACAGCCTCGTACGGTGGCAGCTAGATGGGAAGCCATATCGAGACGGTTACCCGAGAGTAGAGATGCGTTAACGGCCCCGACGTACGACGATGGTCGGGACAGCAAGGATCCATCACCTGACCTGGGTGGGTACGAAGCGAAGGGGAACCTGTGGCTTCCGGACGCCAGCGCTTTTCGATCATCAGCGACGGCCTCCCCAGTCAGCTTCCGGACATCGACCCTGATGAGACCCGGGAGTGGCTGGAGTCGCTCGACACGGTCATCAAGACCGAGGGCCGTTCGCGCGCCCGCTACCTCATGCTGCGGCTGCTGGAGCGGGCCCGAGAGCAGCAGGTCGGCGTGCCCGGCCTGCGCAGTACGGACTACATCAACACGATCCCGCCGGAGCGGGAGCCCTGGTTCCCCGGTGACGAGTACGTCGAACGCCGCATCCGCGCCTACATCCGATGGAACGCCGCGATCATGGTCTCGCGGGCGAACCGTCCGGAGCTGTCGGTCGGCGGCCACATCGCGACCTACGCCTCGGCCGCGTCGCTGTACGAGGTCGGTTTCAACCATTTCTTCCGCGGCAAGGATCACGGCGAGTCCGGCGACCAGGTGTTCATCCAGGGCCATGCCGCGCCGGGCATCTACGCCCGCGCGTTCCTCGAGGGCCGGCTGCCCGAGGACAAACTCGACGGCTTCCGCCAGGAGATCTCCCACCCGGGCGGTGGACTCTCGTCGTATCCGCACCCGCGGCTGATGCCGGACTTCTGGGAGTTCCCCACGGTGTCCATGGGCCTCACCGCGATCAACTCGATCTACCAGGCGCGGTTCAACCGCTACCTCTACAACCGGAAGATCAAGGACACCTCGCGGTCCCACGTGTGGGCGTTCCTCGGCGACGGTGAGATGGGCGAGCCCGAGTCGCTCGGCGCGATCGGCCTGGCCGCCCGCGAGGAGTTGGACAACCTCACCTTCGTGATCAACTGCAACCTGCAGCAGCTCGACGGGCCGGTCCGCGGCAACGGCAAGATCATTCAGGAGCTCGAGTCCTTCTTCCGCGGCGCCGGATGGAACGTCATCAAGGTCATCTGGGGCCGTGACTGGGACCCGCTGCTGGCCCAGGACGTCGACGGCGTGCTCGTCAACAAGATGAACACCACGCCGGACGGCCAGTTCCAGACCTACAAGGCCAACGACGGCGCCTACGTGCGCGAGCACTTCTTCGGTCGCGACCCGCGTACCAAGGAGCTCGTCAAGAACATGACGGACGACGAGATCTGGGCGCTCAAGCGCGGCGGGCACGACTACCGC
>JBJMIW010000404.1:0-15854 GCA_045806665.1 Actinoallomurus sp.
CAGGTGAGACAGCCGGTTGTAGGGCGAAACCGGGTGCGCTCCGCCGTATCGTCAGGCGAGGCCCCTAGCCCCTTGGCCGACAGCGACAGCACCATCTCATCGATGCCGGACAGGCGGCGCTGCCGCTTGCGCACCAGCTGCGGCTCAAACGTCCCGGCGGTGTCACGCGGCACCTTCACCTGGACCGGGCCGACGTCGGTCAGCACGGTCTTGGCCCGGGTGCCGTTACGGCTGTTGCCGCTGTTCTTCCCAGACGGATCGTGCTTGTCGTAGCCGAGGTGGTCGGTGATCTCGCCCTCCAGGGCGGACTCCAGCACCCGCTTGGTCAGCTGCTGCAGCAGCCTGCCCTCCCCGGTCAGCTGCAGTCCCTCGCTGCGGGCACGGTCCACGAGCATCGCGATCAACTGTTCGTCACTCGCCGCGCTCACCGGCGACTGGGCGGCCTGCTCCACGGACTCAGGTGGAGGAAGTGCTGGAGTTGCGTCGGCTGTTCGGCAGCCCTGACTACTTCGTGCGTGTGGCCGTCGCCGACCTGCCCGCGTACGAGAGGTTCCTCAGCCAGCGGGTCAAGACCATCCCGCGGATCAAGAACGTCACGTCGGACTTCACGATGAAGACCGTCAAGCCGGGCCCGTAGCGGGCCCGGTTCGACGATCGACTGCCGGCCGCCGAGGGGAGGCGGCGTGGCCGTCAGTCGTTGGTGAGGACCACCTTCAGCGCGCCGGTCTCGGCGGCGCGGGTGAACACGTCGTAGCCCTGCATCGTCTCGCTGAGCGGCAGGCGGTGGCTAATGAGCTGGGTGGCGTCCAAGGCGCCAGTGGCGATGGAGTTCATCAGCTGCGGGATGGTCAGGCCGGACGGGATGCCGGTGGTGATGGTGACCTGCTTGGCCCAGAGTTTCTCCAGGTGGAGGGTGGCCGGACCCTCGTGCACGCCGATGTTGGCGATGTGTCCGCCGGAGCGGACCAGGTCGGCGGCGAGTTCGAAGGCGTCCGGGAAGCCGACGGCCTCGATGGTGACGTCGGCGCCGTAGCCGTCGGTGAGCTTGCCGACCAGGTCGTGGACCTCGTCCTCGCCGACGGCGTCGGTGGCGCCGAGCTTGAGGGCCATCTCGCGGCGGGCGGGGGTGCGTTCGACGACGATGATGTTGCGTGGGGAGAACAGCTTGGCCGTTACCGTCGCGGACAGGCCCACCGGCCCGGCGCCGACGATGACGACGGTGTCGCCGGGACGGACCTGGCCGTTGAGGACGCCGACTTCGTACCCGGTGGCGAGGATGTCGGTGAGGAACAGCACCTGCTCGTCGGAGAGCCCGTCGGGGATCTTGTAGACGGAGTTGCGGGCGAAGGGGATGCGGGCGTACTCGGCCTGCACGCCGTCGATGGTGTTGCCGAGGGCCCAGCCGCCGTTGACGCACTGGCCGTACATGCTGGTGGTGCAGAAGCGGCAGAAGCCGCAGGCGCTGACGCAGGCGGCGAGGATCCGGTCGCCCGGCTGGACGTTCGTCACGGACGAGCCGACTTCCTCGACGACGCCGGTGGCCTCGTGGCCGAGGACGGTGCCCGGCTTCACCGTCGGCACGCCGCCCTTGATGATGTGCGAGTCGGTGCCGCAGATGGTGGTGTGCGTGACGCGCATGAGGAGGTCGGTGTTCTCGGTCAGCGTCGGCCTCGGGTGATCCCGGTACTCGATCTTGCCCGGTCCGTCGTAGACGAGTGCCTTCATGTCCAACTCCCTTGTTGAATGGTGGTGCGGTGGTGCCGGGCGTCAGATGCCGGGAGCGTATAGACCGAATCGCAGGTCCGGGTCCCCGGGCGTCCAGGTGTTGGTCACCTGGGAGCGGTGTCCCATCTGTGCGACGCGGTCGATCAGTTGGTTGCCGAGCTGCAGCCGGGCCGGTTCCCAGCGCTTGAGGGCGGTGGGGATGTCGCCGCCGGACGTGAGCAGGTGCTCGTAGAGCGTCCAGGCGTCATCGGCGGCCTTGGCCGTGCCGGCGGCGGCGTGCGGGCGGGCGGCGAAGGCGGCGTCCCCGATGATGGCGACGCGGCCTTCGGCCATCGCCGGGGTGTGGGTGTCGAACACGACCTGCAGATAGGGCTGCTGGGTCCGGATGACCGTCTCCGCGGCTGCCGGAGCCAGCAGTTCGGCGGCCGCGGCGCGCATCTCGTCGACGAACCGCTGCTGAACCTGGCCGGGGTGGACGGACACGGGACACTCGAAACCCCGCAGATCCGTGGTGAGCTCGTCAAGCTGCGGACCGGCCGGGACGTTGCGGTACCAGACGTAGTTGAGCAGCCGCTGCCCCTCCGCGATGCCTCCGTCCATTCCGGGGATGGGATAGAGGACTATATGGGTGTCACGGGCCACGCTGTACGTGAGTGCCTCGCACAGCAGGCCCCGGACGCGAAAAGCAACGGCAGTGACCACCGAGCGGCCGCCTGCGAGGTGTGGATCTTCGGGTAGATCCATCCCCTGATGGCAGGTGTTTTCTTTTAATTTGCGATGTGGAATCGTTGCCACATGCGTCTCACGGAGAACCTCCGCCTCCACCACGACACCTGCAACGTCTACCTTCTGATCAGCGGCTCTGAAGCGGTGGCCATCGACTTCGGGGCCGGTACGATCCTCGATCGGCTGGCTGACCACGGTGTCGAACGCATCACCGACGTGCTCATGACCCATCATCATCGCGACCAGGCCCAGGGGCTGGCCCGCGCCGCGAGCGCCGGCATCAGGATCTGGGTGCCGTCGTCAGAGCGGGACCTGTTCGCCGACGTCAGCACATACTGGCAGACGCGCAACCTGGACAATGACTACGACCTGCGTCAGGACAGGTTCTCGCTGCTGGATGACGTTCCGGTGCACGGCGTCGTGCCGGAGTACCGGACCTCCCGGTTCGGCGGCATTGAGATCACGACGCTGCCGACGCCGGGGCACACGCTGGGGTCGGTGACCTACCTGGCGGAGTTCGACGGCACGCGGATGGCCTTCACCGGTGACCTGATCCACGGCCCCGGCACGGTCTGGTCCCTGTCGTCGATGCAGTGGAGCTACAGCGGGCTCGAGGGCGCCGCCGCATCGGTGCTGTCTCTGGACCTGCTGGCCGACCGCGCCCCCGACCTGGTGCTGCCCTCGCACGGCCGCCCGATCAGCCGGCCGGCGCAGGCGATCGCCCAGACCCGGAGCAACCTGCAGGCGCTGGTGGATTTCCGCCGCGACGAGCCATGGGACCTGGCTGGGAGGCTGCGGCAACCGTACGAGGAGATCACCCCGCACCTGCTGCGCAACCGCACCTCACTGGCGACGAGCTACGCGCTCCTGTCCGATTCGGGCACCGCGCTGCTCATCGACTACGGCTACGACATGATCACCGGGCTGGGTGCCGGCACCGACCGGTCCTCCCGCCGGCCGTGGCTCGCCTCACTGGACGCGTTGAAGCGCACGTACGGCATCGACCGGGTGGAGGTGGCGGTGCCCACCCACTACCACGACGACCACGTCGCCGGATTCGAGCTCCTGCACGACGTGGAGGGCACCGACATCTGGGCCGCGGAGACGATCGCGCCGATACTGCGCGATCCGCGCCGCTACGATCTGCCCTGCCTGTGGTACGACCCGCTGCCCGTCGACCGGGTGGCGCCCACCGGTGTCCCTCTGCGGTGGCGGGAGTACGAGCTGACGATGTACCCGCTGCCTGGCCACACGCTGTACGCGGTGGCCATCGGGTTCGAGGTGGACGGCACAAGGGTGGTGGCCACCGGCGACCAGCAGGACGGCGGATGGGTCGACGGCCAGAGCACTGAGGTGCTCAACTTCCAGTACCGCAACCGGTTCAGGTTCGACGACTTCGTCGACTCGGCGCTGCTCTACCGGAAGCTGTCGCCCGATCTCATGATCAGCGGGCACTGGACGCCCCGGAGGGTCGACGGCGCCTACCTCGACATGCTGCTGGAGCGTGGGCAGGAGCTGGCCCGGCTGCACCGGGCGCTCCTGCCGCTGGACGAGGCCGACTTCGGGGCGGAGGGTTTCGGGGCCCGGATCACGCCGTACCGGTCGGTCGTGGCGGCGGGGGAGAGCCTGGCGATGGAGGTGGAGGTCCGCAACCCTTTCCGGTATCCCCGTACGCTGCACGTCGACCTCATCGTGCCGGACGGTTGGCGGACGTCGCCGCGCCGCCGCGACGTCGAGGTCGACGCGCTGGGCGAGGCCCGCGTCCAGTTCACGGCGGTGCCACCCCCCGGCCTGAGGGAGCGACGGGCGCGGCTGGCGGCCAATCTGACCGCCGGCGAGCGTGACTTCGGGCAGCAGGCCGAGGCATTGGTCGACGTGCGATGACACCGGACATCGCCGTCACCGAGTCCGCCGGGGGGCTGGAGATCAGCACTCCGGAGTACACCGCGCGGATCGACCGTCGTCGGCTGCTCGCCGACATCACCGCGGCGGACGGTGGATCCTGGGGCCGCCTGCGCCTGCTCGCCTCCGCGCACGCCGTCGAAGGGCCGGACGAGACGACCCGGGTCCAGGCGGTGGAGCATGAGCGGTGCGGTGACGTCGTCCGGCTGACCGTGACCTGTGCGAGCTCCAGATGGACCTCCCGCACACAGGTGGTGGAGTTCGAGCCGCGTCGCATCACGTTCAGCGCGACGGTAAGCGGCCACGGCCGACTGACCTCCGTGCGGCTTCTCGGCGGAGTACGCCTGCCTCAGGGGATGCTGCCCAGCGGGGCGGCGCACCGAACCGTCTTCTCACCGAATCCCGATCATCCGTGGCGCATCGCCAGGCCGGCCGTCGAACCCGCGGTGATCAGCGTCAATGGAGAGGGCGGCGAGCCGGGGGTGGGCCGCTGGCTGTTCACGCCGGCGCCGACCTGCCTCGGATTCTCCCGGGAGCGCGCCGCGGACGATCGCACGCTGCCGGACGGGGCGTGGCTGATGCTCGGGCTCGTCGCCGAGCGGCGTACCTTCGTCGAGTTCGGCTACGACCCGACACCGGGCGGGTTCAGCCTGCGGTGCGAGTACGAGGGGCACACCGTCGTCGACGGGGCCTTCACCACGCCGGCCGTCGTCCTGCTGTTCGGCGCGCGGGATCCTTACGACGGGTTGCGTCTCTACCGCGCCGAACTGGCTGAGCGGGGCCTCGTCGCGGCCTCGGGGCCGCCCCCGGCCGAGCACTGGCGACAGCCGATCTTCTGCGGGTGGGGCGCGCAGTGCGCGCTCGCCGCCGAGGGCGGTTCATCCGCTCAGGATCTGTCGCGCCAGGCCCTCTACGAGGATTTCCTCGACGCCCTGGCCGGTAACGGTCTCGTACCGGGCACGATCGTCGTCGACGACAAGTGGCAGGCGCGGTACGCGACCTGTGAGCCGGACGCGCGCAAGTGGCCCGACCTGGCCGGCTTCATCGCGGACCGGCACGCCCAAGGCCAGCGGGTGCTGCTCTGGTGGAAGGCATGGGACGCCGAGGGCGCCCCCGGCGATGCCTGCGTCCGCGATCCCGACGGCCTCCCGGTGGCGATCGATCCGGAGAGCGCGTCGGGTCGCGCGGTCATCCAGGAGGCCGTCACCCGGATGCTCGACCCGAGCGGGCTGGGCGCCGACGGTCTCAAAATCGACTTCACGGGGCGCACCCCGATGGGCACCGCGCTCCGGCACGCGGGTCCCTCGTGGGGCTTCGATCTGCTGCACGAACTCCTGGCGGTCGTCTACCGGACGGCCAAGCGGGTCAAGCCGGACTCGCTGATCGTGACGCACACGCCGGATCCGGGATTTCTTGACGTGACGGACATGATCCGGCTCAACGACGTGCTGCACCTCGACCACCCGGACGGGCTGACACCGCCGCCCGGTCCCGCCGGCTCGGCCATCGTCGAACAGATGACATACCGCGGGCGCGTGGTTCACGCCGCGTGTCCGGGAACCCTGGTGGACACGGACGGCTGGTGCCTGCCCGGCCAGAGCGATCTGGCGGCGTACGCCGCGGCGGCGCCGGAGCTGGGTGTGCCGGCGCTGTACTACGCGGACCGGCTGGACCTGGATCACGGCCGGGTCGACGAGGCCACCTGGTCGGCGATCGCGGCGGCGTGGGCGGCATACCGCAGAACGCGCGGACTCACGACGCCGGGCCATAGAATCGGCTTTCATGGGGCGACAACATGAAAATCGCGGCGATCAAGAAACCATGGGTTCCGCGCCCGCCCCTCGCCGGCGCCCCACGATTCAAGACGTCGCCCGCGCGGCGGGGACCTCCCCCTCGACCGCGTCACGCGCACTGAGCGGCAACGGCTACGTCGCCGCCGACGTGCGCACCCGCGTGCTCGCGGCCGCCGAGCGGATCAGCTACGTCCCCGACAGCAACGCCCGAACGCTGCGTAACCGCACGAGCCGGGCCGTGGGCATGCTCATCTCCGACCTGCGCAACCCGTTCTACGCCGATCTAGCGGCGGGCATTGAGCAGCACCTGCGTTCGGCCGGCTACCACGTGATCGTCGTCAACAATGACGGCGAGGAGGAGGCCGAGGTCGAGGGGGCCCGCATCTTCCTGGCGGTACGGGTATCGGCGGTGATCGTCACACCGGTGACGGACCGTGCGGTGCGGATGCTCATGAACGACGGGGTCCCGGTGCTGCAGGCCGACCGGATGGTGCCGGGGCTGACCTCCGACGCCGTGCTGGTCGACAACGTACGCGGGGCGCAGGAGATCACGCGCCACCTCATCGAGCTCGGTCACACGCGCATCGCGCTGCTCATCGACGAGACCGAATGGACGACCGGAGCGGGCCGCCTCGCCGGGTACCGCGCGGCGTTCGACGCCGCGGGAGTGCCGGCCGATACCGACCTCGTCGTGCCGACGAGGTTCCAGCCCGACGCGGCGCGCGATGCCGTCCTCGACCTGCTCGAACGGCGTCCCGACGTGACCGCGCTGTTCGCGGCCAACAACATGCTGGCCGAAGGCGCGTTCCAGGCGCTGCAACGGCGAGGTCTGCGGATACCCGGCGACCTGTCCCTCGTCGCCTTCGATGACGTGCCATGGATGTCGATGGTGTCGCCCGAGATCACGACCGTCGACCAGCACACCGATGAACTCGGGCGTGCGTGCGCCCAGCTGGTGGTCGACCGCATCGGCGGTGCCGTGCACGATCCGGTGACGGTCAGGCACATCGAGCCGTCCGTCGTCGTCCGGGAATCCACCGCGCCGCCGCGTCACAGAGCCGTGTCCCTCAGGGCTCAGGCCCCGACCGGCGCCGATTGAGCCGGGGATCTGTCGGCCGCTCGGGCGACTCCCGCGCGCCACGGTCCGGAAACGTGCTTGAAATCTAACCCTTGACACGTTCTGCCGTCGGAAAATATCGTGCAGCGCATTGTGGTAACGATGCCACATTTCAGATCCCGAGCCTGGGTCCCCCGGTGGCCGCACTTCTGGAAGCAGCGTGTCAGGACGCTCTTCGCGCGCCCATCTCGGGCATTGGGCTGTCTGTGAGGAGTGCGGATGATCACTCGGCGCGGTTTCCTGGTCGGCTCGGCGGGGGTGCTCGCCCTCAGTGCGGCGAGCGCATGCGGAGGCGTCGGCGGGAGCACGGGTGGCGGCGGCAAGGGTGCGGGCAAGGGCGATGCGGGATCGTTGTCGACGCAGGGCTTCGGCAAGCCGGATGACGTCGGGCAGGCGCGTATCGACGCCTTCAAGAGCGCCTATCCGAACGTACGGGTCAACCTGAACGAGGGCGACTTCGACGCGCAGCAGTTCCTGTCCGCCGTCGCCAGCGGCAACCCGCCGGACCTTGTGTACCTCGACCGCGACCTCGTCGGCACCTACGCCGCGAAGGGCGCCATCCAGCCGCTGGACGACCGCATCGCCCGCGCCGGGATCGACACCGGCGCCTACCGCCCGACCGCGCTCAAGGAGGTTACGGTCGACGGCAAGGTCTACGGCATCCCCGAGTTTTACAACACGCGCAACATCCTGGTGAACGGGAAGGCGCTCAAGGATGCCGGCCTCTCGTTGGCCGACGTGAGCACCACCGACTGGAACAAGCTGCACAGCTCCGCCGCGAAGCTCTACAAGGCGAGCGGCGGCAAGATCTCCCGGATCGGGTTCGATCCGAAGGTGCCGGAGTTCCTGCCGCTCTGGGCGAAGGCGAACGGCGCAGACCTGGTGAATGCCGACGGTTCCCCGAACCTGGACGACCCGAAGATCATCGAAGCGCTCACGTACGCTCTCAGTCTGATCGACGAGCAGGGCGGCTGGTCGAAGTTCAAGGCCTTCCGTGACACCTGGGACCTGTTCGGAGCGGGCAACGAGTTCAAGAAGGACCAGGTCGGCGCCTTCATCTGGGAGGGCTGGCTGGTCAACGTCCTGGTCCAGTCGTCGCCGGACATCGACCTGCAGTCGACGCCGTTCACCGATCGGCAGGGCCGGCCCATCAGCTTCGAGAACGGCAGCGCCTGGTGCCTGCCGAAGGGTGCCAAGAACCCGGCCGCGGCCCTCAACTGGATGAAGGTCATGACCAGCACCGACACCTGGCTCAAGGCCGCAGCCGCGCGCGAGGCCACGGTGCAGAAGAACAAGTCGATCTTCACTGGTCTGTTCACCGCCAACCCGGCGGCCGACCAGCAGATCAAGGCCAACTACGTCAAGCCGGGCAGGACCGGTTTCGACACGGCCATCCAGAACTACTACGCCTCCACCGAGTTCGCATTCGCGATCGCCCCGTCCAAGGCCGGCAACGAGATCAAAACCGCCTGGCAGGACGCGGTGAACCGGGCTCTCTCCGGCCAGCAGAAACCCGATGCGGCGATGAAGCAGGCGCAGTCGGAGGCCGGCAAGGCGTTCAGCGCGGTGAAGTGATGGCCATCTCGATCCTGACCGCGCCCCGGAGAGGGGCCAGGGGGCGCGTGCGGCCGAAGCGGAACCGCCAGGAGACCCGTGCCGCGTACGGTTTCATCGGGCTGTGGATCGTCGGGTTCGTCGTCTTCACGCTCGGACCGATGATCGCCAGCCTGGTCCTGTCGTTCACCGACTACAACGCGATCGACTCGCCGAAGAACGTCGGCGCGGAGAACTACCGGCAGCTGCTGCACGATCCCAAGGTCGCCAAGGCCCTCGGCAACACGCTCATCTACGCGGTGATGTACGTGCCGACGGCGATGGCCGTGGCGCTGGGCCTCGCACTGATCCTCAACAGGGTCGGACGGGCGTCGGGCTTCTTCCGCACGGTCTTCTACCTGCCCGTCATGACGCCGCCGGTCGCCGCCGGCGCGCTGTTCCTCCTGCTGCTCAACGGACAGCAGGGCCTGCTGAACCGCGTGCTCCGTCTGGCCGGAATCGTCGGACCGAGCTGGACGACCGATACCGCCTGGGTCAAGCCGGGCCTGGCCATCACGATGCTCTGGGGTGTCGGCGGGATGGTCGTCATCTACCTGGCGGCGCTGCGTCAGGTCCCCAAGGACCTCTATGAGGCGGCCGCGTTGGATGGCGCCGGCGCCTGGATGAGGTTCCGCAGGGTGACGCTCCCGATGATCAGCGGGGCGCTGTTCTTCACGCTGATCGTTCAGACGATCTACGCCCTGCAGATGTTCGATCAGGCGTACACGATGTTCTTCGGCGCCCAGGAGAACAGCACGTATTCGAACGACGCCGCGTTGTTCTACATCATCTACCTGTTCCAGGAGGCCTTCCAATTCCTGCACATGGGGTACGCCTCGGCGCTGGCCTGGCTGCTCTTCCTGATCATCATGATCATCACCGTGGTGCAGGTGCGCGTCTCACGCCGGTTCGTCTACTACGAGGGCGAGAGGGACTGACATGGCCACTTCTCCGCACATCGCCACCGCGCCAGCGCCCGGTGACCGTAAGGCGCACGGCACCGAGGCCGCCCACACGGAGCCGGCCCGGCGGCAGCGCCCCCCAGTCTGGCGGCGCGCCCCTTACCTGATCGTGCTCGCGCTCACCAGCGTCCTGTTCACCTATCCGTTCGTGTGGCTGATCAGCGCTTCGTTCAAGCCGCGTACCGAGGTGTTCGACAACGCGCTCGTTCCGCACCACTGGCGGCCGGTGAACTTCTCCGACGTCTGGCACTACGGGCCAGTGCTCACCTGGCTCGGCAACAGCGCGGGGGTGGGACTCGCGGCGGCCACCACCGTGACGATCAGCAGCGCGCTGGTGGCGTTCGGCTTCGCCTACTTCCGGTTCCCCGGGCGCAACCTGCTGTTCGGCCTGGTGCTCGCGACGATGATGCTGCCGCAGGCCGTCACGATGATCCCGGTCTACCTGATCTGGAACAAACTCGGCCTGACCGGCACCCAGGTGCCGCTGTGGGCGCAGAACATCTTCGGCTCGGCGTTCTACATCTTCCTGCTGCGGCAGTTCTTCCTGTCGCTGCCGCGGGAACTGTTCGAGGCGGCCCGCGTCGACGGTTGCGGGTTCCTCCGGCTGTTCTGGCGCATCGCGATGCCGCTCGCCCGGCCCGCGCTGGCCATCGTCTTCGTGTTCGAAATCCAGGCGAGCTGGAACGACCTACTCCGCCCGCTGATCTACCTGCAGAACACGTCGCTGTTCACCATGCCGCGCGGCCTGAAGTCGATCATCGACACGTTCGGCAACGGCGGCGAGCACCACTGGGAGATCATCTCGGCGGCCAGCCTGATCGCCACCATTCCCATGATCGTGATCTTCGCCTTCGCCCAGCGGCACATCATCGACGGCATCGCGACCACCGGCCGGAAAGGCTGAGCGTGACCACCGAGGATCCTGTACTCGCACTCGACATCGGCGGCACCAAGCTCGCGGCCGGCGTCGTCGCGCGGTCCGGCGAGGCCATGTCGTTCGTCCGGACGCCGACGAAGGTCGAAGAGGGCCCGGAGGCCGTCGTCAAACGACTGCTCGACCTGGGACACGAGGCGCTGGCCGTCTCCGGGCACGCCCCCGCCACGGTGGCCGCCGTCGGTATCGGCTGCGGTGGCCCCCTCGACCCGGTGGCCGGGCGCGTGCAGGGCCCGCCGGGGCTGCCGGGATGGGACGACGTGCCCATCGTCGACGTGGTCCGCGCCGCGTACGGCCGCCCGGCCTTCCTGGAGAACGACGCCACCGCCGCCGTGCTCGGCGAGTACCGCTTCGGGCCCTGGCGCGACGTGCGCCACATGCTCTACCTCACCGTGTCCACCGGCGTGGGCGGTGGTGTGATCCTCGACGGGAGGCTCCACCGCGGCGCCGCCGGCAACGGCGGAGAGTTCGGGCATGTGATCGTCGACTGGCACGGGCGGGTCTGTGGCTGCGGGCAGCGCGGCTGCATCGAGGCGTACGCCTCGGGCACCTCGATCGCCCGGCGGGCGGCCGAGGCGCTGGGCGGTGGCGACGCGTCCTCCATGCGAGGCGTCGAGAGGGTGACCGCCGAGACCGTGTCCTCCCACGCCCGGCAGGGTGACCCGCTGGCCGTGCGTATCTGGGAGGAGACCACCGCGGCGCTCGGCCGTGCCCTCGCCGTCATGATCAATGTGATCGAACCCCAACTCGTCATCCTCGGCGGCGGCGTCACCCGCGCCGGGGACGCACTCCTCCTGCCGGTACGCCGCACCGCGCTCGCCCAGGCGATGCGACCGGCCGCCGGCGCCGCCCGGATCGAGTTGTCGGCACACGGCGACGCCGTCGGCGTCGTCGGCGCGGCGGCCTCGGCCTTCCTCCACCTCGATGACGGAGCATTCGCATGATCACTGACGATCACCCGCCGCTCATGCGGTACCTCGACGAACACCTCGACGTGATCCAGTCCGTCCGCGACATGATCGCCGACGTCGAGTCACTCGCCGACCGGATCTGCGCCCGCCTGAGCCGCGGCGGTGTCATCTACTCGTTCGGCAACGGTGGGTCGGCCGCCGACGCCCAGCATCTGGCCGGCGAACTCATCGGCCGTTACTGCCGGGAACGGCGGCCGCTCCCGGCGGTGGCCCTGTCCACCGACCCGACCGTGACGACGTGCATCGGCAACGACTACTCCTTCGACGACGTCTTCGCCCGGCAGGTCACCGCCTTGGCCGGACCGGACGACGTCGTGGTGGCCTTCACCACGAGCGGGCGTTCGCCCAACGTCGTCGCCGCTCTTCGGGCGGGCCGCGAGGCGGGTGCGCTGACCGTCCTGTTCACCGGGCGGGCCGACGAGGGCGGGGGACCGGCCGCCGACCACGCCGACCACGTCCTGGCGGTTCCCTCCAGCCGCACCGCCCGCGTGCAGGAGGCGCACGTCATGCTGCTGCACCTGCTCAGCGAGCAAATCGACCGCTGGGCCGCCGCCGACCGCGGCTGACGATCGGCCCCCACCGCGATGAACGCCGGTCCGGCGACCGGCCCCCTCGGAAGGAATGACGGCTCCCCCATGAACAGTCCGCAACCACAGCCCGATCCACGGCTGCGGGCCGCGATCCCTCAAGACCGACCCACGCCACCGGCCGGCCGGGCCACCCGCGGCCCTCTGCACATGATCGGCAACGCCCACATCGACGCCGTGTGGCTGTGGCCGTGGCAGGAGGGGTACCAGGAGGCGCGCGCGACGTTCCGTGCCGCGCTGCAGCGAATCGAGGAGTACCCGGACTTCATCTTCACCTGTGACTCGGTCGGGTACCTGGCCTGGATCGAGGAGCACGACCCGGAGCTGTTCGCGGCACTGCGCACGCAGGTGTACGCCGGCCGGTTCGAGATCGTCGGCGGCTGGTGGGTCGAGCCGGACTGCAACATCCCCGGTGGTGAGGGGTTCGTCCGGCATGCCCTGTACTCGCAGCGCTTCCTCATCGACCGGTTCGGGAGCACGGCCTCGATCGGCTGCAACGTCGACCCGTTCGGGCAGAACGCCACCATCCCTCAGCTCATGACGAAGTCCGGCATGGACGGCTACGTCTTCATGCGCCCGCAGCCCCACGAGGCCGAACTGCCCGGGCCGACGTTCTGGTGGCAGGCGGCCGACGGCTCCCGCGTGCTGGCGTACCGGATTCCGCACGAGTACTGCAGCCCGGCGGGTCACCTCGGGGTGCACGTCGGCAAGGCGCTGGCTCAGCTCCCGCACACCATCGAACCGCTGATGTGCTTCTACGGCGTCGGCAACCACGGTGGGGGACCGACCAGAGCGAACATCGAGAGCATCCTGGAGCTGGACAACAGCGACCAGTTCCCGCGGATGCGGTTCTCGACGGTTCGCGCGTTCTTCGACGCGGCGGCCGAGGAACAGCTTCCGGAGTTCGCCGGAGAGATCCAGCCGCACGGAGTGGGCTGTTACTCGGCGCATTCGGGGATCAAGAAACTGATCCGGCAGACCGAGCACGCGCTCCAGACCGCGGAGAAGTGGGCGGCCATCGCGAGCGCGGTGGCGACGATGCCCCGGGTGACCGATCAGATCGAGCACGCCTGGCGGCAGGTGTTGCTCAACCACTTCCACGATACGGCGGCCGGCACGGCGCTGCCCAGCGCGTACGACGACGCGCGTGACCAGCTCGGCGAGGCCCGTTCGATCGCGGCGCGCCTGCAGAACCAGGCGATCCAGAGCATCAGTCGGCAGATCGCGATTCCCGACGAGGAGGCGATGGCACCGCTCGCGGTGTTCAACCCACACCCCTGGCCGGTGCGTACGACGGTCGAGGTCGAGTTCGGGGCCCTTCTCGGCAGAGGCGGGATCGTGGCCGTGGACGACGCGGACCGGCGTATCCCCGTACAGATCGCCCGCTCGTCGACGCTGACCGGCGGCCGACGGCGTCTCGTGGTGCCGGTCGACCTGCCGCCGCTCGGTTACCGGCTGTACCGGATGTACGCCGACCCCGTCGTGGCCGCCGCACCCGCCGCGGACATCGAGACGGTGCTCGAGAACGAGCACGTGCGGATCGTCGTCGACCCGGAGACCGGCCGGCTTTCCAGCCTCTTTCACAAGGCGACCGGCACCGAGCTGATCGGCGACGAGGCGGCGCGTTCCGGACACGCGGTCGTCCTGAACGACCCGACCGACACCTGGGGCCACGGCGTGGTCTCCTACCGGGACGTCATCGGGACGTTCACCCCCGTGTCCATACGACGGATCGAGAACGGCCCGGTACGTCAGGTGCTGCGGCTCGACAGCGTCTACGGCTCGTCGAAACTGCGGGAGGAGTTCATCCTCGAAGCCGGTTCCCGGCATGTAGAGGTCAGGGTCACCGTCGACTGGCACCAGCGGCTGAAGATGCTGAAGCTGCGCTTCCCGACGGGCCTGACCGACGTCACCGCGACGCACGCGATTCCGTACGGCCACCTCGAACGCACCGCCGACGGGCACGAGACGGTCAGCCACTCGTGGGTCGACGTGTCCGGAGAAGTGGCCGGGCACCCGGCCGGCCTGTCGGTGCTCAACGACGCCAAATACGGCGTCGACGTGAACGACGGCGACATCGGCCTCACCGTGCTGCGCAGCCCGCCGTACGCCTGGCACACCCCCGAGCCGCTGCCCGCGGACGGCGACTACGAGGTCATGGACCAGGGCGTGCAGCGCTTCACGTACCGGTTGCTGCCCCATGCCGGCGACTGGCGGGCGGCCGCTACGCCGCGGGCGGCCGCCGAACTGGACCAGCGACCGGTGGCCCTACTGGAATCCTTCCACGAGGGCCCGCTGCCCCCGCATCGGTCGTTCGCCACCGTCTCTGGCGCCGACAACGTGCTGGTCACCGTGGTCAAGCAGGCCGAAGACGGTGACGGCTA
Organism: Actinoallomurus sp.; assembly: GCA_045806665.1. Taxonomy (GTDB): domain Bacteria; phylum Actinomycetota; class Actinomycetes; order Streptosporangiales; family Streptosporangiaceae; genus Actinoallomurus. The sequence continues at coordinate 14,695 of JBJMIW010000404.1, forward strand.
CGTCGTGCGCGGCTACGAGACGGCCGGCGTGGCCGGCACCGCGACCATCGACCTGCCGTTCCTCGGGCGGACGGTCACCGCCGAGTTCTCCCCGCACGAGATCAAGTCGCTGCTCGTCCCACGCGACCGGGAACTGTCGGCGATCGAGATCGACCTGCTCGAACGCCCCGTGACGCCGACCGCCGACGTGGCGGCATACCTGGAGAAGCTCGAAGGAGAGCCGGCGTGACCTCGGTATCGGTTCTCGATGAGGGCTGGCGGCTCCGCGGGTTCCTCGGCGACGACTGGCAGTTGCACCGCGCCCAGTTGCACGCCCGCGAAACCCGCGACGACGAGCATTACTGGGTGCCCGCACGGGTGCCCGGCACGGTGCTCGCGGACCTGCTCGCCGCCGGCCGCGTTCCCGATCCTTATGTCGGCACGCAGAGCGTGCTCTCGGAGTGGGTGCCGCAGCGGACCTGGGTGTACCGCACCCGGCTGCGCGCCCCCGGGCTCGAAGCCGGGCAGCGGGCGTTCCTGGAGTTCGACGGCATCGACTACTCCGCCACGGTCCATCTCGACGGGGAACGGATCGCCGCCCACGAGGGCACATTCGTCCCGCTCGTCCTCGAGGTGACGGAGCGGCTCGACTCCGGGGAGCACAGCCTGGCGGTGGTGGTCGATCCCGCGCCGGTCAGTGAACCTCAGGTCGGGCACACCTCCGCGGTCACGGTGCACAAGGGACGGATGGGCTACGGCTGGGACTTCTGCCCACGGCTCGTGCACCAGGGCCTGTGGGGTCCGGCCCGGCTCCGCGTCACCGGACCGCTGCGCCTGGCCGACGTGTGGGCACGTCCGGTGGTGACGGACACCTCGGGACGGCTGACGGTGATGCTGCAGGTGGACGGCGAGCCCGAGCAGGTGGCGGAGCCGGTCCGGCCCCACCGTGCCGTAGAGCGCGTCGGCGGGCACCCAGTTCCAGCCCAGGATGTCGACGGGGTCGCCGCCGACGGTCAGCCGGTACGGCAGCGCGCCCGGCGGGCCCTCGTGGACGAAGCCGATGTCACGGAAGCCGAGCCGCAACCGGCGTTCGTCGCTGACCCGCCCGGCATGGCGCACGGTCACCTCAAGGGTGTAGACGTACGCCTCGCCGAAGCCGTTCGGCCGCCAGCGCCGGGGCG
>JBJMIW010000405.1:0-4292 GCA_045806665.1 Actinoallomurus sp.
AGCTCGTCGCGACGGCCGATCGGCCGCTGCTGGTGGACATGAGCGGAGTGCCGTTCTTCTCCGCGGCAGGGCTCAACGCCGTGGTCGCCGCCGAGAAGCTGGCCCGGGAGCGGGACGTGCCGGTCGCGTACTTCGACCTCGCACCCTGCGTCGAGCGTCCCTTCCGCATCACCGGCGTGGACAAGATTGCGCTGATCTGCCCGACCCTGCAGGACGCCCTGTGGTGCGTCCTCCCGCTCAGCGACGCCGAGATCGAGAGCTGGGACCTGTCCTTCTGACCGTCACTTCGGGCGGCCCGGCCGCGCCGTACGACCCACGTCGCCGGTGTCGTCTCTCCGGTCCGCCTCGCGGACGCCGTCCTCGGTCGGCGGCAGCGCGTCCGGATGAGCGGTGGGCGTGTCCGGCACGCCGGTGCCCGAGACCTCGGCTTCGTACCCGCTGCGAGCGCCCGAAACAGCCGGCGGCCACGACGAGAGAAGCGTCACCGCCAGGTGTGGACGGGGGCGCGGGGGGCCGTCAACTCGGCCGAAACCGGCGGCTCGGCGAGCGGCTCGGCGGCGATCGCCTTGGCGCTGCCGACCGCACGGCGCATCAGCTGGGCGTCCTCCTTCAGCGTCTCCACGGTCCGGTGCGGCGGGGACACACGCCGCATCCGCTGGCGGCCCAGGGCGGCCATGATGGCTCCCGCGACCGCCCAGATACCCGCGACGATCAGCGCGGCCCAGGCGATGTCGAGGACGTGGGCGAGACCGAAGACCGCCGCGAACGACGCCAGCACCAGCACCATGTATCCGGCGAAGCCCGCCCCGCCGTACAGCCCGGCCGCCTTCCCGGCCTTGGTCGCCTCCTGGCGCATCTCGGCCTTCGCCAGCGCGAGCTCCTGCCGCATCAGCTTCTGCAGGTCCGCGGTCGCCTCGCTGACGAGCCGGCCGAGCGAGGCGTCCCCGGACACGGTGGTCCGTCGCGTACCGGGGTCGTGCCCTGAGGTCGACATGTCAGCTCACCTCCGTTCGCGGCCGATCGACTCGGCGCTTCGTCGAGGGTTTTGCCATTCATCGGGTAGAGCCAACCCATACCCGCTGGACGCCGTTCGACCCCTCGCGGCCGGTCTACTCCGCCACGACGCGGATGCTCTTCAGCTCGCCGTCGGCGGCGTCGGGGATGACCATCCCGGCGTCGACCCCCGTGCGCAGGTAGTCGACGACGGCCTCGTTGAGCCGCTCTCCGGGCAGGACGGCCGGGACGCCGGGCGGGTACGGCGTCAGCATCTCGGCGGCGATCCGGCCGGCGGCCTGGTCGGCCGGGACCTGCTCAACGCGGCCGAAGAAGGCGTCGCGGGGCAGGAGGACCTGTTCGAGCTGGAGGTCCTTGGGGTCCGGGACCGCGACGGTCGCCGAGGCGCGCAGCGCGTCGTCCCCGCGTCGGATGTGCGTGACAAGGTCGCGCAGCGCCGCGGTCAGCACCCCTGCGGTCTCCCGGTCGTCGGCGTACGTGAACTGGGCGCTGATCCGCCGGTGGTCGGACAGGTGCAGGTTGATGCGGTGGGTCTCCCGCAGCCAGTCGGCCGCGCGGTACCCCGTCGTGCCGAGCTCGGTGATGTCGATGATGACCTGGAGGGGGTCGCGTTCGGCGGCACGGCCGGGCCCGAGGAACTCGTCCCCGTGCACGTGCAGGCCGTCGATCCGCTCGATCGCCTGGCGTACGTCCGTGACCAGGTCGATGGCGCCTTGGAGCAGCTCCCGGCCCTGCTCGGCCATCTGCCGCCGCCAGCCGTCGAGGGCCGCGTAGATGAGGACGTTCGGGCTCGTGGTGCCGAGCAGATCCTCCCGCGCCGACAGGACGTTCGGGTCGACCAGGTCGCCCTGGAGGTGGAACACCGAGCTCTGCTCCAGGCCGCTGCCCATCTTGTGCACGCTGGTGACGCACACGTCGGCGCCCGCGTCCATGGCCCAGGTGGGCAGGTCGGGATGGAACGGCAGGTGCGCGCCCCACGCCTCGTCGACGATCAACGGCCGGTCGCGCCGGTGGCACACCTCGGCGATGGCCCGCAGGTCGCCCGACGTCCCGTACGGAGTGGGGCTCGTCACCATGGCCCCGCGCGCGTCCGGATGCTCGGCGAAGCGTCGCTCGAAGCCCTGCGCCGATGGCGGGTGGGCCAGGTGCAGCTCCGGGTCCCACTGCGGCCAGACCCAGACGGGCCGGATGCCGGCCAGGATCAGGCCGGAGATCACGGACTTGTGGGCGTCGCGCCCGACGACGATCTTCTCGTGGGGACCGGCCACCGACAGCATGGCGCTCTTCACCGACAGGGAACTGCCACAGGTGGAGAAGAACGCGTGCTCGGCTCCGACCGCGTCGGCCATCAGCTCCTGAGCCCGCTGGATGACGCCGCCCGAGGACGTCCGGTCGTCCAGCCCGGCGGTCGCCAGCACGTCGGATCGGAACACCGCGTCGCCGACCACCGCGCGTACCCTCGGGTCCGTTCCCCGTCCCTGCTTGTGGCCGGGTGGCGTGAACGGCACGTAGCCGCGCCGATGGTATTCGGCGAGTGCGTCGAGCACAGGAGCCTCAGCATGGTTCATGGGCACCGTGCTTCCCGCCATGGAACGCAGAAAACACGTGATCATGCAGGTGAGCACACGCCTGCGCCCCCGTGGGGGCGCAGGCATCAGGGATCAGACGGCCTGCGGACGGGCCGTCCTCGGCAGCAGGAACCCGAGGCCGAACGCCAGGACGATCAGCCCGATCGTGACGAGCGCCGTGGTCTCGGCCGCGTCCAGCGAGTCGCGCCGGTGGGTGTCCAGGCCGGGCCGGGCACGTGACCGGGCCGCTGGCCATGGACGACCTGATCGCCGGCACCGGCGTGGCGTTCCGTGCTCTGGCCGCGTCCTCCTTCATGGACAACGTGCTGCGGCAGGCCCGGGTGATCAAGGAGCAGGGCATGCTCTTCGACGCCGTCTCCCCCGACCGGAAACTGCCCACTGTCGCCACCCGCGACATCGCCGCCGTCGCCGCCCGGCTGCTGCTCGACACCTCGTGGACCGGTCAAGAGGAGGTCCCGCTGCTCGGCCCGGAGGACCTGTCGTACAACGACATGGCCGCCGTCATCTCCGAGGTGCTCGGAACCTGGGTGCGGTACCAGCAGGTCCCCGCCCGGGCGTTCAAGGACCAGCTCACCGGCTTCGGCATGTCCGACGCCATGGCCCAGAGCCTGCTGGACATGATGATCGCCAAGGACTGCGGCCTGGACGACGGGATCGCCCGCACGCCGCAGCACGCGATCGACACCCCCACCACATTCCGGCAGTGGTGCGAGGACACCCTCAAGCCGGCCGTGCAGGCCGTCTGACACGAGACGACGCGACGCGGCGGGGGCCGCCCGGCCCGTCGCGGCGCTCGCCCATCCTGCACACTCCGGCCGAGCACGCATTGCGGTTCGAGGACGTCACCTTCCCCTCCGAGGACGGCACACCGCTCGAAGGGTGGTTCGTCCTGGCCGACGGCTCGGACACGGTCGTGATCGTCAACCATCCACGATGGTTCAGCCGATCAGGACTTCCGTCCCACCTCGAACCCTGGCGCTCGATGACCGCCGAGACCGGTAACGACGTCGAAGTCGACCTGGTCCGGACATCGCGATCCTGCACGCCGCCGGCTACCACGTCCTCGCCTACGATCTGCGCAACTTCGGTCTCAGCGCGGCCGCCAACGGCGGACTGACCACGGGCGGCATCTCGAGTCCCGCGACGTCATCGGCTCCCTGCGCTACGTACGCTCCCGGCCGGACCTGCGAGACGCGAAGATCGCGCTGTTCAGCCGGTGCCTGGGAGCCAACGCCACCCTCTTCGCGATGGAACGGGCACCGCAGGCGTTCGAGGACGTCCGGTGCCTCGTCGCCTGCCAGCCGCTGTCACCCCGCATGGTCCTCGAGCGGGGATTGGAGCGAAAGGGCGTCCCGGCCGAGTGGACGGACGAGATCGACCGGCGGATCAGGCTTCGGACCGGCTTCGGTCTCGATGCCATGTCGCCCGTAGACGCCGCGCGCAGCGTCCGGACGCCGACACTCGTCTACCAGGTCCACGACGACCTGATGACCAGACCGGCCGACGTACAAGCGATCTTCGACGCCGTCCCCGACCGGGACGACCTGGCGAAGGAGCTGTTCTGGATCCACGGGATCACCCGGCGATGGAACGGGTACCTGCACTTCCAGCACGATCCGAGCCGGATTTTGGACTGGCTTGCGCGACAGACGCGATGAGTCGAGATGAGGAGTGGTGGCGGGCCCCCCC
>JBJMIW010000406.1:0-8327 GCA_045806665.1 Actinoallomurus sp.
CCGTGCACAGCGCCGAACACCTCGCCGCCATCGCCGCCCGCCTCAACGGCCGGCCACGCAAAACGCTCGGCTGGGAAACCCCAGCCGAGCGTCTCGCTAAGCTCCTGGCAACAGCCAGTTGATCACTCGTGTTGCAACGACCCCTTGAAACCGCCAGATCGCCCGGGGTCTTTTTACGGCAACGGAGAAGTCGATCTCCCGCCCCTTCGTCGTCCGCGATCAGGTGGACCTACTAACGCGGAGTTACTCCGCCCACAGCTCGTAGTCCCGAGCCAGTTCGTCCCAGGGGATCTCGCGGAGGCCGGGATCGGCACTGCTGCCCGAGGGGACGTCCGGAGTGGCCTGGAACCAAACGACGGTCAGGGCTGAGCGGTATAGCACCGGATCCTGATCGGAACCCAATGCTGTGGAGAGGAAAGAGCCGACACACGCCACGGCAGGCAGCAACTCGACCGGACCGAACAACCGGTTCTCCTCGCATGTCGGTTGTGATTCGCCACGTGGAGCTTTCCGTAGAAGATTGTTCTTGTGGTGAGACCTCTTCTATCGGGAGCTCCGCGCATGTTTCCGGGCCCGGTGATCCGTCCGCGTGTCTACCCGGCTGATGCCATCTGTGCCCGTGAAGGCGCTTTTGTCCGAATCGATTTCGCTGAGAACATCTCAATCCTGGCCAGAAAGGGCGGAAAGGGCTCCGACTGATGACCTCCCGTTTACGCTGGGATCAAAATGCGTACCTGATTTCGATCCTTCGTTTCCCCGCTTCGAAACGTGTCGGGGTAGCTACCCTAAATGGCGTCGGCATATGGTCGATGGCTAGAGCAGACTTTAGGGCGGGCTGCACCGGCTCGCACGGAAACGGAAGGACTCACATGCTCAAGAAACTCGCCGCCACAGGCGTCGTGACGGTCGCAGCCGCTGGCGCAATGATGGCCAGCACGCCCGCGTTCGCAGACAACAACCCGAACGCTCAGGGCTCTCTCCTGGGAGGCACACAGATTCTCCCTGTCTCCATTCCGATCAATGGAATATCGCTCGGAATCCTGGGTACCGCTATTTCCGGGAACAACGTCCGGTAGATCGGCGAACTGAACAATCAGACTGATGCCTCCAAGGGCTCCAGTTCGGGAACACCGGGCCGAAGACCAGCCCGGTGTTCCCGCCTTTTAATGCGAGGGCATCCACGAGGTCATACGCATACAGCGGACCCGCATATCCATATCGATCCGATGAGCCGCCGTCCGACGCGTTCGGTCCACGGTCGTGGGAGTATCCGATGTGTGCCACCGTCGACTGCGGATGAGAGGGTCAAGACGACAGGCGCCTCCGGCGGTGGTCTCCGGCTCGGGGAACCGCCCGGCCATCATTACCCGAACAACCTCACCGTCGCCACCGTCGCCACCGTGCCACCGTCGCCACCGTCGCCAGCGAGGCAACGTACAGCCACCGCACCAGCACCGCCCCACAACGGCGCTCAAACCGGACGTCGAGAAGCAACGCCAGCCGAGAGACGAACCCCGGGCTCTCCGGCGGCTCACCAGGCGGGCGAAGAGCGCGGGCTACGAGTCCATACGTCCGAGAATCACAAGCCCGCACGGCGTTCGACACCTCGACTTCCTCGTCTATGCCGAAGACGTACCGCTCGTTTCCCGGCTCCTGCACGCTGAGCCAGCGCCCAAAATCCAGGCGGTCGCGAACGTCGCCGACCTCCCGAGCAGCGGCCGCGCTGACAGCAACGGCGGCAACCACCGGCTACCGTCGACACACACTGACCACCGTCTGACCTCGGCATGAGCACCGTGAGCAGGGCTGATGTCACTCCTGAAAAGCGGAAGGTCGGCGGTTCGACCGCGCCCCTGCCCACCATAGGATGACCTGCGAGAAGACCCCGGAGCGAAGATCGCCCGGGGTCTTTTTGACAGCAACCGACAGCGGACAGTCGCCTGGCCACGAAGCGCTCACATTCACTCCTCGACGCTCGTCCAAACGTGGGCGAAGATCCTTGCCGCCTCGATGAGAGTGCGCGAGGCGTGATCGCCGATGGATCGGCCGACACGCTGGCCTTCGCCCAGTACCAGCGCGTGATGCGCAATGTCGACGACTACCTGGTTGATCGGGGCGGCATCCTCGATGGCAACCACACCAAGGCACTACGCGACGGGGTCCGCGAGTTACGGCTATACCTGGGCGAGACAGCATGGCGGATCACTTACTGGCTGCCGACCGGACGCGGGCGCTTGATCGTGCTACTGACCGTCTTCCAGAAGGTTCGCAAGGACTCCCAACCCCGGGACGTAGAGCGAGCCGTCAACATGCGACGAGTGTGCGACGTCCCATACGGGTCCAGCAGGGTGGCATGTTTACGAGAGGAGCCAGTGATGGCCGGGCACACCAGATGGAAGCTTGACCATGAGCGGTGGCTGCGCGAGGGCGTATCCCCCCACCCCGAATAACTTCCGGCGTCGGTGCGATCGCCGTCCAGGGCTCGACCCATCCCGCGAAGCGTCCTGATATGGGATGCTGTGTCGCCTATGGGGTACGGGGCGGGCTCGGTCCGTTCGAACATCGTAAGTTCGCTGGCCGCGCGGTTGCTTCCTCGGGTGCCCGCGCTGGCCGACACCCTCGTGCTCATGATCCGGGAGCACAACTCCGGTCACCGCGTCGCGGACGTCGTCCCGGCCGCCGAGCTGTGGCAGTCCTGCCACGACAACCTCGCCCGCATCCTGCAACTCCTCGCGGATCCCGGCCGCCATCCCGACGCCCCCGACGATCCCCGCGAGGGCGACTACTACGACGCCGCCCGGGCCACCGGGTGCCGGCGGGCCGAGCAGCGCGTGCCGCTGGACGACGTCCTGCGGTCCTACCGGCTCGGCGGGCGGCTGCTGTGGGAGGCGATGATCGAGCAGGCGCGGAAGGAACGGTCCACCCACATCGACGGCCTGCTGGACGCGGCGACCCAGATCTGGGAGGTCGCCGACACCACGTCGGCGCAGATGGCGGCGGCCTACCACGCGACGGAAGTGCGCCTGACCTGCGTCGACGACCAGTTCCGTGCCGCGCTGTGGGACGGCCTCCTGCACGGCCGTGCCGGAGAACCCGACTTCGCCCCCGAGGCCGCCCGGGTGATCGGGGTACCGCTGGAGGGCCCGTACACCGTCGCCGTGGCCGACCTCCCTTCTGGAGACCGGCCGAGCACGGCGCCACTGGAGCAGCGGCTGGCCGGTCACGGCATCGGATCGGCGTGGACCGTCCGCGCCGGTTCCCTGGTCGGCCTGCTCGCGCTGGGGCGGGTGGCGCCGGAAACCGCGCTGAGCGCCCTGCGGGAGGTGCTGCGTGTGCCCGCGGGGCTATCCATGGTCGTGGACTGCCTCGCGGCGATCGACACGGCCTACCGGCAGGCGACGCTTGCGCGCCGCACCGTCGTTCCCGGCCGATGCGAGGTGGCCGCGTTCGCGGAGCGGCTGCCGGAGGCGCTACTGCTGGGCTCGCCGGAGCTCGCCGGACAGCTCGTACGGCTACGGCTCGGGCCGCTGCTCGACACGCCGGCCGGCGAGCGACGGCAGCTGTTCCACACGCTCGACGCGTGGATCGCCACCGCGGGCTCGATCACGCGCACCGCCGAGCTGACGCATTGCCATCGCAACACCGTTCTCAACCGGCTGCGGCGGATCAACGTGATCCTCGGGTACGACGTCACCGACTCCGCCGCGCGCCTGGAGATGGCGCTTGCGCTGCGTGCGCACCGGATAGGGATCGCCGACCCGCACCGGTAGCGAACGCGTGACTGTGCGTGCTGCACAGCCGTGGCCCTCAAGACTGGACACCATGACCATGGCTACGGTCCGCAGCACGTGCGATGCTCTCCGCCAGCACAACAGGTACCGTGCCCGCACCGCCGGGCCGGGTCCGTCTCTCTGGGCGGCCGCGCCGCCGTTCGGGGCCGAGGACGCGAGCCGGGAGACGTCGAGAGGAAGGCCGATGACAGAACCGAACGGTTCCCCGCCGAACGCGGAAAGCGAGCCGGGCGGTCTCGGCCGCCGCCGCTTCATCGGTTACCTGGTCGCGGCGCCCACGCTGGCCGTCGTGGTCGGGTACGGCCCGGACGCGGCCCATTCGCGGGAGGCCAGCGCCGCGCCGACGCTGCCGCAGCCGGAAGAGATCTTCGACCTGGGCGATATGCAGAACCTCGCGGCGGCGCCGACCTCCGGTCTGATCTCGGTCCAGGTGCACCCGGACGGGACCGCATCGTTCGCCGTGCCCCGGGCGGAGGTGGGCCAGGGCATGACGACGGCGGTGGCGATGATGATCGCCGAGGAGCTCGATCTGCCACTCGACAAGGTCAAGGTCACCCTGGCCGACGCCCGTCCCGAACTCATGATGAACCAGCTCACCGGCGGGTCGAACTCGATGCGCAGTATCTACCTCCCGGTGCGCACCGCGGCGGCGATCGCCCGGCAGCGGCTGGTCGCCACGGCTGCCCGGCAGTGGCGGGTGCCGGCCGCCGAGCTGACGACCGCGAACGGTGTCGTCAGGCACGGGAGCTTGAGGAAGGCGACCTACGGGTCCCTGGCGAAGGCGGCGGCCGCCTCACGCACCACCCGGGTGACGGCCCGGCTGAAGTCGCCGTCGGAGTTCACCGTCCTCGGCGCGCCGCACAACCGGGTCGACGCGCACGACATCGTGACCGGCCGCAAGAGGTTCGGCACCGACCTGCGGATCCCGGACGCCAAGCCGACGATGGTGCGCCGCCCGCCGACGATCGACGGCACGGTCGTGTCGGTGCGGAACGCCGCAGCGGTGAAGAAGATGCCGGGCGTCACCGACGTCGCCGTCATCGAGCACGGTGTGGCGGTGCGCGCCGCGACGTTCGGCCAGTGCATTGACGCCATCCGGGCGCTCGACGTGGAGTGGGGCCCGGGCCCGGTGGACCATGAGTCCGACGACACGGTACTGGCGAAGCTGAAGAAGGCGGTGCCGCCGATGGGCCCGCCGCCGCTGCTGGCCAAGACGATCGACGCCGAGTTCACGTTCGCGTTCGCCAGCAACAGCCCGCTGGAGCCCGAGAACGTGATCGCCGACGTCCGGAGCGACCGCGCCGAGATCTGGGCCAGTCTCAAGGTGCCGATCGTGGCGCAGGAGGACATCGCCCGCCGGCTCGGGCTGCCGCAGCACGCGGTGACCGTGCACGTCGTGGAGGGCGGCGGCTCGTTCGGACGGCATCTCTTCCACGACGTGGCCGCCGAGGCGGCGGAGATCTCCCAGAAGATGGGCAAGCCGGTCAAGCTGTCGTGGTCCCGTACGGACAACTTCCGGCAGGGCCGGACCCATCCCATGTGCGTCTCGCGGGTGCGTGCCGCGTACCTGGGGAGCGACGTCGTCGCCTACGAGCAGCGGCACATCAGCACGGAGACCTCGTTCAGCCACGGCCTCGGCGAGATGATCACCGCGACGCTCGCGAAGCTGCCGGTCGCGGGCAACGCCACCCTCGCCCAGACCATCTTCGAGCTGACGCAGTCGTCCCCGTACGCCTTCGGGGTCACCTCGCAGTTGCTCAACGAGATCCCGCTGAAGTTCCGCACCGGCAGCATGCGCAACATTTACTCGCCGAACGTCGTGTGCGCGCAGGAACTCGTCGTCGACCGGCTCGCCGCGGCCATGGGCGAGGACCCGGTCGCGTTCCGACGCAAGCGCCTCAGGGATGCGCGGCTGCGCACCGTCCTGGACAAGGCCGCGGAGGAGGGGAACTGGGGCCGCTCCCTGCCCGACGGCGTCGCCCAGGGCATCGGGGTGCACGCGGAGTACCGCGGCGCCGTCGCCACCCTCGTCGAGATCGACTGCCGGCCCGAGACGGTGAACCGGCCGATCCGAAACGGCGTGACCGGCCCGCGTGTCACCAGGGCGCTCACGGTGGTCGACGCGGGCTTCGCCATTAACCCCCGCGGGCTCGAGGCGCAGATGATCGGCGGCGTGAACGACGCCATAGCCCTCGCGCTGACCTCCAGCCTGCACATCAAGGATGGCCTGCCGCTCGAAGGAAGCTGGGACGACTACTTCTACACGCGGCAGTGGAACACGCCGCTCGACATGCGGGTCATCGTCATGCCGAACACGTCGAGCATCCCCAGCGGCGCGGGCGAGCTCGGCGTCGCGCCCGCGTTCGCCGCCGTCGCCTGCGCCTACGCCCGCGCGACCGGGACGATGCCGACTCGCTTCCCGATCAACCATGCCGCCCTCGGCTTCGACCCGTTCCCGGTCGAGCCGTCCACCCCACAGTCACCCACCGACGGACTCGACCGCACGTACTGAGGAGCCCCGTTGCCGACCCACACTTTCAAGCTCAACGGCAAGCAGGTCACCGTGGAGACCGAAGACGACGTGCGGCTCCTGTGGGTGCTTCGCGACCTGCTCGGCGTCACCGGACCAAAGTACGGCTGCGGCCTGGGCGTCTGTCAGGCGTGCACCTCCCACATCAACGGCAAGGCGTTCAACCCCTGCTCGGTCCCCATGTCGAAGATCAAGCCCACCGACGAGATCACCACGATCGAGGGCCTGCCCGCGACGGTCGGCCGGGCCCTGCATCCGATGCAGGAGGCCTGGCTCGCCCACGACGTCGCCCAGTGCGGGTACTGCCAGCCCGGCCAGATCATGGCCGCCGTCGCCAAGGTCAGGCAGGCCCGGGCGGCCGGCCATGAGATCGGCGACGACGACATCGACGAGCTCCGCAACGTCTGCCGCTGCGGCACGTACTCGCGCATCCGCGCGGCCATCAAGGACGGCGCGAAGCACATGTGACCGCCCGGCGCGCGCTCGGCAGACGTCCCGATCGGGCCGCTAAGGGGTGGCTGACAACTCGCGGAGCCAGAGGCGAGTTCTGAGCCGTGCCGTCGGCCGCGATGATGGTGAAGTAGGGTGCGGCGCCGTCCGGATACATGTGCGTGAGGCGGCAGTTCACCAGCCCGGGGGCCGCGACGGATACGACGACCTCGCCGATCTCCGTACGCACTGCCTCATACAGCCCCGGCAGCCGGTCCCAGGTGCAGGCGGTCTCGAAGGTCTCCACGATGGCTCCCATCCGGGCGAGGGCGTCGCGCTGGTAGGCCATGCGCAAGAATGCCGAACGCCATGAGTCCACCGTCGACCTGCTCGACTTCGGCACTCCGCCGTGTGACCGGGCCAGTTCGACCGTCTCGGCTGGTCGGCCGCCCACCGGTGAGTGCGCCGATTCGAAGCCGAGGACGAGCACACTCTGCGCGTCCGACCCGGCAGCGGACAGTGCAGCCTCGCCAGCTCCCGGGCCGGGCGAGCGTAAAACAGCGCCCGACCTGCATGAACAGGGTCGGGCGCTGTTCGCTGTGTGTCCGGTTGTGTTCGGCCGTCACCGGGCGGCGGCGGACGGCTGTGCCAAATACGTGCCCAGATCTCCGAAGCTGGGCGATCTAAAGGCGGGTCGCGGCCCGGACCAGCCCGGCGAGGGCCCGGGACCGGCTGTGCGGCGGCCACGCGATCATCGTCGTCACCGTCGGCGCGTCCAGCATCGGCACAGCTGAGAGGTCACGGCGCAGATGGGCCCGGCACGACTCCGGCAGGACCGCCGAAGCCCGGCCGAGCGCGATCATCTGGTACAGCTGCGCACTGTCCCGAACCTGCGGACCGGGGCCGTCCGGGTACGTGCCGTCGGGGCCGGGCCAGCGCGGCATCGGCAGGCTGGGCAGCGCGGTGACGTCGGCCATGCGCAGGTAGGCACGGCCGGTGAGGGGGTGCCCGGCCGGCAGGACGACGACCTGCTCCTCCGTGCACAGCTCCTCGGTGTCGAACCCGGTCGTCGAGTCGAACGGCCGGTGCAGCAGCGCCACGTCGGCCCGCCCGTCGCGCAGCAGCCGCTCCTGCTCGGCGATCCCGCACAGGAGCACGTCGACGGTGACCGCGCCGGGTTCGGCGGCGTACGCGTCGAGCAGCTTCGACAGCAGTTCGCTGGACGCTCCGGCCTTCGTGACGAGGACCAGGCCGGGGTGGCCGGTCGCGGCGAGGGCGGCGCGGCGGGTACGGCGGTCGGCGGCGTCGACCGCGTCGAGGGCCGCCCGGCCCTCGCGCAGCAGCACCGACCCGGCCTCGGTCAGCGTGACGGAGCGGCTGTCGCGGTGGAGCAGCGTCACCCCGAGCCGGCGTTCGAGCTGCCGGATCGCCCGGGACAGTGGCGGCTGCGCGATGCCGAGCCGTCGCGCGGCCCGGCCGAAGTGCAGCTCCTCGGCGACGGCGATGAAGTACCGCAGCTCCCGCGTCTCCATGCCGCCACGGTACTCCGGAGCGGGGCCGATACCCGGCGGGTATCG
>JBJMIW010000407.1:0-10305 GCA_045806665.1 Actinoallomurus sp.
ATGTCGTCCGCAGCGGAATTCCATAGGTTCGCGCTGGCGCTGCCCGAGGCCGAGGAGCGCGAGACCTGGGGCCATCCGACCTTCCGGGTCCGCGACAAGATCTTCGCGATGCTGTCGGACGACGGCGCGTCGGCGAGCGTCAAGGCCACCAAGGACGAGCAGAAGGCGCTGCTGGCGGAAGACCCGAAGATCTTCTCCTTTCCTGCGTACGTTGGACGGCACGGCTGGGTCGGCGTCGACCTGACGCGCATCGACGCCGACCACCTGCGCGAGCTGATCACCGAGGCCTGGCGCCTGACCGCCCCGAAGCGCCTCGTGAGGACGTACGAGACGGATCGTTAGGAGCCTGTGTCAGCGGAGGGTTGCCGTCGTCGTCAGGCCTCCGCGGCGGTCTTGGCGTAGCCGTCCAGGATGCGGGGCCATCCGCCCGGCGAGCCGACGGCCGCCGCGACGTCCTCGCCGCCCCCGACGTGCCGTTCGAGGTGGCGGTGTTCGAGTTCGACCAGGGTGTGCCCGTCCTGTTCGGAGAAGCGGACCTCGACCTCGCTCGCGTGGTCCGGGTCGGGGTCGTACTGCCACCGGCCGTCGATGTGCCAGGCCAGGGCGATCCGGTGCGGCGGTTCGTAGGCCAGCACGCGGCCCCAGTCGCACTCGCCGCCGTCGACGTCCCGTTCGTACCAGCGGCCGCCGGGGCGCCGTTCGAGCACCGCCTCGGCGAGGTCCGTCTTTGCGATGTGGTGGTCGCGCGGCCACCAGGTGTCGAACCTCTCGGTGAACAGCGTGAAGGCGCGGTCGATCGGAAGGGGCACGGTCACCGTGTGCCGCACCGGACCCGGGATGTGATCGCTCATCGTCGCTCCGTCTCTGTGTGCTCGCCTGCTGCCCGGTCGTCCCGGTCCTGCGCGGCGATCCGCTCCGCCGCCTCCTGGAAGCTCCCCAGCGCCTGGCCCCACATCTGGTCCAGGTACGCGTGGATCGCCTCCACGCCGTGCCGGTCGATCCGGTAGATCCGGCGGGTCCCGGCCACCTTGTCGGTGACGAGCCCGGCCTCCTTCAGGACCCGGAGGTGCTGCGACACCGCCGGTCTGCTGACGGGCAGCTCACCGGCCAGCTCACCCACGGCCTTCGGGCCGCGGGCGAGGCACTCGAAGATCGTGCGCCGCGTCGGGTCGCCGAGCGCCGAGAGTGCCGCAACTCCGTAAGTTCCCACGAACCGTTAGTTTGCACTTACTGATACTCCGTGTCAACGGATGAGGGCCATCCGTCGTAGCGGCCCTCCGCTCCCCGGGTCCATGACCGGGAGGCGCGCAGTCGCCCAGAGGCGCAGCGGTGCCCCCGGCGATCGATCGCCGGGGGATCTCCGTTCGGGGTGGCGGCGGCCGATGAGCGCCGTCTACCCAGGCGAGACGACGTCTCGCCTGGGTAGACGGCGCAGAACGGGGCGTCGGTCTGCCCAGTGGTCGCTCAGGGCGGACCCCAGACCGCCATCGAGTCCAAGCGTCATCCCGGTGACCAGGGGAGCACCGCGGGAAAGCGCGTCCGCCGGACAGCAAGCGGCGCAGCAGACCTGGCCTGGTTCGGCCAAGGGGCCTGCGCGCGGTGCCCGGAATGTAGGGTTTGTGATCTTCATTCTGGCTAAGGGCCACGACCGCATCACGCTGAGCGCCAGGGGCGGCAAGCCGATCGACCTGTCGGTCGGCGACCCCTCCGTGCAGGGCCGGATCCGGGTTCACGTACGGTACGGTGCGATGGACTTCACCACCGACGACGTTCCCGGCCGCGTCCAGGTGAGCTGGGTGTTCACGTCCGCGCGGACGACGAAGAAGACAGTGCTGCCGCTGACCACGGTGCGGTTCGCCCCGCGCGGCCTCGACGACCGGAATGCCGCCGCCCCTGGTTCCACCACCGAGATCCCCGTCCGCGTCGTCACCAACCCCGGCGCGACGGCACACGCGGTGACCAACCTGAAGGTCGAGGCATCAACCGACGGGGCCAAGACTTGGCAGACCCTCCCTGTCACGAACGGCACCGTCTCCGTGGCGAACCCGGCCGAGCCGGGCTACGTGGCACTGCGCGCGACCGCGGTGGACAGCGCAGGTGACCAGGTGACCGAGACCGTCTCGCGCGCCTACCGGGTCGCCGGCTGACGGGCTGCTCGCGAAGCCGGCCGATCTCACTGAGGGCCAGGACCAGGTCCGGAGGATCTGACAGCCTAAAACCCGGTCGCGTTGCCGTGCGGCTCAGTGCGGCCCGTGACAAGAGCGAACGCTTCGGCCAGCTGCTGAAGAGACGAAGCCGCGACGTTCGCACCTTGCGAGCCGATCGCCTCGGAGTGCGCCTCTGCGGAGGCCTTGATCGCGTTGAGGAGCGCGGTCCGCGTTTCGGCGCGGAGCTGCTCCTCGTGCTTGGAAAGAGCCATGGAGGCAAGTTACGGGGCAACCGGCCCGTTCGGGTCGATTTCCCCGAAAGCACGGCACCTGATCAGTAACGGGGCGCTACTTGTCGATGTCGCCGACGACGAAGAACATCGAGCCCAGGATGGCGATCATGTCGGCGACGAGGTGGCCGGGGAGCATCTCGCGGAGCACCTGGATGTTGTTGAAGGACGCCGACCGGAGTTTCAACCGCCACGGGGTCTTCTCGCCGTGGGAGACGAGGTAGTAGCCGTTGATGCCCAGGGGGTTCTCGGTCCAGGCGTACGTGTGGCCCTCCGGGACCTTGAGCACCTTCGGCAGCCGTACGTTGATCGGGCCGGGGGGCAGCTCCTTGAGCCGGGCGACGCAGGCGTCGGCGAGGTCCAGTGAGGCGTACACCTGGTCGAGCAGGCACTCGAAGCGGGCGAGGCAGTCGCCCTCGGTCCGCGTGACCACGCGCAGGACGTCCTTGAGCTCACCGTAGGCGAGGTACGGCTCGTCGCGCCGTAGGTCGAAGTCGACGCCGGAGGCACGGGCGATGGGGCCCGACACGCCGTACTGCTCGATCTGCTCGCGGGTCAGCACGCCGACGCCACGGGTCCGGGCTCGGAAGATCTCGTTGCCTCGGATGAGTTTGTCGATGTCGCCGACGCCGCGGCGGACGGCGGCGACGGCGTCGGTGACGCGGCCGAGCCACCCGGCGGGCAGCTCCTCTTTCAGGCCGCCGACCCGGTTGAACATGTAGTGCATCCGGCCGCCGGAGATCTCCTCCATCACGCGCTGTAGCTGTTCGCGCTCGCGGAAGGAGTAGAAGATCGGGGTGATCGCGCCGATCTCCAGAGGGTACGAGCCGAGGAACATCAGGTGGTTGAGCACCCGGTTCAGCTCGGCCAGGAGTGTGCGCGCCCACACGGCGCGGACCGGGACCTCCATGCCCAACATGCGTTCGACCGCCAGGACGACGCCCAGCTCGCTGGCGAACGCCGACAGCCAGTCGTGCCGGTTGGCCAGCACGATGATCTGCCGATAGTCGCGGACCTCGAACAGCTTCTCCGCGCCCCGGTGCATGTACCCGATGATCGGCTCGGCCGCGGTGATCCGCTCGCCGTCCAGCGTGATCCGCAGACGCAGTACGCCGTGCGTGGAGGGGTGCTGCGGGCCGATGTTGAGCGTCATGTCCTCGGTGGCGAGGTCCTTGGTCCCCGCGCCCACGCCCACGATCCGCTCGGTGCTCAATGCGCTCGCCTTCTCACTCGCTCCGAATCATCCATCCTGCCATGCGAGCCCTCGCGGAAGGCGGCCCGGTTGGGGTTGACTTAAGCCCACCATGAACGCTGGCGATCAGTATTCGAATCCGAGTGAGCCGAAGGACATGCCGCCGGGCAGCCCGAGCATCCTGCCGCCCGGGGCGCAGGTCTCCCCGGAGTACGGCCCGTTGCCTCCGCCGCCCGCTCCGAACGGGCCATCCGAGCCCTCGCCGGTGCCCATCGGCGCCCGAGCGGAGCAGGCGTTCGATCCGCCGAGCGGCATGGCCTGGGCGCGGGTCTCGCCGCGGCTGACCTGGCACCGGCGGATCGCCGTGCTGCTGTGGGCGCTGCCGGTCACGGTCATCGGCGCCTTCATCCTGTCCCGGACCAGCGGCCTCGCCGGCGGACTGATCTGGCTCGCCGTGGTCCTGGTCGCCTGCGCGATGAGCTGGATCGTCGCGGAGATGAGCTACCGGTCGTGGGGGTTCGCCGAGCGCGCCGACGACCTGCTGGTCACGCATGGCTTCTTCGTCCGGCACCTCGTCGTCGTGCCATACGGGCGGATGCAGTACGTCGACGTGACCGCCGGGCTGCTCGAGCAGTGGCTGGGGGTGGCGACCGTGCGGCTGCACACCGCGGCCGCGGCCACCGACGCGCGCATCCCGGGCCTGCCCGCCCGCGACGCGGCGATCCTGCGGGACCGGCTCGCGCAGAAGGGCGAAGCGAGGTCGATCGGCCTGTGAACGGACCTTACGGGCCGGGCCGGCCGCCCTACGGGCCGCCGCCGCGCCCCTACTTCAGCCCGCCGGTCTACGGGCCGCCGGTCTACGGTCCGCCGCCGTACGGTCCGCCGCCCCGGCCGCCGGTGCACTTCTCCTACGGGGTGCACCGGCTGCACATGGCCACGGCCGTGATCAACGCGGTCGGGGTGGTCGTGATCGCCTTCGTGCTCGGTGGCTACTCGCTGCTGCTCACCCAGACCGCGACCGGCGTCGCGCTGATCCTGACTCCGCAGGTGATCGCCCGGTTCGTCCTCGTGATGCTGCCGGTCAGCGGCATCGCGACGGCCGTCGGGTTCTGGACCTGGTGGTCGCTGAAGTTCTGGATCTCCGGGGACGACCTGGTGGTCGAGACCGGCATCCTGCGCCGCCGGAACCGCCGGGTCCCGCTGTCGCACATCCAGGCGGTGGACGTCGTACGGCCGCTGGTGTCCCGGGTGTTCGGGCTCGCCGAGGTGCGGGTGGAGCTGGCCGGCGGCGACCAGGCCGAGACGAAGTTCCGCTACCTCGGGCGGCCGATGGCCGAGCAGCTCCGGGCCGAGCTCCTGGCCCGCGCCGCCGGGCTGCCGGGTCACACTCCCGAGGCGCCTGAACGCCCGTACTGGCGGGTGGGGTTCGGGACGCTGCTGGGCTCGCAGCTGATGAAGCTGCCCGTGATCGGCGCGCTGCTGCTGTTCCTCGGCCTGCTGGTGTTCGGGATCGCGTTCGGCGAGCTCGGCGTGCTGGCCGCCGCGCTGCCGGTGCTGCTGGGCCTGGCCCGCGGCGTGATCGCGCCGCTGGTGATGCACACGAACTTCAAGGCGGCCCTGTCCCCGGACGGCCTGCGGCTGCGGTACGGCCTGATGGAGACCCGGATGCAGACCGTCCCGCCGGGCCGGGTACAGGCCGTACGGGTCGTGGAGCCGCTGCTGTGGCGCGGGAACGGCTGGGCGCGCATCGACGTGACCGTCGCCGGTTACGTCGGGGAGCGGCAGGCGCTGTCGTCGGTGCTGCTGCCGGTCGCGCCCCGGCACGTCGCCGTACAGATGGTGAGCCTGATCTTCCCGGGTACGAACGCCGAGGCGGTCCCGCTGTCGACCGCGCCCCGGTCGTGGCTCGCGCCGTTCCGCAAGGGCGAGGCCGGCACGGACGACTCGCTGTTCGTCACCCGCCGGGGCCGGGTATGCCGGCGGCTCGACGTGGTCGCCCACGCGCGGGCGCAGAGCGTCCGCCTCACCGCCGGCCCGCTGCAGCGGTTGCTCGGGCTCGGTACCGTTCACATCGACGCGCCACCTGGACCGGTCCAGGTCGCCGCGGAGGATCGCGAGCTCGGGGAGGCCCGCGCGATCGTCGAGTCGGCGGCCGGGCGGGCGCACCGGGCGCGTGCAACCGACATCCGTACCGAACGGTGGGCCCGTTGACGTCCTCCCCCACCTGAAGGCGGGGGATTCCAACCCGGTCCCTACCCGAAGGAGGGAACAGGTTGAGGTTCGCGGTTCACAGCCCCGCCCAACGGCTGGAGGGCTCCCCGCGCTGTCACGGCACGTCCTGCCGCGATGTTCTTGGCCGCGTTCACATCCGCATGA
This sequence comes from Actinoallomurus sp., assembly GCA_045806665.1. Taxonomy (GTDB): domain Bacteria; phylum Actinomycetota; class Actinomycetes; order Streptosporangiales; family Streptosporangiaceae; genus Actinoallomurus. Next base: position 6,006 of record JBJMIW010000407.1, read on the forward strand.
TCAACATGCCCGCAGGCGCGACAGCGAAAGACCGCTTGGCTCTCGCGATTCTCCGCAGCGCGGTGCCCACAGGCGTGACAGATCTGAGACGTGAACGCGGGGTTGATCTTCTCCACCCGGCCCGGTGCCTTCTGCTCCAGACGCCTCACCAGAAGACCCCAGCCAGCCGCGTGGATGGAACGGTTGAGCCCGGCCTTGGCCCGCACATTCGTTCCCGGCGCGGCCAGGGTGCCACGCGCGGACCGCACCATGTTCTTGATCTTCAAATCCTCGACCCGGATCAGGTCGTAGCGGCGGGCCAGGCGGGTGGAGGTCTGCTCCACCCAATCCTTACGCCGATCGCTCTCATGCGCCTTGATCCGGGCGATCGCGGTCTTGACCCGCGCCCGGCGGTTCGACCCCGGCTTCGCGCGCGCCAGCCGGCGCTGCAGCCGCCGCAGCCGGTCAGTCTCGGTGTCGCGCAGGCCCGGCACGGACAGCCGCTCACCGGTGGACAGCGCGGCCGAGATCGTCACGCCACGGTCCACCCCGACGACCTCACCCGTACCCGGTCCGGTGATCGGTGGCGGGATCACCGCGAAGCACACATGCCAGCGCCCTGCACGGTCCTGGTTGACCCGAAAGGACTTGGCCTCCTCGGGGATCGGGCGGGACCAGCGGAACTTCACCCAGCCGACCTTCGGGACCCACACCTCACCCGTCTTGCGGGACAGCCGCCGAACATCCCAGTGCCGGCCGCGCTGCCCGACGATCCGGAACCCCTCGTGCACGCCCGCCTTGCGCCAGGTGGGCCGCCGGTGCGTGCCGGCGAAGAAGCCCGCCATGGCTTGGGTGAAGTCACGCAACGCCTGCTGCTGCACCGTCTGAGAACCCGCCGCCAGCCAGGCGAACGCCTTCCTGGCCTCGGTCAACTGGCGGGACTGCTCGACATAGCCCGGCGCGGACGCCCGGCCCGACCGCCAATGCCCATGCTGCTCAACCGCGAGATTCCACACATATCGGGCATGTGCGCAGTGCTCCAGCAGCCCCTGCTCTTGGGCGGGCGTGGGCGCAAGCCGAAACCGCATGCCCGCACCCTAACCACCACCACCGACATTCCGAGGAGGGAGCGGCGGCTGTTCGCCGGGCTGGCCATCGCCGCTGCGACCGTCGCCACCATGACGGCCTGCTCCGGTGGCGGCCAGAAGGCGACATCGGTCGCGGCAGACGCGACGATCAAGATCCGGCCGGCCGACGGCAAGCGCACCGTCCGGCCGGATCGGAGCGTCGAGGTCACCGTCTCCGACGGACGGCTGGAGCAAGTGGACGTACGGCAGGACGGTGTGGCGGCGCCAGGCGCGTTCGGCGCCGACCACAGGTCCTGGAAGAGCACCTGGACCCTGAAACCCGGGGTCTGGTACCAGGTCAAGGCCACGGCCCGGAACTCCAAGGGGCGGGTCACCGCGGTGATGAGCCGGTTCCGTACGGCCCCGGCGGGACACCGGATCGCCGTCGCCGACGTCACGCCGCAGCCCGGCGAGAAGGTCGGCGTGGGGATGCCGATCATCGTGACGTTCGACGGCCCGGTGGCCAACCGGGACCAGGTCCAGCGCGCCCTCGAGGTGCAGGCGGACAAGGCGGACGAGGGGGCCTGGCACTGGATGTCGGACCGGCAGGTCGTCTACCGCACCCACCGCTACTGGCAGCCGTACCAGAATGTGACCTTCACCGCGCACCTCGCCGGCGTACGGGCCGCCAAGGGCGTGTACGGCATGACGGACGTGACCAGGATCTTCGCCATCGGCGCGTCGAACATCACGGTCGCCGACGCCCGGACCCACCGCATGAAGGTCGACCACGACGGTGTGGTGCGGACGTTCCCGATCAGCATGGGCGGCGCCACCACCCAGGAGCTCACCACCACCAGCGGCATTCACCTGACCAAGGAGAAGAGGCCGGTGGTGAAGATGGAGTCCCCGAACTGCAAGCCGAACCAGCCCGGCTGCGACTACTACAAGGAGGACGTCCACCTCGCGGTGCGGATCACGGACGGCGGTGAGTACGTCCACGAGAGCGTCGGGGAGTACGACGCCCTCGGGCACTACAACGCCAGCCACGGCTGCGTCCGCACCTCGGACACCGGCGCTCGCTACTTCTTCGGCATCGCGCAGCGGGGTGACATCGTCAAGATCACCGGTACGACCCGCCGGTTCGTCGACGAGACGAACGCCGGTGACTGGAAGTTCTGGAACTACTCGTGGAGCAACTGGCTGAAGGACGGCGACCTCCAGCGCTGAGCGGGCCACCCGTCCCCGGCGGGCGGGTCACAGGGCGGTCGCCGCCGGCCACGCCGACAGCAGGTCACGGTCCCTGTGCGGCGAGCAGAAGTCTCGGTAATCAGCGCCCGCAAATGCTGCGATTCGCGATAAATCCCGTTGCCCGAGGCGTCTTCACCGAGTCTTGTGTACGCCCTCGCCGAGACAAGCCCCGGTGCAGGGCGCCGACCAGGGGGACGGACCCAGGACGAGCAGCCGCTCCTCCCCCTATGCCGGGGAAGTGTCTCTGCCGGGTGCATCGTCGTGGATAGGATTCCTGGGGTGTCCTCCTGGCGAGCCGCAGGCGACTTCCCGCCCACTTATCCCCATCCGATGCAGACGCTGACGCTGATGCTGATGGACGGCTCCGTGCCCAGACGGGCCCGAGGCGATATGGACGCCTGCCTCGCGGCCGCCCTCGAAGGCGCCGAGAGCAGACTCCGCCCGGAGCCCGGCGCCGGAACGCTCTACCCGTTCGGCCTGGTGATGGACGCGGACGGCGTGCTCCGGAAGGCCGGGCAGTACAACGCGGACTACAGCTACGACGAGACGGCCACCGCGGCGGCGCTGCACCACCTCGCCGACGGCTACCGCGCGCGTGCCGCCGAACTCCGCTGCGCCGTGATCGCCTACTACGTGCGAATGAAGGAACCGTCGCCGGGCGACACCGCTCCCGTCAACGTCCGGCTCCGCCGGTCCACGGACTGGGGGAACGACGCCACGGGCAGCCCGCCCGGGACCGTCGACGCGGTCGCCATGGAGGTCGAGCACCAGGCGGGCTGCGCGCTCGCGGTCTTCATGCCGTACGCCTGGCAGGGGCCGAATCAGGAGTTCGTCGTCGGCGACCTGATGGCCGTCCCCGCGAAACGGCGCGTCTGGCCCGACGCCTGAGCGAGCCGCCCACGGTGGGCACTACTGTCGCCGCACGAGTGACATAGTCGATTCAGGTGGCGTACCGGCCGTCTCTCAACGCGGCGGCGGACTCCACGAGACCAGCCCGTTCCAACGCGTCGAGCACATCCTCGATCGTTTCCGGCGGAATGTCGGGACGGTTCGCGGCAAGGTGCTCGAGCATCTCGTCCAGAATCTTGTGCGTCCATTTGGCCTGGACCATACCCGCTTGGGCGATGCGAATAAGAAGATCCCGGACTGTGTTTCCGTAGAGGACGTTAGCGTCGTAGACCACGACGAAGGCCATGGTCAAGCTCCGAGTTCCTGACCGAGCGCGGCAAGGTCGTCGGCAGCAGCGCGCCGCTCCTGGTCATCACGCCGCTTGTACTCCATCAGCGCCTCAACGGTGATGCGGCGATGCCTTCCCACCATCCGATAAGGGATCTTTCCCGCCTCCAACAGGCCGATAAGGAACGGGCGGGACACGTTCAGCACGTCCGCCGCCTGCTGAGTGGTCAACTCGGCATGCGACGGGATCACCGAAACCCCCCTGCCCTCTGCCGCCTGGGCGAGAATGTAGGCGAGCAGGCTCACGGCGTCTCGCGGGAGGATCACAGCCTCTTCATCACCGAGTTCACCGGTAACCGGAATGGCCTCACGGTCAGGATGCCGCATGAGGTAGTCCTTGATACGCCTGACCGCACGTGCCGCGACCTCGGCGTCTATCGCTCCCGGCTCGATCGATCGCTTGACCTGGGCACCAGCCACGGCTACCTCCTCCCTCTAACCGCAGTATGCGCAACAAACGAAATAAGCGCAAGGGCTGTTCGACCCGATGATGCCCTGGGATTCGACCGCCTTGGCGTCGACGCGTCTGGCCACACCGCTTGTTCCAGGTGATGCCCAGACGGGTTCATCACCGGGCGGGCTGCGCCCTCGCGGTGTTCATGCCGTTCGCCTGGCAGGGCCCGCAACAGGAGTTCGTCCGCCGGACGCCTGATCCGTTCCCCTCACCGCCGAGGATTTTCGTCGCTCCGACGACGGAAACCCTCGGCGATCACTCCGGATCGGCGAGGAGCAGACGCAGCCGCGCGCAGACGGCGTCGACGCCGGCC
>JBJMIW010000408.1:0-15423 GCA_045806665.1 Actinoallomurus sp.
AAGTCGGCATCGCGCCGACCGGCCTCGATGAGCCGGTCGTAGGTGGCCAGGACGGCCTCGACGGCCTGCGCGCTCGCGCCGGCTTGCCACGAGGCGTTCGCCAGCACATGACGGTCCTGCACCGCAGGGCTCAGTCCGGGGCAGCCGCTGATGACCAATCCAGGGCACGTCCTGCCGGGTGGAGACGGCCCGTAGGACGACCCAACCGCCCTCGCTGTGGCCGAATAAGCCCACCGTCTCGGCTCGTACGCCGCGCCTGACATCACGCAGATCGGTCGGCATGGGATCACCGTATCCGCGCACTCGACGGCTGCACTCCGCGGCGGTCGAGCTTCTGCCACGCGGTCTTGGCCGCGCCGATGAGGACGCAGTAGAGGGCCAGCACGAGGACCAATGACAGCAGGCATACCGCGGGCAGGGCCGCCATTCGCAGGGGGAGCACCAGAGGGGACCACGGGAGGACCACGGCGATGACCACGATGGCGGCCGTGCCGAGCAGGACGGGAAGCGCGGCGTGGTCGCGTGGTGAGGGCAGCCGGCGGCTGCGGAGGAGGTGGACCGCGGCGGCCTGGGTGAGCAGGTTCTCGACGAACCAGCCGGTGTGAAACACCGCCTGGGCCGCCGGTCCGGGATGGTGGCCGGTGACGTGCAGCAGAAGGCCGAACGCGGTCAGGTCGGCCAGGGTGTTCACCGGTCCGAGCCACAGCACGAACCGGGTCAGGCGGGCCGAGTCGAACGTACGCGGCCGGCGCAGGGCGCGCTGGTCGACGTGGTCGAAGGCGAGCGGCAGCAGGCACAGATCGAAGCACAGGTTCTGGACCAGGATCTGCATCGGCAGCATCGGCAGGAAGGGCAGCAGGACGCTCGCCGCCAGCATCGACAGGACGTTGCCGAAGTTCGAGGAGATCGTGATCTCCAGGTACTTCTTGATGTTCGCGAAGGTCCGCCGCCCCTCGGTGACGGCCTCGGCCACTGACAGCAGGTCACCGCGCAGCAGGACGACGTCGGCGGATTCACGCGCGATGGCGACGGCACCGTCGACGGTGATCCCGACATCGGCGTCGCGGAGAGCGGGTGAGTCGTTCACGCCGTCGCCGAGGAACCCGACCGTACGGCCCGTCGCTCGCAGGGCGCGGACGATGCGGGACTTCTGCTCCGCGTCGATGCGCGCGAACACGGTGGCCCGGTCGGCGAGGTCGCCGAGTTCGGCGTCGGTCAGCGGATCGATGTCCTCGCCGATCACGATCCGACCGGCGTCGATGCCGGCGTCACGGCAGATCCGCGCGGCGACCAGGGGATGATCTCCGGTGAGGACCTTCACGACGACGCCGCGCGCCGCGAGGGACGCCACCGCGGCGGCCGCGGATTCCCGCGGGCGGTCACGGAAGCCGACGAACCCGATCAGCGTGAGACCTCGCTCGTCCGCCGGCCGGTAGGGGCGCAGACGTGCCGGCCTCTCGGCGATGGCGACGGCCAGTAGCCGTACCCCGTCGGCGGCGTGCCGGTCTGCCACGTCGCGCAGCCGTTGCCGGTCCGCCGGTGTCAGCGGAACGTCGCCGTCGTCCCGACGCAGCCGCGTACAGCATTCCAGGACCTGCTCGACGGCGCCTTTGGTGACCACGATGTCGGTGCCCGGACGGTCGCCGGCTCGTACGACGACGCTGCTGCGCCGGCGAGTGGAGTCGAAAGGGACCACGTCCACGGTCGCGACGTCATCGATCGGGACGCTCAGCTGCTCGGCATGAGCCAGCAACGCCTCGTCGAGCTCGTTGAACAGGACCGTGGCATCGTCGTGCACCGCGATGGCGCTGTTCAGCGCCGCCCAGCGAAGCACCTGCGCATCGGGGCGACCGTCGGGGTCGAGGTGGCAGTCGACGCCCACCTGGTCCTGGGTGAGCGTGCCGGTCTTGTCCGTGCACAGCACGTCGATCGCGCCGAGGTTGTGGATCGCGGGCAGCCGCTTGATGATCACATTGCGGCGGGCGGCGGCCCGCGCTCCTCGGGCCAGCGCCGTGCTCACCATCACCGGCAGCATCTCCGGGGTCAGGCCGACCGCGACCGAGATGGCGAACCACAGTGCGGCGAACCTCATGCCGTGCATCGCGGCGTTGACGACGAAGACCAGTGGGGCGCAAAGGAGCATCAGGCCGATCAGCGCCCGGGACACGCCCTTGACGCCGCGGTCGAAGGCGGTCTCGGCGCGTCGCGGCGCCAGGTGGGCGTTCATGGCTCCGAAGTACGTGGCGGTGCCGGTGGCGACGACCACCGCGGTGCCGGTGCCGGCGGTCACCGTGCTGCCCATGAAGCACAGCCACGGGCAGTCGATCGTCGCGAGATCGCCTGTCGACCCGCTGACGGCCGAGACGTCGGGGACCGCTTCGCCAGGAGTGGCGTGCTTGGCGACCGGGACTGCCTCCCCGGTGAGCAGGGCCTGATCCACGGCCAGATCGGTCGACCGCAGCAGCCGTACGTCGGCGGGGACCATGTCCCCGGCGGTAAGGGTCACGATGTCGCCCGGAACGAGCTGGTCGATCGGCGCCTCTCGGCTGGTCGGCGACGCATCGGTGCCGGCACGGCGTACGACCGTGGCCGTGGTGACCACCATCGCCCGCAACGTGGCGGCGACCCGATCGAACCGTTGCTCCTGGCGAACCTGCAACCACGAACTGATCAGCACCATCACGCCGATCACCGTGGCCGCGCCGAACGCGCCCAGGACCGCCGATACGCCGCCGAGAACCAGCAGGATCACGACGAACGGGTTGGTCAGTGCGTGCAGGAGGCGAGCGCCCCGACGCGGTGCGGCAGAACCGGCGATGGCGTTGTCGCCGTGACGCGCGAGCAGCGCCTGGGCCTTGCCCTCCTCCAGACCCCGCGGTCCGCTGTCCAGCCGTCGGAGCACCTGAAGGACCGGCATGGAGGCGTATTCGGCGAGCCGGCCGCGTACCTCGGGCAGACGTGACTGGTCGGCCGCGTCAGGCCGCGGTGGAGGAAGGGCGGTGAGGGAGTCAGGCGCCCACGCCACGGCGGCGTCCCAAGCCGGTCGATCGGTCTCGCATGCGGTCGACCATCTGCCGCACGATCGTCACGATGTGCGGGTCGTCCACCAGGTAGATCTGACGCCGGCCTTCCCTGCGGGATCGCACCAGCCCGGCGAGCTTGAGCTTGGCCAGGTGGTGACTGACCGTCGGGACGCTTCCGCCGACGTACCCGGCGATCGTCCCGACGTCGCAGTCGCCGTGGGCCAGCACCCACATGATGTGCAGACGCATCGTCGAGGCCAGCAGCCCGAAGGTGCCCGCCATGTCCTGGAGCAGCTCGGGCGACAGATACTCCGGCTCACCGGCACCGGTATCCGTCACGACAACCTCCACGTCTGTTCAGCGACCGTCCGTTCCCCACGGCCAGCCTCTCGGAGGAGACCATGGATGCGCAAACGGCACCACCCCATCGTGCCTGCTCGGCAAGCCCGTCCGAGACCCTCGGTGTGACGGCGGAGCGCGGATTCAGCCACAGACATTCTTGAGTGAGACGGCGCCGCCGCTGGAACTCGTCGGCGTCGTCGTGGCGGCGACGGTCTTCTTCGCCGTGTGCTTCTTCTCGGCTCCGGCGGTCGGCGTGCTCGCCGGCGGCGGCTTCCCACTGTCCGCGATGGTGTTGGCCGCCACGCTGCGCATCAGAGCGACGTCGGGCTGGTAGACGTGGAATCCGGAGATCTTGTACGGGTTGAAAGCCAGGTTCTGGATGTCGGCACCGTGCTTGACCGTGCCGGACAGCTTGACGAGCGCCGGCAGCAGCGTCGAGGGGATGTTGGTGAAGATGGTGTTCTGCGCTGCTTTCGCCAGCTGCTCGAAATGGGTGACGACCGTCTGCGGGTCGGCCTGGTCGGCGATGTCCTTCAGCAGGCACTTCTGCCGGTCCATGCGGTGGAAGTCATCATCGGCGTGACGGCTGCGGCCGTACCACAGGGCCTTTTCGCCATCGAGCCTGTGCCAGCCGGGTTCGAGATAGCCGGACGGCGGGATGCCTCGCTCGGGTTGACCGCCGATCGGTAGCCGTTTCTCGATGTGCACCCGGACGCCGCCCATGGCGTTGACGATGTCCTTGAAGCCGCCCAGGTTGACGAGGACGTAGTAGTGGATCTTCAGGCCGAGCAGATACCCGATCACGTCTTCGAGCAGGTGCGGGCCGCGCTGGCCCTTCTTGTACCCCGGCTCGAGTTCGGGGTGCCGCTCCCCCATGATGTACAGCTCGTTCAGCAGCCCCTGGTCCCCGGGATCGCCGGTGTAGCCGTTCGGCCACCTGGAACGCAGCGGGGGCGGCATCTCGAACTTCTGCAGGCTCCTGGGCAGGCCGAACAGCACGGTGTCGCCGGTCTTGGTGTCGATGCTGGCCACGGTCATGCTGTCGGTGCGGATACCGGTACGGTCCTGCCCGCCGTCACCGCCCAGCAGGAGGACGTTGAGCCGAGGCAGGTTCTTCCAGGGGTCCGCGACGTTCACCTGCTGACCAGAGTGATCGTCTCCGGGAAAAATGGTCGACAGCGTGTTACCGAGCACGTAGGTGCTGTTCGCCGCGTACACCAGCGGCGTGCAGACCAACAGCGTCATCACCGCCACCAGCGTGCCCGCCACGACGCGGATGGCCGGTGGCAGGCCGACCGGCCGGACGACCTGGTAGGAGCGGATGATGACCAGCGCCCAGACCAGCGCGAGGACGAGGAGACCGATCGTGATGCCGGCAAGCCAGGTGTGTTGGACGGCGATCTGCTTCAGCTTGTCCGGAAAGACCACCGCGGCCGTCACGGCGGCCGCCACGAGCCCTCCGAAGGACCCCATGAGCGTGACGCCGGCCAGACGGCGCCCAGCCCACAGATGTGCCAGCCCCCATGCGAACACCGAAGCCAGCGTGAGACCCAGCGCCCGCCACAGTCCGGCGACCGGAACCGGTTCGCGGTCCGAGACCACGCGCCGGTCGACCTGACGCAATGCCATTCAGTATCCCGATCTGCCGAGCGACGACACGAGGTTCAAGCGTTGTGCGCCCGAAGTGACGTGCGAGCAACCGGCGCGGGCCGAACTCGTTCGCCCGGAGACAACAGTTGCTGAGTTGTACAAATATCAGATGCGGACAAAGCTCTCAACCGATTGCCACCGAACGGGCGATCCCGCGCGACGGTCAGTCCCTCACGGGCGCGCCCGGAGGCAGGCCGGCATGCCGTCCCGAGTCGGTCCCGGACGGCGCCCTCAGGTCGCCTCAATGTCGTACGGCGCGTGACCGCCATGGCCAAGCCCCGCGTCGACATCGCGCGGGGTCACCTGACGCGGCCCATCCAGATCCTCGCGCAGATGCCTCTCGATGAAGCGGCGAGTGTTCAGGTCGGCAAGGTCCAGTTGCACAAGTAACAGGTATGACGGTCTCCGGTCGGGCACGTCTCGGTGTGGTGAGAGGAGCCCGACCGGAGCGAGCCGAGACCGTGGCGCTATCCGCCGTACTCGGGGTAGCCGTAGCCGACGACGTTGTCGGTGCTGCGGGTGCGGATCTTCACCGCGTTGTCGGTGTTGCCCTCGCTGGTCTGGATGGTGCCGTCGGGGTTGTCCTTGATGACCATGCCGACGTGGTCGATGCCGTCGATGCCGCCGCCGCTCCAGGAGAAGAAGACGATTCAGCGGGTCGCCCGAATGCGGGCGGCTCGAACAAAGAGGCTGGGGGCGGCCGCCATTAGCATGGCGGCTCACAACATCAGGGGATGGGCTCGGACAAGGTTCTGCTCCTTACTCCCAGGTACGCCTACCGGGTTAGCTGACGGGTTCGGGCGCGGAAGTCGCCCTACGGCACGTGGGGACGTGCCAATTCACCCCGGTAATGCATTCGGGTCCCCGGCTCCGTGGTGTCACGGACTCGGCGTTACCGCTGCGCCTCTGCGCCCGGTAGGGCGCTCGGTTCCGGCGGCGCTATTTGGATATGAACCGTCTCGGGCCACCTGTGCCGGTGGGCTCGGCATGGCCGACGGATATGCGGGCGACGCATATGAGCGCCGCAAAGAGTGATTGGAACATAGCAGAACAAAACACGCAGCCAAACCCCGCCTTTGCGTTATGTAGGTCACTTAGCGGCAGATGCGAGACGGGTGACCTTGGAAATGGTGAACTATCGGGAATTCTGCGACCAAAGCGCATTTACGGGGCTTCTGATCCTGCTGAGGTGACAGCAGCCTCTGTGTCCCTTGTGACTGAAGAGTCGTCGCTTGTGGGACGCGACGCCGATACGCCGTGGCGGTCGTCCCGGTCCCGCCAGGCGTCAGCGGTCACGCGGGATCCACCGTCCGCGAGGACCAGCGCGCGATCGCCAGAAGGGCGAATGCCACGACATGGAGGATCCCGCGCGGCCGGACCGCATCCGGTCCCGCGTGGCCGAGGCGCCCCCGCCGCGGCAGATCGCCCATCCGCTGAGCGGGGCCGGGGGGCTCGCCGCGGCAGGTCGCCCGTCCGCTCAGGGGGTGGTTCGGTCCACCGCTTCCCGCCAGCCCAGTTTGTCGATGATCCGCTGGTTGCGCTCGATGTTCTCCGGGGTCGGGTCCTCGCCGTGGGCCATGGTCAGGTCCTCCGCGTCTCCGGGCGTCTCCGACCCGGTCCGCAGAGTGGGCCGCCGCGGTTCGGCTCCCTCGGTCTGCTCGCTCATCATGACCTCGCCTTCGCCGTCTTACGGTCGTTCGCCTTCTGGAGGGCGTCGACGAGCTCCTCCTTGCTCATGTTCGAGCGGCCCGGGATGTCCATCCTCTTGGCGAGGTCGTAGAGGTGCTGCTTCGAGGCGTTCATGTCGACGCCGCCGGCGCTCTTGCGCGACGTGTCGCGACCGCCTTCGGACTGCGGATCGGACGGGCCCTTGGCGCCCTTGTTCTTCGGCTCCCAGTGGTCGCCCACCTTCTCGTGGGTGTGCTTGAGCGCGCCGTACGCGACGCGGTGCGCGCTCTCGCCCTCGCCGTACTCCTTGACGGCCGAGTCGTGGGCCTTGGCGAAGGTCCGCTGGGCCTTCTCGTCGGACCGCTTGATCGTGTCGGGCAGCTCGCTCTTCTTCGCCGTCCCCTTCTTCGTCGTCTTGGGCATCTCTCGCTCCTCCCGATGTAAAGGTCGGACGCGGTTGCCATACCCGCAGGGACGCGGTAACACCTGCCGGCGAGGGCATCGCTCCCCGATCCGCGTAATCCCGGGTGCCTCACGGGTAGACGCTGGCCAGGAGATCCAACGCCCCCAATGGAGCTCGTATGGCGGTGAAGAAGCGTGCGACGACGACCCTCACTCGGACCGGTCGCGCGGTCGACGAAAGACTCGGCAGCGCGGCGTTCCTGCGCAGGAACATCCGCAAGGCGTTCCCGGAGCACTGGTCGTTCCTGCTCGGCGAGATCGCGCTCTACTGCTTCGTCACCCTGCTCCTCACCGGAGTCTTCCTCACGTTCTTCTTCAAGCCCTCGCAGGACGAGACCGTCTACACCGGGGCCTACGCCTTCCTGCACGGCCAGAAGGTGAGCGAGGCGTACGCCTCGACGGTGCGCATCTCCTTCGACATCCGCGGCGGCCTGCTCGTGCGCCAGATCCACCACTGGGCGGCGATGCTGTTCGTCGCCGCCATCTGCGTCCACCTGATGCGGATCTTCTTCACCGGCGCCTTCCGGAAACCCCGGGAGATCAACTGGGTGATCGGCACGACGCTGTTCGCCCTGGCCGTCGCGGAGGGATTCGCCGGCTATTCGCTGCCGGACGACCTGCTGTCCGGAACGGGCCTGCGCATCATGCAGGGCATCGTGCTGTCGATCCCGCTGGTCGGGACCTATCTGAGCTTCTTCATCTTCGGCGGCGAGTTCCCCGGCCACGACTTCATCCCCCGGCTGTTCACCGTCCACGTCCTGCTGATCCCCGGCATCCTGCTCGCGCTGATCAGCGCGCACGTGACGATCGTCTGGCACCAGAAGCACACGCAGTGGCCGGGCGAGAAGGAGACCGAGCAGAATGTCGTCGGCGCGCCGACCTATCCGAAGTTCCTCGCGCACACCATGGCGTTCTTCCTCTACGTCCTGGGCGCACTGGCGCTGCTCGGCACCTGGGCCCAGATCAACCCCATCTGGCTGTACGGCCCGTATCGGCCCGACGTCGACACGTCGGGCTCTCAGCCGGACTGGTACGTCGGGTTCCTCGAAGGCGCGTTGCGCATCATGCCGCGGATCTCCTGGGACCTGGCCGGGCACACCATCGCCTGGAACGTCCTGCTGCCCGCCGTCTTCCTCCCGCTGTGCTTCTTCACACTGCTCGGCCTGTACCCGTTCTTCGAACGCTGGGTGGTCGGCGACCCGCGGCCCCACCACCTGTGCGACCGTCCCCGCAACGCGCCGACCCGTACGGCCCTCGGGGTCGCGGCGGTCGCCTGGTACGGCGACCTGTGGGCCGCCGGCGGCAACGACGTGCTGTCGGACGTGTTCAAGATCCCGCTGGAGGAGACGACCTGGCTCTTCCGCGTCGGGTTCTTCGCGGCCCCGATCCTCGCCTTCGTCATCACCCGGCGGATGTGCCTGTCGCTTCAGCGGGCCGACGCCCGCAAGGCCACTGAAGGCATCGAGAGCGGCACGATCAAGCGCCTGCCGACCGGGGAGTACGTCGAGGCTCACGACCGCCCGCAGCCGGAAGAGGCCGTCACCGCGCGGACGGTTCACCCCGACGACCTGGTCGAACCTCTCCCCGACCACATCATCCCGCTCCCGACGCCCCGCCGGATCATGGCCCAGGTCCGGTCTCGGCTGAATCGGACGTACACCAAGTACGCCGCCGAGATGCCGACCCCGGCCGAACGCCGACAGTTGGAGAAGCAGGACGCACCGCCGGCGAGGACCGGCACCGGCTGACCCGTCAGTCCTCGCCGCCCGCCGCCTGTCCCTCGACCGCCTGCGGGCGGCCGTGGCGCGGGTAGTGGAGGTCGACGGCCGGCCGGTTCGAGACGATCCGCGCGATGGCGCGGAAGTTGTGCCGGGGAGGCGGACACGAGGTGGTCCACTCGAGCGAGCCGCCGAACTCCCAGGGGTCGTCGACGTGGACGCGCTCCCCCTTGCGGTGGGTCCGCCAGAGGTTCCACAGGAACGCGAACGTCGAGGCGCCGAGGATGAAGGCGCCGATCGAGGAGATCAGGTTCAGGGTCGCGAAGCGCTGCGGGTAGTCGGCGTAGCGCCGGGGCATGCCCTCCGCGCCGAGCCAGTGCTGGACCAGGAAGGTCATCTGGAAGCCGATGAACAACGTCCAAAAATGGATCTTTCCCCAGGTCTCGTCGAACATCTTCCCGGTCATCTTCGGCCACCAGAAGTAGAACCCCGCGAACGTGGCGAAGACGACGGTGCCGAACAGCACGTAGTGCATGTGCGCGACGACGAAGTAGGAGTCGGTCAGGTGGAAGTCCAAGGCCGGGGAGGCCAGGATCACCCCGGTCAGGCCGCCGAACAGGAACGTGACCAGGAACCCCACCGCGAACAGCATCGGCGTCTGCATCCGCAGCTGCCCGTTCCACATCGTCCCGACCCAGTTGAAGAACTTGATGCCGGTCGGGATGGCGATGAGGAACGACATGAAGGAGAAGAACGGCAGCAGCACCTGCCCGGTCGCGAACATATGGTGCGCCCACACGGTCATCGACAGCCCCGTGATCGCGATCGTCGCCCCCACCATGCCGATATACCCGAACAGCGGCTTGCGGGAGAACACCGGGATCACCTCGGTGACGATCCCGAAGAACGGCAGCGCGACGATGTAGACCTCGGGATGGCCGAAGAACCAGAACAAGTGCTGCCAGAGGAGCGGGCCGCCGTTCGCCGGATCGTAGACGTGCCCCCCGAGCTTGCGGTCGGCCTCCAGAGCGAACAGCGCCGCCGTCAGCACGGGGAAGGCCATGAGCGCCAGGATGCTGGTGAACAGGCTGTTCCAGGTGAAGATCGGGATCCGGAACATCGTCATGCCCGGCGCCCGCATGCAGATGATGGTCGTGATCAGGTTGACGCTGGTCAGGACCGTGCCCATGCCGGACAGGATCAGCCCCATGGCCCACAGGTCACCGCCGATCTCCGGGGACCGTACGGCGTTCGACAGCGGCGTGTAGGCGAACCAGCCGAACGCCGCCGCTCCCCCGGGCGCCAGGAACCCGCCCAGCACCATGAGCCCGCCGAACAGGAAGAGGTAGTAGCTCAGCGCGTTCAGTCGCGGGAAGGCCACGTCCGGCGCCCCGATCTGCAACGGCACCAGGACGTTCGCGAAGCCGGCGAAGGTCGGCGTCGCGAACAGCAGCAGCATCACCGTGCCGTGGATCGTGAAGAGCTGGTCGTAGGTGTGCGCGTTCACGATCTGCAGCCCCGGCCGGGCCAGCTCCGCGCGCATCAGCATGGCCATCAGGCCGCCGGTGAGGAAGAACGCGAACGAGGTCGCGAGGTACAGGTAGCCGACGACCTTGTGATCCGTCGTCGCCAGCACGTCCCCGATCCGGCGGCCCAGCGAGTGCTGCTCGAGAACCTCGCTCGTGGGGGTCCGGACGCGATCCTCTATCGCCATGCCACTCCTCCCGGCGGTGTATACGGCCCGACCGGCCGTATCCCCTGCTTTGAACTCCTGAACCGCCGGAACAGGCGGTTCATCGGTCACATGACGACATCGGCGCCGGTCAGTCCCCGTCCCCGCGGTTGGCCACGATCACTGCGAACGGCGGGATGGCCAGCGCGATGATGGAGACGACGGTGGCGGCAATGCCCGAGAAGCGGACGATCACGGTCCAGGACAGCAGGAAGAGGACCGCGCAGACGCCCATCATGATGAGATACGTCCGCCGGCGGCTTCGCAGCGTCATCGTTGTCATGCCTCCCCCACCGGCCTCACCGGCACGTCCACCGCTTCCCGCAGCCCCGCCTGGACGAGTTCGGACGTCTCGGCGTTCTCCGGGACCACCGTCAGGCCGCCCTTCGCCTCATAGAGGACGAACCGGATACCGGACAACTCGAAGACGCCCTGCTGTCGCAGGTGGGCGTACAGGTCGCTCGTCGTCAGACCGCAGATCGTCAACTGGTGCTGAAGCACCCGTCCATGGGCGACGAGTACGCGGATCCGGTGATCGGTCAACCGTGCGAAGAGGGGGCGCAGCCGCAGAAGGCTCATCACCCGGTGCATGACCATGATGGTCAAAAGCGCGACGGCACCGGTGATGAAGGACTGCGTCGAGGCGATCGCCGTGCGCCCCACAATGGCTCCCACCGCGATGGCGGCCACGAAATCGATGATCGTCCACTGGGCGAGCGCGCGCCGTTCCCCGAGTCTGAGCCCCGCCAGCGCCGTCGCGTACATCAACGCGGCCTTCCCCGCCACCGCCCCCAGGTGGACCCAGTCTCCGATCAGCCATGACATGGCGCTCTCCTGACGCAGACGCTCAGCGTGTGAGCGGGCCTCCCCAGGACCCCTGCCCCGTACGGCGGCGGACGTAGCATGCGGGGCCTCCGGCGCTCCGTCGCGTTGATGCGGCCGAGGCCGACCGCCTGACGCGCCGGACCGTGCCGCCGGTCATCGGCCGGCCTCCAGGCGCTGCCGCTGCGGGACGACGGTGTACTTCGGGTCCTCCGCCGACTGGGTCCCGGCGTGGAAGACGCCGAACCGGGTGCAGGCCGAGGCGGCCAGGAGCGCCGCTCCGCTGAGGACCGCGGCCGTACGGCTGCGCCCGCCGAGCACCGCCCCTCCGGCCGCGCCCAGGACGGACAGCGCCTCGGCCGTCCGCATCAGCCGTCCCGCCTTGCCCTGCCGGTAGGTCTCGGCGACCAGGCCGAGCCGGCGTTCCATCACCTTGGCGGCGGCGGTCTCCAGCGCCGCGCCCAAGACGGCGGCGCTGCGCGCCGGGGCGTTCTCCCTCCTCGGGGAGGTGATGAGCGCCATGCCCGACGCCGCCGCGGCCGCGGACCCGACGAAGACGAACGGCAGTTCGCGGTACCCGTCGTGCCAGGCCGGGACGGCCGTGTCGGCGGCGAGCACGGCGGTGTAGGCGGCCACCGCCGGGCCCAGAGCGGCAGCTCCGGCGGTCGCCGCGCGTCCCAGGCGCGGGAAGAGGCCCGTGACGTCCAGCACCGCGGCCGCACCGGCCGCCGGGCCGTACGCCGTGAGCAGCCACGAGCCGATGCTCATGGGCGACGTCGGCTTGACCACCCGGAGCATGTTGGCGAAGCGCTCGGGCCTGCCGAGGTCGTGGACCAGGGCCGCGGCCGACCCGGTGATCGCGATCAGGGAGGAGATCTTCAGGGCCCGGGCGGTGGTGCGGCGGCCGGTCAGCTGGGCGCCGGCCGCCAGCACCGAGCCCGCGCCCGCGAGACCGCCGAGGAAGAAGTACCCGGCGATGTCGAGCGGCTCCCACCTCGGCGGGTTGAGGATCGGCTTGCCGTAGTAGGAGGTGAACTTCGCCTCGGGGACCATGGCCCGTTCGCCGCGCCGCCCCTTGCGGCGCCGGGACATGCCCTTGCCGACCAGGGCCTCGCGGCCGGGCCGCTCGCCGCGGATCCCCTCTTTGGTGACGTCCGATTCGCTCATCGCTTCCCTCCGGGCCGGCCGTGGGCGGCGAACACGGCGGCCAGTCCGCCGAGCAGGGTCAGTGCGGCGACGCCGGCATGCCGCCACATCGAGGGCAGGTCGCGCGTGGTGACGACCGGGTCCGGCGGCAGGCCGTACACCTCCGGCTCGTCGAGGAGGAGGAAGAACGCGCCGTCGCCGCCGACGCCGTCATCCGGGTCGTGGCCGTACAGGCGGGCGTCGGTGACCCCCACGTCGTGCAGCTGCTCGAGGCGGTCGTCGGCCCGGGCCCGCAGCTCGTCGAGCGGCCCGAACTGGATGGACTCGGTCGGGCAGGCCTTGGCGCACGCCGGCTCCTGCCCGGCGCCGAGCCGGTCGTAGCAGAGGGTGCACTTCCAGGCCCGGCCGTCCTCCTTGCGCTGGTCGATCACGCCGTACGGGCAGGCGGGCACGCAGTAACCGCAGCCGTTGCAGACGTCCTCCTGGACGACCACGGTGCCGAACTCGGTGCGGAAGAGCGCGCCGGTCGGGCAGACGTCGAGGCAGGCGGCGTGCGTGCAGTGCTTGCACACGTCGGAGGCCATCAGCCAGCGCAGTTCCGTGCGGCCGTCCGGCTGCGGCGTCCTGGACGCGGGCGTCGTGGGCGTGATCGCCGCGTCGGCCGCCGGAGTGCCCGAGCCCTCGGGCGCGAGGGCCGCGGCGTCGATGTCCCCGTGCTCGACGCCCGCCTCGGCGCGCCCGAGGGGCTTGCGCTGCTCGATGAAGGCGACGTGCCGCCAGGTGGAGGCGCCCAGGCCCTGCGTGTTGTCGTACGACATCCCGGTCAGCTCCAGGCCGTCCTCCGGGACGGCGTTCCACTCCTTGCAGGCGACCTCGCACGCCTTGCAGCCGATGCACACCGAGGTGTCGGTGAAGAAGCCCACGCGGGGCGGGTGGTCACGGTGGCCGGCGTCGCCGGCCGGGTCGGGCTCGTTGCCGGCCAGCAGGTTCCGTCCGATCAGGGACTCGGTCATCCGCGGACCTCCATTCCGGTCTGGTCGGTGATGCCGGCGCGGCGGTGGTAGTCCGCCAGCAGGTGCGGGACCGCAGGTCCGCGCGGACGGCGGCCCGGCCTGATATCGGCGCTCAGTGCCTTGACCTCCTGAATGTGGGCGTTCGGGTCCAGGGCCACGGCCGACAGCTCGTTGGCGGCGTCACCGGTCGTGTAGCCGTTCGGGCCCCAGTGGTAGGGCAGCCCGATCTGGTGCACCGTGTGGCCTCCGACGTCCAGGGGCGTCATGCGCTCGGTCACCAGGACGCGGGCCTCGATGACACCTCGGGCGGTGACCAGGTGGGCCCAGCCGCCGTGCTCGAGGCCGCGTTCGGCGGCCAGCTCCGGCGACACCTCGCAGAAGAACGCGGGCTGCAGTTCGGCCAGGTACGGCGACCATCGGGTCATGCCACCGGCGGTGAAGTGCTCGGTGAGCCGGTACGTCGTCACCACGTACGGGAAGACCTCCGCCTCGCGTGTCTCCGGGTCGGGATGGAAGCGGTTCTCCGGACGGGAGAAGACCTGCCGGACCGGGCTGCGCTGCTGCCGCTCGTACAGCGGGTTGCGCACCGGCGAGTCCTGTGGCTCATAGTGCGTGGGCATCGGCCCGTCGGTCAGGCCGGCGGGCACGTACAGCCAGGCCTTGCCGTCGGCCTGCATGATGAACGGGTCGACACCGCTGA
Organism: Actinoallomurus sp.; assembly: GCA_045806665.1. Classification (GTDB taxonomy): domain Bacteria; phylum Actinomycetota; class Actinomycetes; order Streptosporangiales; family Streptosporangiaceae; genus Actinoallomurus. Next base: position 14,277 of record JBJMIW010000408.1, read on the forward strand.
TCGCCGCGACGCCGGTCGCACCTTCGGGCGGGCGGTAGGACGGCGGCCGGTCCGGAACGAAGTCGGGGACGTCATGGCCGGTCCAGCGGCCCTGTTCGGCGTCCCACCACACGAGAGCCTTACGTTCGCTCCATGGCTTCCCGTCCGGATCGGCGGAGCAGCGGTTGTAGAGGATCCGCCGGTTGGCGGGCCAGGCCCAGCCCCACTCCGGGGCCATCCAGTCCTGCTCGGTGTGCGGCTTGCGCCGGGCGGCCTGGTTGACGCCGTCGGCGTAGACGCCGCAGTAGATCCAGCAGCCGCATGCCGTCGAGCCGTCGTCGCGGAGTTGGACGTACGCGTCGAGCGGGCGGCCGCCGACGTGCCTGCCGCTGATCTCGGCGAGGACGGCCTCGGCGTTCGGCTCGGCGATGGTCCCCTCGGTCGGGTAGTCCCAGGCCAGGTCGAGGATCGGCCGGTCCATCGGATCGGTGGAGCCCGCCAGCCGCTGCCGGATGCGCCGGCCCAGGTGGTACATGAACCACAGGTCGCTGCGGGCGTCTCCGTCGGGCTCCTTCGCGGCGAAGTGCCACTGCAGCATCCGGTTGGTGTTGGTGAACGACCCGGCCTTCTCGGTGTGCGCGGCGGCGGGGAAGAAGAACATCTCGGTGGCGATGTCCTCGGTCCGCAGCTCGCCGGTCTCGATCTCGGGGCCGTCCTTCCACCAGGTGGCCGACTCGATGAGGGAGAAGTCCCGGACGACGAGCCAGTCGAGGTTGGCCATGCCCAGACGCTGCATCTTCGCGTTGGCCGAGCCGACCGCCGGGTTCTCTCCCATGAGGAAGTAGCCCTTGCACACGCCGTCGAGCTGGGCCTGCACCGTCTCGTACGTGCTGTGCGAGCCGGTCAGCCGCGGCAGGTGGTCGAAGCAGTAGTCGTTGTCCGCGGTGGCGGCCTCGCCGAAGTAGGCCTTGAGGAGGCTGACGACGTAGGCACGCATGTTCGACCAGAAACCCTTGTCCGTACGGACCGCCTCGATGAAGTCGTCGAGCGTCTGATGGGCGTGCGCGTGCGGCATCGGGATGTAGCCGGGCAGCAGGTTGAACAGCGTCGGGATGTCGCTGGAACCCTGGATGCTGGCGTGTCCGCGCAGCGCCTGGATGCCGCCGCC
>JBJMIW010000409.1:0-22284 GCA_045806665.1 Actinoallomurus sp.
ACCGGCCGCGGTTCACCAGTCGCGGCAGCGCCGTTGGCCAGAGCCGGTCGGCGTGATCCCACCGCGGCCGGCCTGCGGCCTGGCGGCGCAGCACTTGGTTCTGGTGACGGAGCGCGAGTAACTCGACGTCCTTGGACAGGTCGGATCGGACCAGCACCGTCAGCAGGGCGAACAGGCACCTGACCAAGCGGTAGAGCAAAGACGACATCACCTCGAGATGGTTCCAGCCTCGGCGCTGATTCCGCAGCAAAACACCAGCTGACAGCGCGAAACCGAGTTTCCGAGCGGGACACCATGACGGGGGACGGGCGCGAGGCGCCGATGTAGGCCTCGATGACGTTGATGCGCTTGCCGCCCGCGCGTTCGCGCAGGGCGGTCAGGTGCCGGCGGTGGGCGGTTTCTCAGGCGCGGACACGTTCGTCGGTCCATGCCAGCGGCTTGGGTCGGGTGGCGGGCGGGAGCTCGACAATCGCGGCGGGGTTGAAGCGACCGTCAGGGCATGCCGCAGGGTCGCGCGGATGTTGCGCAGGGTGGGTGGGCTGACCACCTGCCGCCACTTCACCTTGGCCCGCAGGGTGGGGTGGTTGCTGGCGCGGGCTTCGCGGATGACGTCGTTGTACTCCTCGATCGCGTCGAACATCTCGGCGATGTCGACGACCCGGAGCTCTTCGACGGGGATGTGCCCGAGGTACGGCTTCAGATAGAGGCGGACGTCGCTGGCGTAGCGGGCCCGGGTGCCCTCGCTGATCTTCTTCTTGCCTGCCAGCCAGACGTCCAGCCAGTCGCCGAGCAGAATCTTGCGGTTCAGCTGCTGGTCGGTGCGGACCTTCCGGCGGACGGTTTCCGCGTCGGGCAGGGACCGAGTCTTCTTTATCGTCTCGACGATCAGGTTGGTGATCTTGATTTGGGTCTGGTAGTCGGGGGAGATGCTGAGGAGCTCGGTGATCTGGGTGATCTCTTTGTCGGCTGCGTCTTGGGAGCTGAAGCCTGCACGCCGCAACGGTTCGCGGCGGCTGTCGTCGGCCTTGGGGAAAAGCTCCAGGTGGTGGGATCAGGTGCCGTGGTGTGGGCTCCCACTGGCCGCTGGCCCGGCGGAGTTCGGAGGGCGAGGGCGCGATTACGACAAGGGCGGGGAGACGTGCGTTGCTCGCCTGCGGACGGCTTGTCTGTGATCCCGCCCGTTCGCTGGCGGGCTGCCGGTTGTCGTGGCTGTTCCGGCGGATCCCCGGGACGGATTGACCAAGATCCGGCACACGAGCAACCACGGAGCAACCACGGCCGCCAAACTGCCTCAAAACAGACTCTGGGCGCTCCCGGTGGAACCGAGAACGCCCAGGTCAGGACGGGTGCGCCGCCAGGGACTTGAACCCCGAACCCGCGGATTAAGAGTCCGCTGCTCTGCCAATTGAGCTAGCGGCGCTTGCGACGTCCGTAACTGTAGCAGTCCCTCTGCCCCGGTTGCGAATCGATTGCCCCGCCCCCCGGAGGCCCAGGTCAGAGGGGTCGTCGGCGGGCCTGCCAGAGGGTGATGGCCGCCGCCCGGGAGCCGACTCTGAGCTTGGCGTAGATCCGGTTGACGTGGTTCTTCACGGTCTTCTCGCTGAGGAACAGCTCGCGGGCGATCTCGCCGTTGGAGCGGCCGCCGGCGATCAGGTCCATGACCTCGGCCTCGCGGGCGGACAGGTCGAGGTCGGCGCGGCCGGCGTCACGGAAGACCTGGAGGAGCTCGCGGGCGGTGAACCGGCCGGGGGTGAGGTGGCCGGTCGCGCCATCGCGGAGCGCCGCCGACGCGGCGGTCGGCTCGCTGCAGACGACGAACACGCGCGCTCTGCGGCTCAGAGGACCCGTTTGAGCCGCGAATTCCGGGCCGAGGATCACCATGTCGGGTCGGAGGCGCTCCGCGGCCGCCAGGGCCTCTCCCAGCGCGGTGGCCTGGCCGGGCTCGTTGACCACGTCGAGCTCCTCGCTGTCCTGGAGCAGCGAGATGAGCGCGGGGTCGCCGTCGACGATCATGACACGTAGCGGCAGTGGATCATCGGAACTCATCCTGCCTCCGGGGGACGCCGGTCACCGTGGGATGCGAACCGGGCGGTGTCGGAAGGGGGGCGACGGCCGAGGTGGGCCGGAAAAGGCCGACGGCCCCGGCGCAGGCGCGCTGGGGCCGTCATCATGGGGTGAGTGAGGGGACTTGAACCCCCGACACCCAGGACCACAACCTGGTGCTCTGCCAACTGAGCTACACCCACCATGTCCGCACAAGGCGGCGAGATGAAGTGTAGCGGTTCCGGCGACCTCATCGGTCACCGATATTCGTCGCGATGGCGCGGGCCGTCTCGGAGTCGGGCCCCGGCTGGGGGACGAAGACCGCCTCCCGGTAGTAGCGCAGCTCGGTGATGCTCTCGGTGATGTCGGCGAGGGCGCGGTGGCCGCCCTTCTTCGCGGGGCTGGCGAAGTACGCCCGTGGGTACCAGCGCCGGGCCAGCTCCTTGATCGACGACACGTCGATCATGCGGTAGTGCAGGTGGGCGTCGAGGGCGGGCATGTCGCGGGCGAGGAAGGACCGGTCGGTGGCGATCGAGTTGCCGCACAACGGGGCCTTCTTCACCCCGGGTACGTGGGAGCGTACGTACTCGAGGATGCGGTTCTCGGCCTCCGCGAGGGCGATGCCGCCGGGCAGCACGTCGAGCAGCCCTGAGGCGGTGTGCATGTCGCGCACGACCTTCGACATCTGCCTCAGGGCGTCCTGGGGTGGTTTGATCACCAGGTCGATGCCCGCGTCCAGGATGTTGAGCTCACTGTCGGTCACCAGGGCGGCGATCTCGATCAGCGCGTCGCGCCGCAGGTCGAGCCCGGTCATTTCACAGTCGATCCAGACCAGCCGGTCGTTCATGACCTTCACCATAAGTCCTGTCAGGAGACTTTGAGTGAGCCCAGGAGCAGATCGAGGTCGCCCTGGCGCTTGTGACTGTCCGGGATCGACACGTAGAACTGCGCCGGCGGCAGGCCGTTGCCACGGTCGACGATCACGATCGCGGCCGTCTCCGCACGGAAGTTCCAGCCCTGCGACTTCGTCTGGGAGAAGGTCAGCTTGACCTTCAGCAGCCAGCCGGAGTGTCCGCCGACGGGGTGGGAGGCGGACGTGACGTCCTGGCGGGTGTGGGCGGGGTAGGCCGTCGGCTCGAGGGCCGCGAGCACGGCCTTGGCCTTCATCTCCAGTGGGGTCGACGTGGCCGGGCCCGCGCCGCTGTAGGCGCTCGCGACGTACGGCCGCCGATCAGGAGGGGGAGCCGGGAGCGCTTCCGTCCGGCCGGCCCGTCCCACGGCTGTGGTCCCGGAGGTTCCGCACCGGGTTCGCCTCATCCCTGCGGCACCGGTCCGCCGGCACCCGGCTCGCCCCAGGCCTGCGGTCCGCCCGGGCCCGGTTCTCCCCACGCCGGTCCGTCCACTCCGCGCTCTCCCGGCGCCGGACCGTTCGGGTCGGGCGGGCCCCACGTCGGCGGGGCGCTGGTCCAGTCCCAGGACGCCTGCTGTCCTTCCCCAAGGGGCTGGGTCGCCTGCGTCCACTGGTAACCGTCCCACCAGCGCAGGAGGCCCGGGTCGCCGTACGGATCGCGGTACCAGCCCGCAGGAGTCATGGGGTCAGGGTATGTGGCTCATATCACCATGTGGAATACCCGATGCCCGACCGCAGCCGGGGGTCGGGAACCGGGTCGCCGATCACTTCCTGGACCGGCAGGACGCCCGCCCAGACGTCCAGCGCGTAGTCCTCCTCCTCGTCGGCGGGCGGCGCCTGGCGGGTCTTCACCGATGCCTCGTCGAGTGACAGGGCGAGGACGGTGGTCGCGGCCAGTTTCTTGCGGGTGGGGTGGCGGGCGGCGTCCCAGCGGTGGGGGGCCATGTTCTCGACCAGGGCCCGGAGCCCGGCGAGCTTCTCCTCCGGGTCGGTGACGAGACGCGGCCGTCCGTAGATCACGGCGCTGCGGTAGTTGATCGAGTGGTGGAAGACCGAGCGCGCCAGGACGATGCCGTCCACGTGGGTCACCGTGACGCAGATCTCACCGTCCGCGCGGAGGCTGGCGGCGCCCGTCGAGCCGTGGAGGTACAGGGTGTCGCCGTCCCCGCCGTAGCCCGTCGGCAGGACCCGGGGAGACCCGTCGATGATCACGCCGAGGTGGCAGACGCGCCCGGCGTCGAGGACGTCGTACAGCGCCTGTCGGTCGGTGGCGGCGCGCTCGGCGTGACGGCGGACGCGGGTGCGCTCCGTGCCGGAGAGCGCCGCGGGAGAGGCCCCGTACGGCGGCGAAGTGGTCATGGGAACGACGGTAGGGTCGAAGTGGCCTGACAGCTATGGCCACTTCTCGGCGGAACAAGGGAACCACTTTGTCGCGGGACCAGATCGACCTGCCGCTCGCCGTGGAGCGCGACGCCGGGACGCCGCTCAGCGTCCAGCTCGGCGGGCAGTTGCGCGCGGCGATGAACGAAGGACGCCTCAAGGCGGGAGAACGGCTGCCGTCGAGCCGCGCGCTGGCGTCCGCGCTGGGCGTCAGCCGCACCGTCGTCACCGAGGCGTACGAGCAGCTGTACGCCGAGGGCTGGATCGAGGGTCGGCACGGATCGGGCACGTACGTCGCGGACATCGCCCCCTCGAACGCGGGGGTCCTCCGACCCGTCGGCTCCCCGTCGGAGGACCCGGCCCGGGCCTCGGGTGCCGCCATCGACCTGCGGCCCGGCATGCCCTGGGTTCATGGGCTGGACACACCCGCGTGGCGGCGCGCCTGGAGGCTGGCGGCGACCGTGACCCCGGCGGGACGGCCGGACCCGCGTGGCCTGCCCGGCCTCCGCGCGGTGCTCGTGGACTACCTGCGGCGCAGTCGCGGGGTGGCGTGCCCGGTGGAGCGGGTCCTGGTCACGCGGGGCGCGACGAACGGCCTCGACCTGCTGGGCGCGGTGGTCCTGCGGCCCGGGGACCGGGTCGGCGTGGAGGAGCCCGGCTACACGAAGGCCCGCGCGACCCTGGCGATGCGCGGGGCGGAGGTGGTCCCGTGCCCGGTCGACGAGTTCGGCCTGATCGTCGACACGCTCCCCGACGACCTGCGGATCGTCTACACGACCCCGTCGCACCAGTACCCGCTCGGCGGCCGGCTGCCGGTGCCGCGCCGGCAGGCGCTGCTGGCCTGGGCACGGCGCAACGGCACGCTGATCGCCGAGGACGACTACGACAGCGAGTTCCGGTACGACGTGGCGCCGCTGCCCGCGCTGTACGGGCTGGACCCGGAGGTGACGGTCTACCTCGGCACGACCACGAAGACCTTGGCGCCGGACGTCGGCGTCGGCTGGCTGGTGGCGCGCCCGGACCTCGTCGCGGCCATCACGGACCTACGGGAGCGCGTCAACGACCGTACGGCGGTGGTGCCGCAGGAGGCCGTGCGCATCCTGCTGGAGCGCGGCGACCTGGACCGGCATGTACGGCGGATGCGGGCGGAGTACGCGCGGCGGCGGGCCGCCGTCGTGGACGCGCTCGGGCACCTTCCGCTGCTGGGGGACACCGCCGGGCTGCACATCGTCCTCGCGCTGCCCCAGGAGGCCGCCGCGTGGGTGGTCGAGCGCGCGGCGGGACACGGCGTCCTGCTCGCGACCCTCGAACAGCGGTTCGGGGGACCGCCGGCGGTGTACGGCCTCGAGATCGGCTACGGCAGCGCCACCCTCGCGCAGGTCAGGAGCGGCTGCTCGCTGGTGCGTGCGCTGGTCCAGGAGGCTCTATCCGGTCCGGCGCGCGCAGCCGCCGGCTGAGCAGCGCCTCGGGGTCGGCCGGCGCGGTCTCCTCACCCGGCGCCACCCGAGGCCGGGGGATTCCCACGGGCGCCTCCGGACCGGTGATCGCATGGATGTCGATCCGACCGGGATCCGAGCAGGTCGCCCCGGGCACCTGGGAGGCCCCGTAGTGCCCGCCGCGCGCCCAGGGCCGGCGCCCGCGGACGGCGTCGTACGCCTCCGGCCGGGGGAGCGGCGCGCCGGCGGGCCACCGGCGCGGGACGTGCCAGCCGTCGAGCCAGCCGACGATCCTCTCCAGGCCCTTCAGCGGGCCGGCCGTGAACGGCTCGCGGGAGAACCCGACGACGACGATCTGAAAACACGCACGGCCCTCGCGGCCGACCTCGCCGGGAAGCAGTTTCGCCGCCCGCGTGGCGGGGACCATCTGCACGATCTCGCCGGTACAGGGGTTCCACACGAGGTGGGCGCTGCGTCCTGCCTGCTCCAGCCCCTGGGCCACTGAGCGTGCGGAGACCTGGCGTGGATCGGTCTCGCTGGTGTGCCACACCGCACGGGGCGCGCCCCCCTTGGGCGACCCCCCGTCATGCCTGGTATGCAGGCGCCCGGCGCCAGGCAGCCATGCGTCGGCCACGATTTGTTTCCCCCCATCGGGTCGGATCCTTGCCCGGATGGTGTTTCGCTGACTGGGAAAGGGAGTTCGTCCCACTAACGGGACTTTTGGGGTAACGATCATCTTTCTAGTTTTTGATACCCCAACGGGTCAAATGCCTACCCCGGGTGACTCTCCGGTACTCCCACTCGGGCCGGATCCGGCCGGATGGGGCCGGTTGGCGTCCGGATACCGAGTCGCGTTCTAATAGGCGCGTGAGTGGCGTGCGACCCGCCGGGCGCGCGCCGCTGGACCGAAGTGGAGGGCCCATGACCGAGCAGGTGGCCGGAGTGCCCGGGATCGACGTCCCGCGCCTGTCGTCCTGGCTGGCGGACAACCTGCCCGACGGCGGCGACCCGATCACGGACATCGAGGTCCTCGCGGGCGGCCGGTCCAACCTGACCTATCTCCTGAGGCTCGGCGACCGGCGCGTCGTCCTGCGCCGCCCGCCGCTCGGTCACGTGCTGCCCACCGCCCACGACATGCGCCGGGAGCACACCGTGCTGTCCGCGCTCGCCGACAGCGACGTTCCGGTGCCCCGGCCGCTGGCGCTGTGCACGGATGAGGACGTCATCGGCGCGCCCTTCTACCTCATGGAGCACGTCGAGGGCCGCGTGCTGCGCACCGTCGAGGACGCCGCGGACGTGACGCCCGAGGAGGCGCGCGCGCTCAGCGAGCGCCTGGCGGACGCGTTCGCCGCCATTCACCTGCTCGACGTCGAGAAGGCCGGGCTCGGCGCGTTCGGCCGTCCCCAGGGATACATGGCCCGCCAGCTCGCCCGCTGGCGCAAGCAGTGGGACGCCTCATTCTCCGCCGACCCCACCGCCGAGGACGCCAGCCGCGCGTCGTACCAGCGGCTCGTCGAGCGGCTCGCCGCCCGCCTGCCGGGCGACGGACTCACCGGCCTGGTGCACGGGGACTTCCGCCTCGACAACGCGCTCGTACGGCTGCGGCCCGAGCCGGAGATCGCCGCGGTCGTCGACTGGGAGATGTCCACGCTCGGCGATCCGCTGTCCGACCTCGGGCTGACGCTCGTGTACTGGACCGATCCCGGCGACGACGAGCGCGAGGCGATCCCGGTCGGCTCGACCGTGACCACCGCGCCCGGTTTCCTGTCGAGCGGGGAGTTCGCCGACCGCTACGCCACCGCCACCGGGTACGACCTGGCCGACCTGGACTTCTACGTGGCGTTCGGCTGCTTCAAGCTGGCCGTGGTCCTGGAGGGCATCCACGTGAGGTACCTGCAGAAGGCGACGGTGGGCGAGGGCTTCGAGCGGATCGGCGAGTCCGTCCCGCTCCTCCTCGACCGCGCCCACCGCACCCTCGGCTGAGTCACAGCTCGGGCGTCTCGCCGGCGTGCAGCCGCTCGGCCGACCGGGACAGCAGCCCGAGCGTCGCCCGGTGCAGACCGGGCCCGAACGTCACCCGCCGGACCCCAGCGGGCGATGGCGGGGAACCCGGCGTCCCACCAGCACGCGGGCACTCGCGGCGTCCCAGGCGTTCGGCAGGATCAGCGGGCGGTGCTCGTCATGCAGGGCGCGCAGCAGCGTTTTCTTACCAGGCAGGTCCATGGCGCCGACCGTACGGCCCCGGGCCGCCCGCCGGTATGGCCACTCGGCGGCGATGCCGGGGAACCACCCCGGGTCAGCAGCGCCAGGTGACGCGGACGACGTCGCCCGAGGAGAAGGAGACCTTCCCTTGGCCGCTGCCCCAGCACCAGTCATGGGAGCGGGTCACGCCGAGGTAGACCGGCTGTCCCGGCGCGACGGTCCCGCTGCCGCCCGTGCTGACACCCCTGGCGTCCGTGACGGCCCAGTAGACCGGGCCGCCCTCCGCGGCGAGCGCGATCTGGCACTGGTATCCGCGCCCCATGCTGCACCCGGTCACGATGAGCCTGCCGGGCTGCGGCTGCGGCTGTGGCTGTGGCTGCGGCTGGGACGGCGAGGTCGGAGGCGGCGGAGGGACGGCGTGCGGCCTGGTGTGATGGGCCGGTCGGGTGGTCTTGCCGGTGTTCGACCGGGTCGGAGTGGGCGTCGGAGTCGGCGAGGCGGTCGGCGTCGGCGAGCCCGTCGTGGCGGTGGGCGAGGCGCCTGCGGGGTGCGACGACATGCCGCCGTCATCGGTCGGGGAGTCGTCCGGTGCCGCGACGTCGCGGCTGCCGGCGGCCTGCCGGCCGCCCGACTCGGACGACCCTCCAGAGCCGGGCGACACGAGCAGGAACCCGCACAGGAGGAGGACCGCGCAGACGACCGCGCCCGCGACGGCCCACACGCGCGACGCCTTCCGCGGCCGCTCCTCGGCCTCCGGTTCCGGCAACGGCGGGGGATCCAGGCGCATCGCGATCGTCGCGCGGGTCTGGGCGTGCTCTGGGGAGAACGCCGTCGCCAGGACCCGCCCCCGCAGGTTGTCGGGGGCGGCGGCGGCCGGCATGGCCCGCAGGAACCCGGCCGTTGCCACCTTGCCGTTGACGCGCAGGCCGCAGATGGGACAGGCGGAGATGTGCCGGGCCAGCGCCGCGCACCGCTCCGCGTCCAGAGGCTGTCCCGGAGGACCCGCCAGGACGGGGACGCTCGGACAGTCCTCCCGGCCGGTCGCCGCGATGACGACCGCCGCGAACGCGTCGTCCAGGTCGTTGCTCGCCTGCTCGACCAGCACGGACGCCTCGTGAGGCGTCATCGACAGGACCTCGGCCAGCTCCTGGGCATCGAGCTCGTGCCGTACGGCCAGATCCAGCGCCTCCCGCTGCCGGCCGCTCAGCGCCAGCAGCGCGGCGTGCACGAGCGCGCGGGTCGCCGCGTCCATGCCGTCCCCGGAGTCGGACTCAGGCGCGCGCCGGCGTTCCGCGGGGAGTTCGGCGTGGGCCCGCCGTCGCAGGCACTCGGCGCGCGTGGTGCCGTACAGCCATCCACGGAACCGCCGCGGGTCGGCCAGCGCGGCGATGCGCTCCCGGACCATGATCAGCGAGTCGTGCACCGCCTGGGCCGCGGCGTCCTGGTCGCGGAGCAGGACGTGGCAGTAGTCGAAGAGGCGCGCGGCGTACGCCTCGTAGACCTGGGCGAGGGCGTTGGTGTCACCGGCGTCGAGTGCCCGTGCCAGCCGCTGGTCGTCGGCCCTGTCGATGCTCGGCCAACCGGCCACGTCACCCTCCCCGTCGATCCGTTCATCCCCCAGAGCCCGGCTGTCCCAGGCGCCCCGTCAGTTCCCGCATCCTGCCATTGCGAACCGCTTATCGCCGCGTTTCGGAAGGAATCCGTTCATACCGGGCTTTCACGTCCCCCCGGAACGGGGGTGTGCGCGGATGGCCGAAACCCTCCTGGGCGGGCCGGCGTCCGCGGTCGCCGGCCCGCCTCGGAGCGGTCAGCAGTTCCACTGCACGCCGGCCGACGCGCCGGAGGAGAACTGCACCGAACCGCTGCCGCCGGTGATGCAGATGCCCTGGTACGTACGGGACACCCTGACGGAGGCCGACTGTCCGGGGCCCAGGTCACCGCTGCCACTGGCGCGGATGGCGCCGTTGGTGCCGGTGACGCTCCAGTGCACGGATCCGCCCCGCGCCGTCACCGTCACGTCGCAGTGGCCCGAGTAGTGCATGGTGCACCCGGAGACCGCCAGGGTCCCTCGGGTGGTCGGCGGCTGGCCCGGAGGCGGCGGAGCCGGCTGGTCGCTGCCCGGCGTCGGGGTGCCGTGCTTCGGCTTCGGGGTCTTGCTCTTCGACGGCGTGGGCGTCGGGGTGCGCGTCTTCTGTGACTTGATCGGTGACGCGTCGACCGGGGACGACTCGGACGGATCGCCGCTCGGCGAGCCGCTGGGCGGTGCGGCGATCGCCTGATTGCCGGAGTTCCCCTTGCCGCCCGAGCCGGGCAGCACGAGCAGGAGTCCCGCGAGGAACAGCACTCCGACGGCGGCCGCCCCGACAGCGACCCAGATCCGTGCCGTCCTCCGCGGTTCGTCTTCGGGCTCGTGGCGGGGCGCCGGGCGCTGCGGGGCCGAGCGCGGCGGCTGCGCGCGCATCGCTACCGTCGCCCGCATCTCGGCGTACTGGGGCGCCGCGGTGCTCAGCACGCGAGTTCGCAGGTCGGCCGGCACGGCCGCGATCGGCATCGCGTGCAGCAGCCGGGCGGTCGCCACCTTCCGGTTGGCCCGCAGCCCGCAGATCGGGCAGTTCCCGATGTGGCGGGCCAGCCGGCCGCAGGTCTCGGCGTCCAGCGGCCGACCCGCCGGACCCGCCAGCGTCGGAATGCTGGGGCAGTCGTCGCGCCCGGTCGCCGCGACGACCACGGCGGCGAACGCGTCGTCCAGGTCGTTCCCAGCTCTGCCGAGGAACATCGACGCATCCTGCGGCGTCGTGTTCAGCACCTCGGCCAGCTCATGCGGGTCGAGCTCATGGCGCAGCGCCAGGTCGAGCATCTCGCGCTGTGCGCTGCTCAGGACCATCAGGGCGGCATGCACCAGCCGGCGGGTCGACTCGTCGGTCTCGACGAGCCCGTCCGCCTCCCGGGCCTTCTGCCGGTCCTCGGGGATCCCCGTCTCGGCGCGGCGGCGCAGGCATGCGGTGCGGGTGACGGCGTACAGCCACCCCCGGAACAGCCGGGGGTCCGGCAGCCCCGCGATCCGTTCCTGCACGGTAATCATCGAGTCGTGCAGGCCCTGCGCGGCCAGCTCCTGATCGCGCAGCAGCACGTGGCAGTAGTCGTACAGCCGCGCCGCATAGGCGTCGTAGACGTCCGTCATGGCGGTTGGGCGGCCCGCTCGCAGGGCCTGCGCCAGCCGCTGGTCATCGGCCCTGTCGGTGCTCGGCCACCCAGCCACTGAACCTCCCGCTGCTCCGCCTGTCGAACCGGACACAGACGCCCCACCGGCATCCTCGGTTTACGCATCTTGCCATCGATCACCCAGGTATAAGTCGGTTTTGGTGGCAAACGTGGCATAGCCGACAACGGGGAGTGATCTATTTCTGTGTCGTGCAAGAAAGCCTGACGCTGAGTGACCGTAATCCGTCAGGAGGTCAGGTCCGGAAAGTCCTCCTCGCGGAACTCACCGGTCCGGCGGTCCTGACCCTCCAGCCCGCGCAGCTCGACGCGGCGGATCTTCCCCGAGATGGTCTTCGGCAGTTCGCCGAATTCCAGACGGCGGACCCGCTTGTACGGGGCCAGCCGCTGCCGGCAGTGCGCGAGGATCGAGCGCGCGGTCTCGGCGGTCGCCTCGTGACCGGCGGCCAGCGAGACGTACGCCTTCGGTACGGCGAGGCGCACCGGATCGGCGGCGGGCACCACGGCGGCCTCGGCCACCGCGTCGTGCTCCAGCAGCACGCTTTCGAGCTCGAACGGCGAGATCTTGTAGTCCGAGGCCTTGAAGACGTCGTCGGTGCGGCCCACGAACGTGATGAAGCCGTCGGCGTCCCGCGAGGCCACGTCACCGGTGTGGTAGTACCCGCCCTCCATCGCCTCGTCGGTACGCCCGGTCTCGTCGTGGTACCCCGCCATCAGCGCGAGCGGGCGCTCGGACAGGTCGATGCACACCTCGCCCTCGTCGGCGGGCTCCCCGCTCACCGGGTCGATGAGGGCGATCCGGTACCCCGGCAGCGGACGGCCCATCGACCCGCGCTTCAGCGGCTGCCCGGGGGAATTGCCGACCTGCGCCGTCGTCTCCGTCTGGCCGTAGCCGTCCCGCACCGTGAGGCCCCACTGGTCACGGACCTGGTCGATGATCTCCGGGTTGAGCGGCTCACCCGCCGCGACGGCGACGCGCAGGCTGAGTCGCCAGGACCGCAGGTCCTCCTGAATCAGCATGCGCCACACCGTCGGCGGCGCGCAGAACGTCGTCACCTCGCACCGGCGCATCACCTCCAGCAGCACCGGCGCGCCGAACCGCGTGTAGTTGAGCACCAGCACGCACGCGCCGGCGTTCCACGGCGCGAACACGTTGCTCCACGCGTGCTTGGCCCAGCCGGGCGAGGAGACGTTCAGGTGCACGTCGCCGGGCCGCAGACCGATCCAGTACATCGTCGACAGGTGTCCCACCGGGTACGACGCGTACGTGTGCTCGACGAGCTTCGGCCGTGCGGTCGTGCCGGAGGTGAAGTAGAGCAGCAACGTGTCGCCGGCGTGCGTCGTCTCGCCGGCGCCGTCGTACGGCTCGTGCTCGTAGGCGTCGCCGTACGCGAGCCAGCCGTCCGCCGCGCCCACGCAGATCCGCGTCCACTCGCCCGTCAGGTCCGCGAACTTCGCGGTGTCGGCGGGTCCGGTCATGACGTGGGAGACGCCGCCGCGGGCGATCCGGTCGCGCAGGTCGTCGGGGGTCAGGAGGGTGGTCGCGGGCACGACCACGGCGCCGAGCTTCATCGCCGCCAGCATCGTCTCCCACAGCTCGACCTGGTTCCCGAGCATGAGCAGGATCCGGTCGCCCCGCCGTACTCCGTGGGTCCGCAGCCAGCCGGCGACCCTGCTCGACCGCTCGGCGAGTTCGGCGAATGTCAGCTTCAGCTCCGAGCCGTCCTCCTCGACGATCCACAGGGCGAGCCGGTCGGGGGTCTCCGCGGCCAGTACGCCGTCGAACCAGTCCAGCGCCCAGTTGAACCCGACGACGTCGGGCCAGCGGAAGTCCCGGTAGGCGGTCTCGTAGTCTTCGGCGTTCGCCAGCAGGAAGTCGCGGGCGGCTCGGAACGTGGCCACGTCAGGAGTCATGGGGCGCATCCTGGCACTCCCGCCACTCGTCGCGTAAGGACCCGATCACTCCCAGATCGGATTTTCTCGCCTGCGTGCGCCTCAGCAGGACCAGGTCAGCGTGACCGCTCCGTTCGGCGAGAAGGAGACGCTGGACTGCTTGAGCGCGGGGTTCTCCGCGCAGGCTGTCGCCGCGTCGGCCGTGGCGGTGAGCGGCACTGATGATCGCCCGGCCGTGAGGGTGCCGTGGCTGAGAGGTTTGATCGAGACGTACGGGCCGGTGCTCGCCCTCCAGGTGACGGTGCCGCCGACGGCGGTCAGGGTAACGGTGCGCGTCGAGCCCGGGTGGGAGGTGATCAGGACCAGCTTGCCGGGAACGGGCTTAGGCGAGGTCCGCTTCTTCGTACGCGTCGGCGTCGGCGTCGGCGTCTTGGGCCGGCTGGTCGTCGGCGTCGGCGTGGGCGTCTTCGACGTACGCGTCGGCGTGGGCGTCGGTGACATGCTGCTCGCCGTCGGCTCTGACGAGACCGACGGCTCGCCGGACGGGCTGTCGGACGGGGACGCCCCGGTACCGGCGGCGACCGGGTGGCGGTCACCGGACGGGTGCTGCGCGGAAGAGCCGCCCGTGACCAGGAAGATGGCGCCTGCCACGAGGAGGACGCACGCCGCCGCGCCCACGGCCGGCCACAGACGGGGCACGCCGCGCCGCTCGTCGTCGCGGGCCGGCTTGGCGTGGTCCAGGCCGGCCGGCCAGCCCCAGGCATCGAACGGCTCGGCGCGCTGGGCGATGCGCGCGCGGGCCTCCGGCAGGTCCGGGGCGGTCGCCAGCGACAGGACCGCCTCGCGCAGACCAGGGGGCAGGGCGGCGACCGGCATCACCTGCAGCAGGCGGTTCGTCGACACCTTGCGCTTGCGGCGGTCCCGGCAGGTCGGGCAGGAGGCGATGTGGCGGATGAGCTTGCGGGAGACCTCCGGCGGCAGCGGCCAGTCGTGCTCGTCCGCCAGCGCGGCCACGCTCGGGCAGTCGCCCCGCCCTGTCCGCGCGATGATCGCGGCGGCGAGGGCGTTGTCGAGCTCGTCGCGCGACTCGGCCATCAGCTCGAGCGCCTCCTGGGAGGAGATCCCCAGCACGCCGGCCAGCTCCTCGGCGGACAGCTCGTGGCGTACGGCCAGGTCCACGGCCTCGCGGTGGCGGCCCGGCAGACCGGCCAGGGCGCTGTGCACGAGCCGCCGGGTCTCCAGGCGGCGCTCGCGCTCGTCGGAGTCGAGGAACGCGTCGTCGGTCTCTTCGGCGGCGGGGTGCCGCTCCTCGGGCGTCTGCGGGTCCCGGAGCCGCCGCAGGCACTCGTTGCGCACGAGCGCGTAGAGCCAGCTGCGGAACCGCTCCGGCTCACGCAACTTGTCGATGTGCGCGAGCGCGGCGATCAGAGAGTCGCGGAGCGCCTCGGCCGCGAGATCCTCGTCGCGCAGGAGCGCGTGACAGTAGTCGAACAGCCGTGGCGCGTAGATGTCGTATGCCTGGGCGAGCGCGTTGGCATCGCCGGCGCGCAGTTCCTGCGCCAACCGGCGATCATCGACGCGACCGAGACTGGGCCAACCGGCCACAGGACCTCCCGGAGGTGTGGTGTCGGACGCGCCCCCGGAGATAAAAGGAGGCCCGACGCCCCGCTCCCGTCGGGCCTCCGATAAAAGGACGCAGCGTCGGCCACGTTGGTTGACCGGATCACCGGAAGAATCCGGATTTTTTTCGACCGGCTCGGCGGGCGGGGTGCCGAGCCGGGTCTCACCAGGTCAGTGACACTCCGGGGCGCAGATTCGGCGCGCCACCGTCTCGAGGAAGATGCGCTGGATCTCCTGCGGTTTCATTGCCTGGTACGCCGCGCCGTCCGTCTCGGCGGCGATCTTCTGCATGGCGGCCATGTCCACGTCGGGGCCGAACCCGATGAAGATGACCATGACCGGCGCGGCCGGGTCGTTCTCCTTCTTCAGCGTCCGGAGGAGGCCGTTCAGCGAGATGCCGTTCGGCTTGTCGTTCTTGCCGTCGGTGAACACGAGGACGGAGTTGTAGTAGCCCGGCTTGAACGTCCTCTTCATCGACCGGTAGGCCGCCAGCACCGAGTCGTACAGCCCCGTGTTGCCGTTGGGCTTCGGCCGAAGGCGGCCCAGCGCGCTGAGGATGGCCTGCCGGCGCGTCCCCGATCCGAGCCGGGTGGAGAGCGGGCCGAGCGGGACCTCGGTCCGGTAGTCCTGGTTGCCCTGCAGGTTGGTGGAGAACGTCCAGAGGCCCAGGTCGGTGTTGTCGGGCAGCATCGCGAGGCCGCCCTGGGCCACCTGTGCGGTCGCCTCCATCCGGGTCACGCCCTTGCCGACCGGCTGCGCCATGGATCCGGACACGTCGAGCAGCGTCAGCATCCGCGTGCGCAGCGAGAGCTTCGTCCAGGCCTGCATGACCCCGGCGACGTCACTCGAACCCGGCGTCGGCAGGGCGCGGGGGATCCGGGGGCTCAGTCCGCTCGCGGTACCGAAACCGGTGCCGGCCCGCCCGTCGGGCGTACGGAACCCGAGGGCGCGCACCGCGGTCTGCGCCTGATCGCTGCTCATCGCCTTCTCCAGCAGCGCCGCCGCGCGGACCTTCGTGTCGTTGTCGGTCGTGAGCGCGAAGGGGTGGTCGAGGCTGAGCGTGCCCTCGCTGGGGTAGATCGCGCTGGTCCGCGCCGCGGGGCTGCCCTGGTTGTACTTCCACACCGCCTGCTCCGGGGCGATCACCACGGGCGCGCGGCCGTGCAGGTTCCGGTGGAAGCTGGCGAACAGCGCCTGTGGGTCCGGCGAGATGCTGTTCTGCACCTTCCGCGCGATCTGGGTGAACATCGCGTTGGCGTTCGGGTCGCCCTGGAGCAGCGTCCGGGTCATGACGATCGCGCCCAGCCCGCCGGCGTTGCGCGCGGGGTCGAGGATCTGCAGGTGGATCGAGTCACCGGGAATCACGTCGTTCTTGGTGACCGCCCCCGCGCCGACAGCGTCGGTGGCCTTGAGCAGCATGTCCCAGGTCGGCTGTATGCCCTGGTTGTGGAGCTTGTTGGCGAACGTACGGGTCGTCGCGACGACCAGCGGCGTCTCGGCCACGCTGGTCGGTGTGCTGTTGACGCTGGCCGCACCCTTGGGCGAACTGCGCACGAGCGTGACCCACAGCGACGAGTCCGGGATCCACACGTCCGGAGCGACGTCGCCCGGCACGGCACCCTGGCCGGACAGGACGGTCGCCGTGCCCGCAGGGTCGGCGGCCTTGACGGTCGCCTTCACACACTTGCCGTCGACGGAGTGCCGCTCCTTGTTGAACGACGTGGTGATGTCGCTGATCGCCGGGGCGATGTCGGGTGCCGCGGCGACCTTCAGGTCGATGGGGGTGCCGCCGCACTTGCTGCTGTCGGCGAGCGCGTACACGCCCGCGCCGAGCAGGATCGCCAGGCCGATCGCGCCGGCGAGGGGGCCGATCAGGGCGCTCATGGAGCGGCGGCGCTGGACGCGACGGCGTCCCGCGCCGGAAGCGGGAGACTGCGGACGGCCGTCGTCGGGCCCCCCTGGTCCCGTACCGTCCGAGCCCGGCCCTCCGAAGCCGGGTCCTCCGAAGCCGGGTCCTCCCGGACCGCCGCCCTGCCCGCCTGCGCCCTGGCCGTACCCGGTGCCGCCATAACCGGGACCGTTTCCGGACCCGGCGAGGCCACCGCCCTGCCTGCCGAAGAACCCGCCGCTCGGGACGTAGGAGTCGTTCGAACCGACTCCGTAGCGGTCGTACTCGCTGGGGCCGGGATAGGAGCCGGTGCCGCTGGTGCCGTAGGGGTCCCGCTCGCCGGGGCCGGGGCCGGGGTAGGAGCCGGGAGCGCCGGAGCCGTACGGCGCGTCGTAGCGGGAACCGCCCGACTCGGGGGAGCGCGGCGCGAAGGGACCGTGGTCGTTGCCGGACGGCTGGGGCCCCGTTGGGCGGCCGCCTCCCGACGGACGATAGGGCCGGCCGTCGCCGGGCATGTCGCCCGGGGGCATGTCGTTGCGACCTCGTCGGCTCACAGCTGTCCCCATCTCGCGGCTGTCTGGGCTGGTGTAGGCGGAACTGTAGCGGTCTTCCCATTTCGTAACAAAGACGATCATTTACCTGATGCTGCAGGTCACCCCAGTAAAGATCATCTTGATACTGGCCAGTATTCGACTCCGGTGCCACAGTCCCGCCCTCGCGGACGCCTTCTCGCCGTCCCCTCACCCAGGTGAACAGGGCCGCCGGTGGGCGTTCTCCCCGCGCACCATACCGACCAGTCGGTCAGTCAGATGGCGCTCCCAGGGTGGCGGCGCCGCCCCGCCGCTGACCCGCCCTGTCAACGTGTCCGTCAACGCACGGGGCCGCCGGCCGATTCCGTCATCGCCGGCGGCCCCGTCGGCGCATCTGTCCACGCCCGCCACGAGGCTCGTCCGCGCGTCGCCGATCCGCCTGCCGGGAGATCGGGCACAGTGAAGGCGTACGGGGACGGGGATCGGGGAGGCGGCACATGACGGACTCGCTCACGGCACCGGTGACCGATCCGCCCCGGGCCCGCCGCCGGGGAAGAGTGATGGTCGCCCGGGCCCTCGTCGCCGCCTTCGCGCTGTGGGCGCTCGCCCGCCTCTCCGGCGCCGACCGGATCGATCCCCTCCTGCCCGTCCTCATCCCGGCGATGGCCGCCATCCCGTACGGCCTCCCCGCCATGGCCCTCCCGCTCACCGTGACCGCGTTGCTCCGGGACCGGACGGCGTTCGTCGCGGCCGTGATCGTCACCGGGCTGTTCGCCGCGATCGTCCTGCCACGCGCGTTCGGCGGGGATGCCCCGTACGCGACAGGACCCGAGCTGCGGGTCCTCGCCGCGAACCTGCGGTTCGGCATGGCGGGTGACCCTACGCTCGTGGACCTGGTCCGGCGCACGCACGCGGACGTGCTCAGCGTGGAGGAGTTCACGCCCGAGGCGGCCCGCCGTCTCGACGAGGCGGGGATCGGCCGCCTTCTCGGGTACCGGATGCTCGACCCGCAGCCCGGCGCGGCGGGCATCGGGCTGTACGCCCGGTACCCGCTCACTCCGCTCCCCGTCTCGGGGACGGTCTCCGCCATGCCCAGCGCCGCCCTCGCCGTCCCCGGCGCCGCCCCCGTACGGATGACGGCCGTGCACCCGCCCGCCCCGCTCGGGCAGGACATCAATGCCTGGACGCACGACCTCGGGCGGCTGCCCCGCGCGACGCCCGACGGCCAGGTCGGGATCCTCGCCGGCGACTTCAACACCACGCTCGACCACGCGCGGCTGCGGCAGGTGATCCGCAGCGGATACGTCGACGCCGCGGACGCGAGGGGGCAGGGCCTGGTGCCGACGTACCGGCCGTGGCCGCCCATCACCATCGACCACGTACTGGCCGACCGGCGCTGCGCGGTGCTGCAGGCGAAGATCTACGGGCAGCCGCACAGCGACCACCGGGCCGTGTTCGCCGTCCTGCGGCTGCCCTGAGTCGCGGCACCCGCGCACCGCCCCGCGCCCGCGCACCACCTTCGGACCCTGCGGTGCCGCCGGGTCGCGGCCGTCCCCGCCGAGGGCGCCCGCGATACTGAGGCCATGCCCCGCCTGATCCCTGTTACCGACCCCGCCGACCCGAGGCTCGCCGACTACACGCGGCTGCGCGACGTGAACCTGCGCAAGAGCCTGGAGGTCGAGCACGGGCTGTTCATGGCCGAAGGGGAGAAGGTCATCCGGCGGGCCATCACGACCGGCTATCCGGTGCGGTCCCTGCTGACGGCGCGGCGCTGGGTCGAGCCGCTGTCCGACGTGGTCGGTGACGCACCCGTCTTCGTCGCGGACGACGACGTGGTCGAGGCGATCACCGGGTTCGCCGTGCACCGTGGCGCGCTGGCCTCCATGGAACGCCTGCCCCTGCCGTCGGTCGCCGCCGTGCTGGCCGGCGCCCGGCCCGCAGGACGTGTGTCCGATGGGGGCCGAGAGGACGGCGGTGACCGGCTCGCAGAGGGGACCGATGAGCGCCGGGCCGACCGGCCTTCGCCGCCGCGGCGGATCCTTGTGCTGGAGGACCTGGTCGACCATGGCAACGTCGGGGCCATCTTCCGGTGCGCGGCGGCGCTGGGAATCGACGCGGTCGTCCTGTCCCCGAGGTGCGCCGATCCGCTGTACCGGCGGGCGGTGAAGGTGTCGATGGGGGCGGTCTTCGCCATCCCGTACGCCCGGATGACCGACTGGCACGACGGCCTCGCCGAACTGCGCGCCGCCGGATTCATGCTGCTCGCCCTCACCCCGGACCAGTCGGCCGTCCCCCTGCAGAAGGTGCCGATGGGGGAGCGGGCCGCCCTGCTGCTCGGCACGGAGGGCGACGGGCTGTCCTCGCGCTGGCTGCGGGAGGCCGACCACCCGGTGTGCATCCCCATGAGCGCGGGCGCGATGGACCTGGGCGTCGACTCCCTCAACGTGGTCGCCGCCACCGCCATCGCCTGCCATGAACTGATGCGCGACGCCGGTTAGACCCTCACGTCGCGGCCTGGCCGGGCGAAAGGATCGGTGAACGACGCTTGCGTGGCGGACCAGCGCAGCCCCCACTCCAGGGCGAGGCGGCCGTAGACGGACAGCGGATCCTCGCCCTCGGCCACGAGCTCACGCAGATCGGCCAGGTTCCGGTGCCGCTCCCGCGTACCGACGGGCTTCCACGGTCGCTGGATCGAGGACTGACCCGCGGCCGGTCCGCGCCGACGACCTCGTCGGCGCGGACCGCCACGATTCACTCCCCGCGAAGGGCGAGCACGCGGGCGATCCTCTCGGCCGCCCCCTCGATGTCGTCGGCGACGGTCAGGTACTCCAGCTCCGGGGGCGCGCCGCGTGTCGGGCCGCTCCAGCACCAGTAGAAGTGCAGTGTGCCGTCCTCGTTCGCGGCCATCGCGATCGTCTGCGACAGGCCGGGGTTCATCGCATGGCCGCGGGGGTCGTCGACGTCGAAAGCCCGCGGGTTCCGGGCCACGAGCGAGTCCCGGCCGATCCGTACCTTCAGGTCGCGGGCCATCAGCGCCGCCGCGAGCTGGTTCAGCCTGGCGGTCATGGCCAGCATCGCGGCCTCCGGAGCACCGGCGCCGGGAAGGTTGGGCCGGGCCCTGTCGAATGAGTGAGCCGTTTCGTGTGTCACGAGGCCCAGCCAACCGTCGGGAACCGCCGATATTAACCCGCTGTGACGTGGACAATGCAAATGGTCACGGCACGTCCGGCGGGGAGCTCCGTGACCGGCCCGGCAGTACGGGCCGTGCTCGGGCTTCCGGCTCTCCGCCCGTACGGTTACGAAAGGGGCGATCGGATGGCCGCCGTCAGGCGGAGCCTCAAGCGGGAGCTGGACGACCTGCGCGCGACGATGCGCGCCGACGGTCGTACGTGGCGGGAGATCGCCCAGGTCGTACGGGACCGCCATCGCGTCAATCCGCGCATCGCGTTCCGGCTGGCGCACGGCTGGACGCAGGAAGACGTCGCGCGTCTCTACAACGAGCGGTGGCCGGAGAGCCCGAAGACGCCCAAGCACGTCTCGTACTGGGAGAACTGGGAGCCGGGCGCGCCGCCCTCGCCGTCGGCGCGTACGCCCTCGTACGAGACGCTGGACCGCCTCGCCCAGCTGTACGAGTGCTCGATCGCGGACCTGCTCGGCAGCCCCGACTACGGCCACCGGGGTCGCAACCGCGATCAGCCCGCAGACCCCCGTGTTTCCGGGCGTTCCCCGGCACATGATGGAGACGCAGACCGCTCACTCGGATCGCGGGAGGAGGCGGATCCGACGAAGCGCCGCGACCTTCTCGGACTCGGGCTCACCGCCACACTGGCGCCCGAGACCCTGCGTCATGTGCTGCGCGAGGCCGCCGCAGAGGCGATGGAGTTCACCCGGTTGACCGGTGTCTCCAACGTCGGCAAGGGCACCCTCGACCACCTCGAAGCCGCCATAACCGAACTCAACCGTTCGTACCAGACCGAACCGCCCGCGCAACAGTTCGTCGTCGCCCGTGCGTACCGTCGTCGGGTGGAAGAGCTCATTCAGGGGCCACACACCCTCAAGGAGGGACGCGAGCTGTACGTCTACGCGGCGGCGTTCGACGAGGCGCTCGCGTGGCTCGCCCACGACCTTGGTGACCTGGTCGCGGCGTGGGCGTACGCGATCGACTGCTACGAGCACGCCGACCAGGCCGGTCACGATGAGTTGTGCGCCTGGGCGGGTGACATCATGGCGTCCGTCGCGATGTACACGAAACGGCCTGAGCGCGCGGTCGAGGGCGCGTATCGGGGCCTTCGCAAGGTCTCCGATCGTCACCCGATGGCGGTACGGCTCCGTGCCCGGGCGGCGCGTGCGCACGCACGGCTCGGACGACGAGACGACTGCGAGTCGCTTCTGGTCGAGGCGGCGGCCTTGACGGACCGGTTGCCGAGCACGCCGGCCCACCATTTCACTCTGGATACATCGGTCCTCGCCGCGCACGCGCTCACCGCCTACTCCGCGTCCGCGTTCATCTGGCTGGAAGACTTCGAGCGAGCGCGGCGTCATGCCCTGCAGGCCCTCGCGGTGCACGAGGCCACACGGCATCCCGAGAGTGCTCCCGGACGTGAGGCGATCGCCCGCATCGATCTCGCCATCGCCCTTGCCGGTCTGGGCGAACCGGACGCCGCGATCGACGAGGGAACCCGCGCGCTCGGGTCACCTCGGTATGTTCATTCGCTCCGTGCTCGCCTCGCCGAGCTCAGCACCGCGTTGCTCGCTCGATATCCGGATCTGCCGGACGCTCGGGAGTTCGACGAGCGATGCCGGGAACTCGCCCGTCGGTAACGCCCCGAGCGGTTGACCAGCGCCCGCGACCGTGCCCGATCACCGCCTCAGTCCGTAACGTCTCTCTGTGCGCGGGGCATCCAGGCCGGGCACCGATTCACGTTCTCGTCCGGATGATGTCCGGAGTTGGATGGCGGCTCCGACGTCTCCGGTGGAAGGGCACCGCGAAGGTGCCCGCGGAGAGGAGATCGTCGTGAAGTACATGATCATGATGTACGGCGCGCAGCGGGACTACGACGTCCTGTCCGGGAAGGACACCGACCGACCGGCCTGGTCGGCGGAGGACGTCGCGGCGATGCACACGTTCATGGCGGAGTGGAACAACGACCTGGTGAAGTCCGG
>JBJMIW010000410.1:0-12167 GCA_045806665.1 Actinoallomurus sp.
CACACGCCTGCGGAAGGTCACCGACGGTGAGCTGGACGCGGTCGTCCTGGCGTACGCGGGGCTGACCCGGATCGACCGGCTCGAGGCCGTCTCCGAGATCTTCGAGCCCGACCAGATGCTGCCCGCGCCCGGCCAGGGCGCGCTCGCAGTCGAGTGCCGGGCCGACCGCGACGATCTCATCGAGCTCCTCGCGACCCTCGACCACGCCCCGACCAGGGCGGCGGTGACCGCCGAGCGGGCGCTCCTGGCCACCCTCGAAGCGGGTTGCTCGGCTCCTGTGGGCGCATACGCTTCATGGGAAGAGCACATCGTGCATCTGACCGGAGTCGTTGTCGGGTATGACGGTGAACGACAGATTCGGTTGTCCGAAAGCGGCTCCCCGGACGATTCCGAGCGCCTGGGACGTGATCTCGCGCTCCGGATGCTCGCGGAGGGGGCCGACCAGTTGATGGGGGAGAGCACATCTTGAGCCCCGCGAACAAGAGGGCCGCACACGACGAGGGCGAGGTCCCCATGTTGTCCGGCGGGACGGAGTCCGGTCAGCGGCAGGGCCGAGTGGCCTTCGTCGGCGCCGGCCCAGGCGATCCGGAACTCCTGACGCTACGTGCGGCGAGAATCCTCGGCGCGGCCGACGTCATCGTGGTCCACGAGACCATGGAGCCGCTGTACCGCGCACACTTCAACCCTGCCGCCGATGTCATCGGCCCGGCGGGCGCCAGCCTCGTGAGCCTGGCCCGCTCGGGCAAGGTCGTCGTGCGGTTGTTCGGCGGTGACCCCGGCCTGGGCTGCGTCCTGACCGAAGAGGCCAAGGTCTGCGCCAAGGCGAAGGTGCCCTTTGAGATCGTCCCGGGCATCTCGTCGGTCACGGGCGTCCCCGGCTACGCCGGCATCCCGCTCACCGACGGGAAGCACCGCGAGGTCGTCATCGTGGACGCCCAGGAGGGCGGTGTCGACTGGAGCGCCCACGCCGCCGCGGCGACCCTCGTGATCCTTGGCGTCGAGAACACCATCGGCGAGGTCGCCAAGGGACTGATGACCGCCGGGCGCTCGGACACGACGCCGGTCGCGGTGACCTCGATGGGCACGACGACCGAGCAGTACACGGTCGATTCAACGCTCGCGAAGGTCGCCTCCGACACGAAGCACCTGGAGGCGCCCGCGCTCCTGGTGGTCGGCGACGTGGTCCGCTGGCGCGACAGGCTGTCGTGGTTCGAGACCAAGCCGCTGTTCGGCTGGCGAGTGCTCGTACCCCGGACCAAGGAGCAGGCGGCATCGCTGTCGGATCAACTCCGCTCCTACGGCGCCGTGCCCGACGAGGTGCCCACCATCTCGGTGGAGCCGCCGCGTACGCCGCAGCAGATGGAACGCGCCACCAGGGGCCTCGTGACCGGCCGGTACGAGTGGGTGGTCTTCACCTCGACCAACGCCGTACGCGCCGTCCGTGAGCGGTTCGAACAGTACGGCCTGGACGCCCGCGCGCTCGCCGGCCTCAAGGTCGCGGCCGTCGGTGAGCAGACCGCCGCCGCGCTCGTGGAGTTCGGCGTCAAGCCCGACCTCATGCCGAAGGACCAGCAGTCCTCCGAGGGACTCCTGGCGGTCTGGCCGCCGTACGACAAGGACCTGGACCCGATCAACCGGGTGCTGCTGCCGCGCGCCGACATCGCCACCGAGACCCTCGTCGCCGGGCTCACCGAGCTCGGCTGGGAGTGCGACGACGTCACCGCCTACCGGACCGTACGCGCGGCCCCACCGCCCGCGCCGATCCGCGAGGCGATCAAGGGCGGCGGGTTCGACGCGGTGCTGTTCACCTCGTCCTCGACCGTGCGCAACCTGATCGGCATCGCCGGCAAGCCGCACAACGTCACGGTGATCGCGGTGATCGGGCCGCAGACCGCGCAGACCGCTGAGGAGTACGGCCTGCGCGTCGACGTCATGGCGGACAAACCGTCCGTCTCCGCCCTCGCCGAGGCGCTCGCGGAGTACGGTGCCAAGCGGCGGGCCGCCCAGGTCGAGGCCGGCGACCCGCTCCGCAAGCCGAGTGAGATGCGCCGCGGCGCCCGCCGGCGCAAGTAATCGCCTGAGAGAGGGTCACCGTGACCGCGCAGTTCCCCGTCGTACGTCCCCGGCGGCTCCGCCGTACGCCCGCCCTGCGGCGGCTGGTCGCCGAGACCCGCCTGCACCCGAGCGACCTGGTGCTGCCGCTCTTCGTGAAGGAGGGCATCACCGAGCCGCGGCCGATCGCGTCGATGCCGGGCGTCGTGCAGCACACCAGGGAGTCCCTGCGCAAAGCCGCGCACGAGGCGGTCGACGCCGGCGTCGGCGGGCTGATACTCTTCGGCATCCCGGCGGTCAAGGACGGCCGCGGGTCGGCCGCCGACGACCCGGCCGGGATCGTGCAGAAGGCGTTGCGCGACCTGTCCGCCGATCTGGGCGACTCCACCGTGATCATGGCCGACCTGTGTCTGGACGAGTACACCGACCACGGCCACTGCGGCATCCTCACGCCCTCCGGCGAGGTGGACAACGACACCACCCTGGAGCGCTACGCGGCCATCGCCGTCGCCCAGGCCGCGGCCGGCGTCGACGTCGTCGCCCCGAGCGGCATGATGGACGGCCAGGTCGCCGCGATCCGTGCCGCCCTCGATGAGGCCGACTACGACAACGTCGCGATCATGGCGTACGCCGCGAAGTACGCCTCGGCGTTCTACGGCCCGTTCCGCGACGCCGCCGAGTGCGCGCCGCAGTTCGGTGACCGGTCGGCCTACCAGCAGGACCCCGGCAACGCCGAGGAGGCCATGCGGGAGGTGTTCCTCGACCTGGACGAGGGCGCCGACTTCGTCATGGTGAAGCCCGCGCTGACCTACCTGGACGTCGTCCGCCGGGTCCGCGACGCGGTGCACGTCCCGGTCGCCGCCTACCAGGTGAGCGGCGAGTACGCCATGGTCGAGGCGGCCGCCGCGCAGGGCTGGATCGACCGCGACCGGATCATCATGGAGACGCTCGTCTCGATCCGCCGCGCGGGCGCCGACATCGTCCTCACCTACTGGGCCACCGAGGTCGCGCGCGGTCTGCGCACCTGACCCGGCCGACCCACATCAGCATCCCCACCACCGCAGTGTGACCCGCCCGGTGGCGGGTCACGGCTTCGCCGCTATCCGGGGGTTCCCGCAACCCGCGAAGCAGCGGCGCGTCATCATCGAAAGAGGAGCGGAGGGGGAGCAGGATGCTGGATGTAACAGCGAAGCGAACGAACCGGTCGGCCGGCCGCCGCAAGACGGGCGAGTCGGTCAGACGCGAGCGCATGGCGGCCGCCGTACAGGAGTACGCCGCCCTGGGCTGGCCCTGTTATCCGGGCGAACATCCGGCGACCGACGGCATGCGGGCGTGTTCGTGCGACCGGATCGGTTGCCCGTCGCCCGCGGCGCATCCCCGGTCCCAGGTGTGGCAGCGGCAGGCCACGGTCGACACCGAGACCCTGGGGCGCTGGTGGACGCGGGACCCGGAGGCCAACATCGTCCTGCCGACGGGGCGGGTCTTCGACGTCTTCGACGTGCCCGCCAAGGCGGGCCGCACGGCGCTGGCGCAGATGGAGCACGAAGGCGTCCCCGTCGGCCCGGTCGCCGACCACGGCGACGAGCGCTACCTCTTCTTCGTCGCCACCCGCGGCGCGCCCGTCGACGAGGACGAGTGGTGGTCCTGCCACCTCGACACCGTCCCGGAGACCATCGTCGACAGCCCCGGGATGCGCTGGCACTGCCGCGACAGCTACGTCGTCGCGCCGCCGTCGGTGCTGCCCTTCGGCCGCGCGGTCACCTGGGTGAGGGAGCCGCACGGCGCGCCGCTACCCGACCCGGTGCGGCTACTCGAGATCCTGGCCGACGCGTGCAACTGACGTCTGGGAGACTCGTGGGGTGAGTTCCACGAATCGTTCCGAAGCACTGTTCGACCGGGCCGGTGCGGTCATACCGGGCGGAGTCAACTCCCCGGTGCGCGCCTTCGGGGCCGTGGGCGGCACCCCGCGGTTCATGGCCTCGGCCCGTGGCCCCTACCTCGTCGACGCCGACGGCAACGAGTACGTCGACCTGATCTGCTCCTGGGGTCCGATGATCCTCGGGCACGGACATCCGGAGGTCATCGAGGCCGTGCGCGGGGCCGCCCAGCACGGCACCTCGTACGGCGCGCCCACCGAGGGCGAGGTCCTGCTCGCCGAGGAGATGGTCGCCCGCACGCCGATCGACAAGGTCCGCCTCGTCAGCTCCGGCACCGAGGCGACCATGTCCGCGATCCGGCTCGCGCGCGGCTTCACCGAGCGCTCCAAGATCGTCAAGTTCGCCGGTTGCTACCACGGCCACTCCGACGCGCTGCTGGCCGCGGCCGGGTCGGGCGTCGTGACGTTCGGCCTGCCCGACTCGCCGGGCGTCACCGGCGCGGCCACCGCCGACACGATCGTCCTCCGGTACAACGACATCGCCGCCGTCGAGGAGACCTTCGGGGAGTACGGCCACGAGATCGCCTGCGTCATCACCGAGGCGTGCCCGGCGAACATGGGCATCGTCCCGCCGAGCCAGGATTTCAACGCCGCGCTGAAGCGCGTCTGCGAGCGCCACGGCGCCCTGCTCATCATCGACGAGGTGCTGACCGGCTTCCGCGTCTCCCGCTCCGGCTGGTACGGCCTGGAGGGCGTCGCCGGCGACCTGTACACCTTCGGCAAGGTGATGGGCGGCGGCCTGCCCGCGGCGGCGTTCGGCGGACGCGCCGAGATCATGGACCGCCTCGCCCCCGCCGGCCCGGTGTACCAGGCGGGGACCCTGTCCGGGAACCCGCTGGCCACCGCCGCCGGTCTGGCCACGCTCCGTGCCGCCACCGACGAGGTGTACGCCCGCATCGACCACGCCGCCGGTGTGGTCGCCCAGGCCGCGACGGACGCACTGACCAAGGAGGGCGTGGCGCACCGGCTGCAGACGGCGGGCAACCTCTTCTCGATCTTCTTCGCCGACGACCCGGTGCTGGACTTCGAGCAGGCCCAGCGGCAGGACACCCGCCGCTACGCCGCCTTCTTCCACACGGCCCTGGACCACGGCGTCTACCTGCCCCCGTCGGCGTACGAGGCGTGGTTCCTGTCCGCCGCCCACGACGACGCGGCCCTGCAGCGCATCGCGGACGCCCTGCCCCACGCCGCCCGCGCCGCCGCCGAAGCCGTCTGAGCCCACGACTCCCGAACTGCTGGGAACGAACCTCCCAGCGCACGATCATTCGGTTAGTCCGAAGATATCTTCGGACTAACCGAATGATCGGCTCGGCTGCTGGGGGCGAGGGCTTCGAGGATCTCTTCGGCGCGGGCGGTGGCGGACTTCGGTTCGGCGTCGGGGTTGCCGACGAGCGGGTCCCAGTTCAGGTCGTAGAACAGTTCGGTGACGCCCTGCTCGGCGAGCCAGTCCGTGTCCTCCTGGATCTGGTCGTACGACCCGGACAGGCGCAGGCGCTCGCCGGAGTCGTCGCGGGCCTCCTTGCCCACGCGTACGACGCCGCGGACGACGACGCGGACGCTCTCGGGGTCCTTGCCCGCCTCTTCGGCGGCGCGCCGGACGATCGCGATCTGCTCGTGGATGCGGGACAGGTCGGTGGCGCTGCGGCTGAGCCAGCCGTCCGCGATCCGGCCCGCGCGCTTGAGCGCGGCCTCGGCCACGCCGCCGAGCAGCACCGGCGGGTGCGGCTTCTGCACGGGCTTGGGGAACTGCCGGCTCGGCGGGATCGTGTAGAACTCGCCGTCGAACTCGCTGACCTCGTCCTCCCACAGCGTGCGCAGCGCGGCGACGAACTCCTCGGCGCGCGCACCACGGCGTTCCTGCGAGGCGCCGCTGGCGACGAACTCCTCGCGCTGCCAGCCGGCGCCCAGGCCGAGGTCGAACCGGCCGTCGGACAGCACGTCGAGGGAGGCGGCCTCCTTGGCGAGGTACACCGGCGTGACGAACGGGAAGTTGATCAGCGAGACGCCCAGTCGGATGCGGGACGTACGGGCGGCGGCGTAGGCGAGCGTGATGAGCGGGTCGAGCACGCTCCGGTACACCGGGTCCAGCGACTCTCGGTCGGCCGGCGTGAGCAGACGATGGAACGTCCACAGCGACGCGTAGCCGAGGTCCTCCGCGCGCTCGGCGAAGTGACCGACGTTGTGCGGGCTGGCCCATGCCCCCGACACCGGGGCGCCGAATCCGATCCTCATGCTCCCAATCCTCGCAGCCGATCCAGCGCGGTGGTCAACGAGGCAGCGGTCGGTGGCCGCAGCGGCGAGCGTACGGTGGCGTCGGCGATCAGGTCCCGCTCGGCGAGCACCGCCTTGATGACGCTCGGGGAGGGTTCGGCGAACAGGGCGTCGACCAGGGGCAGCAGCGCGTTGTGGTGGCGTGGTGGGCGAGGCGTTCGAGGGAGGGAACGTCGAGCGTCCCGTCCGACCCGAACGGCGTGACCAGCGGAACGGAGATGCCGTCGAGCATGTCAGCGACTCCGAGCCAGCGCGGCGGACGGTCCCGGTAGGGCGGCCGGCGTACGGCGGCGGAGGCTGCCGAGGGCGACGCCGCCGACGATGAGGAGGCCCGCGACCACGTCCGAGACCGTGAGGTGCTCGCCGAGCACGAGGGCGGCCGAGGACATCCCGAACAGCGGCACGAGCAGCGAGTAGATCGCGACCTGCCCGGCGTCGTACCGGCGCAGCAGCGCGCCCCACAGGCCGAACCCGACCAGCGTCGACAGGTAGGCGATGTAGGCGAGCGCGCCCAGGCCACCGGCGGAGATGTGCGCCAGCGCGTGCAGGTCCGCGTGGGGTCCCTCGAACGTCAGTGACAGGCCGAACAGCGGCAGCGGCGGCACCACGCTGACCCAGACCATGAACCCGAACATGTCCGGGGGCTGCGCCTTGCGCATGCCGATGTTGGCCAGTCCCCACATGCCCGCCGCGCCGACGCACAAGGCGAACGCGAGCACCGGCCCGCCCTGGCCCAGCGACAGGGCGATCACCGCGATCCCGGCGAACGCCACCAGCATGCCCGCGACCTGCGCGTGGCGCATTCGCTCGCCGAGCATCGGCACCGCGAACGCGGCCGTGAAGAGCGCCTGGGTCTGCAGGACGAGCGACGACAACCCGGCGGGCATCCCCAGGTGCATGGCGATGAACAGCAGGCCGAACTGACCGACGCCGAGGGGCAGGCCGATGAGCACCAGGCGCCGCCACGGAATCGCCGGCCGCCGGACGAACAGGATCGCGGGGAACGTCGCCGCGACGAACCGCACCGCGGCGAACAGTAGGGGTGGCAGAGCACCGAGCCCGACGTGGATGACGACGAAGTTGAACCCCCAGATGGCGGCGATCATCACCGCGATCGCAATGTCACGAGGTCTCATGCCTCCGATCGTTACGGCCGCGACCCTTTAGGACAAGCGAATGTTCCTTAAGTCCTCCGTGTAGCATGGCTACATGCTCGATCTGGAGCGGCTTCGCGCGCTCAACGCCGTGGCCACGTACGGTTCCGTCAGCGCCGCGGCCGAGGTCCTGCATGTCACGACCTCCGCCGTCTCCCAGCAGGTGGCCAAGCTGGAGCGGGAGACCGGGCAGAAGCTCCTGGAGCGGAACGGCCGCGGGGTCCGCCTCACCGACGCGGCGGCGCTCCTCGCCGCGCACGCCGGGCGCATCCTCGCCATGGTCGAGGCGGCAGAGTCCGACCTGGAGGCCCACCGCGGCGTCGTCGTCGGCGAGCTCGCCGTCGCGGCGTTCCCCACGGCCGCCCGCGGCCTCATGCCCGGCGCGCTGAACCTGCTCGCCAAGGAGCATCCCCGCCTGACGGTGACGCTGCGCGAACAGGAGCCGCACGCCAGCCTGCCCCTTGCCGTACGCGGCGAGATCGACCTGGGCATCGTCCAGGACTGGTTCAACGTGCCGCTCGCGATCCCGGACGGCCTGGTGAAGGCGCCGCTGCTCGACGACGTCGCGGACGTGGCGCTCCCCGCCGACCATCCGCTCGCCGGCCGCGAGGTGATCGACCTGGCGGACCTGCGCGGGGAGGCGTGGATCGCCCAGTCGGCCGGCGCGATCTGCCGCGACTGGCTGGAGCACACGCTCCGGACGGCCGGCCTGGAGCCGCGCATCAACCACACCGCCGACGAGTACGCCACGCAGCTCGCCCTGGTCGCCGCCGGCCTGGGGGCCGCCATCATCCCCCGCCTGGGCCGCTGCGACGTCCCGCCCGGCGTCCGCATCGTCCCGGTGCGCCCGGCGCTGACCCGCCACGTGTACGGCATCTGGCGGGCGGAGGCCGCCCGCCGCCCGGCGATCCGCGCGGCCGTCGCCGCCCTCCGCGCTGCGGCCTCGGACACCGCCGGGCCCGGCACGGACGGCTGAGCTCTGTCTCTGCCCGCCCGGCATACGTTCGCCGCACCCGCGCCGGGACGCCCTCACGGAGGGTGGCGGACCGTCCTGCCCGGGTAAGGGCGCGAACATGTGGTCACGAGCAACGGTCGAAGGAATGCTCGCGGGATTCGTCGGTGCGCTGGCAATGACGGCGAGTGAGAAGCTGGAACAGCGATGGACCCATCGCCCGGACTCCCATGTCCCGGCGAGGACCCTCGAACGCCTGGTGGGCCTGCCGGAGCACCCCCGGCAGCAGCCGACCTCGCTCAACCTCGCCATGCATCTCAGTCAGGGCATGCTGCTCGGTGGGCTGCGCGGGGTGATGGCCGCGACGGGGCTGCGCGGTCCCTGGGCGTCCGCGATGTTCGGGGTGGTCCGCCTGACCAACGACCAGATCCTGGAGAACGCCACCGGGGTCGGTGCTCCTCCATGGACCTGGCCGCGCCGGGAACTCGCCGTGGACCTGCTGCACAAGGGGGTCTACGCCTTTGCGACGGGCATCGTCGCCGACGCGTTGGCCGCCAGGCACGGCCCCGGCCCCGGACAACGGCACGCGGCCTTGCGCCCGGGACGAGAGGCGGACGTGGGACCGATCACCGGCCGGCGGGTCCGCCACGCGCCGAGGTCGTCGCGGGCGACTTCGGCAGGCCCGAGAGCCTGATCCCCGCCCTGCGCGGGGTCGAGCGGGTGAGTCGCTGACCACCGGCGCCCGGATCCTCGAAGTCATGGCCGCCGTCGCCGCCCTCCGCACCGCCGCCGGCGTCTGATCCGGGGCCCCACGGGCGGTCGACCGTCGGTCGAGGAGAGTGGGCGCACCGGGCTCGATTAGCGTGGAGTCATGCTCTTCGGCATCGCGATCCCGCAGTTCTTCGCCGACGGGGAGTTCGACCCGGCCGCGTTCCGCGCCTACGTGACCCGGGCGGACGAACTCGGCTTCGACAGCGGATGGACCCAGGAGCAGGTCCTCAGTTCGATGCCGATCCTCGGCCCGATCGAGACGATGACGTACGCCGCGGCCTGCACCGAACGCCTTCGCCTGGGCTGCGCGGTGTTCGTCAGCACCCTTCACAACCCGCTCCACCTGGCCAAGCACATCAGCACGCTCGACCAGATGAGCGGGGGCCGACTCGAGGTCGGTGTCGGCACGGGCGGGCGCGGCAGGGCGTTCGGGGCGTTCGGCGTCGACCCGGATACGTTCATCGCCCGCTTCACCGAGGGCATCCGGCTGATGAAGGCCTGCTGGACGGAGCCGACGATCCTCTTCGACGGACGCTTCTGGCAGTTGCTCGGCGAGAGGATGGAGCCGAAGCCCTTCCAGAAGCCGTACCCGCCGCTGTGGTTCGGCGGCAGTCACCCCAACGCGGTCCGCCGCGCGGTCCGGTACGGTGACGGGTTCTTCGGCGCCGGCTCGCAGACCACTGAACAGTTCGCCGACCAGGTGCGGGTCGTACGAGAGACGCTCGCGGAGGACGCCCGGGATCCGCGGGACTTCCGCATCGCCAAGCGCGTCTACATCGCGGTGGACGACGACGCCGCGCGAGCCCGGCAGCGCATCACCGACGCGCTGAACCGGATGTACGGCCGCCCCGGAGGCGACGACCTGACGCCCGTGGCGGTCTTCGGCCCGCCGGACCAGTGCGTCAGCGCGCTCCGCGAGGTTGCGGAGGCGGGCGCCGAGATGATCCTGTTCACCCCGCTCTTCGACCAGGCCGAGCAGATGGAACGCCTCGCCGCCGAGGTCATGCCCCCCCTGTCCTGAGGCCGTCCACGGCCTTGGTCACCTGGGCGCCGTACCGAAGTCTCGGTGATCGCGGGCGACGAGCACCTTTTCGTCCGCATTCACCGCCCGGTCCAGGGCCCATTACCGAGACTTCCGCGCGCCCCCAGGCCCGGGCATGGGGTGACTCATCGTCGAGGACCGACCGGACGAGAGCACCGGCCCTCACTGCGCGCTCGCCGTGGCCCTTGCCGCGCGATCGGCTTCGGGGGAAGACCCGATCGCGCGGAGCCCGGTCATCCGCCGCACCGCGCCCAGACGGTCTTGCCGTCGCTCTCCGCCCGCCAGCCCCACTCGGTGGCGTACGCCTGGACGATGAACAGCCCACGACCGTCCTCCTCGTCCACCTCGGCGACGCGGATGGCCGGCTCGCCGTCATCGCAATCCCGCACCTCGACAAGTACGGTCCGGTCGCCCGGCCGGCTGATCGTGAGCTCGAAGACGGCGCCGAGCCGGGCGGCGTTCGACACCAGCTCCGTGGTGATCAGATGCACGTCGTCCAGCAGTTCCGGCAGCGCCCAGTCCTGCAGCCGTCGCTCGACCGCCAGCCTTGCCATCTTGGCGGCGCCCGGATGCGGCCCCAGCTTGAGGGAGTACGAGTCGGCGGTCATGGCCCTGCCTGTCCGTCACGGGATTCTCGATTCGCGTCTCACTCTGTTGTCGTGCGGCTACGCTCGGCAATGGAAGGAGCTCGACAACCCCCGACAGCTTCAGCCCGGAGGGCGACATGGGATATCGGCGTGAGGTGGACCC
The DNA here is from genome assembly GCA_045806665.1 of Actinoallomurus sp. GTDB lineage: Bacteria > Actinomycetota > Actinomycetes > Streptosporangiales > Streptosporangiaceae > Actinoallomurus. The sequence continues at coordinate 10,929 of JBJMIW010000410.1, forward strand.
GACGGCTTCGGTGGCGGCGCTCTTCGCCCACAAACTACGGAGGTACCGCGACGCCAACGGCTGGACACAGGACGCCCTGGCCGACCGCGTCGGCTGCACCGGCGACCTCATCTCGAAGATCGAGACCGCGAAGCGCTCGGCGACGACGTCCATGTCCGAAGACTTCGACCGGCTGTTCGCCCTCGACGGGTACTTCACCGAGTTGCAGCCTCTGGCCGCGCGCGAACTCGCCCTCGGCTGGTTCCGCCCGTTTCTCGAAGCCGAGGGCACCGCGTCCTCGATGCACATCTTCGAGCCGATGCTGATCACCGGTCTCCTCCAGAACGAGGACTACGCCCGAGCCGTCCTCACCGCCGGCAACCACCCCGACAAGGTGGAACAGCTCGTCGCCACCCGCATGGAGCGGCAGCAGATCCTCCGTCGCGACGAGCCCCCGTGGATCGTCCTCCTGCTTGCCGAGTACGCCGTCCGCCGCAAAGTAGGCGGCCCGGAGGTGATGCGCGCCCAGCTCCAACGCCTCCTAGACGCGATGCAGGAGCCGAACGTCAACATTCAGGTCGTCCCGGAAGAAGCGCCCGTATACCTGTCCGGAGCCTTCACGATCATGGGCTTCAGGCAGGGCCTGGAGGTTGCCTACGCCGAGACCGCTGGAGGTCTCAGCGATCTCATCAAAGAGCCCCAGCAGGTCGAGAAGCGTAAGATCAGGTTCGATCTGATTCGCTCCGTGGCAATGCCTGCTCCGGAGTCGGAGAAGCTGATCCGCACGTTTCTGGAGGACATGTGACTACCAGCGACTCGGTCTCTCTCCAGTGGCGCAAGAGCAGCCGCAGCGGCGAGGAAGGCGGTCAGTGCGTAGAAGTGGCCGTCGTCGAAGGGATCCGTGTCACCGCCTGACCGGCTGACGCGTACCGGGTGTGTCGCGTGTGAGCTGAGCTCGGGGCGCGACCGTTGCCGGGCGGGCGGATCCACGAGAGCTCGGGCTAGGCCGTGGAGCACTGCGTCGGCCCGCTCGGCGTCGGCCCGCTCGGCGTCGGCACACTCATGGTCAAGCCGCTGCGGCACGTCGTGCATGTGGCCCACCTCGACGAGGCCGAGAGCGCGGCGCTCGGGCCGCTCCTGCGGCGGACGGCGGCGGTGGTCACGGAGGTGGTCCGGCCGGAGCAGGTCTACGTCTGCCTGTGGTCGCACGCGGGCGGAGTGCCCGGTCACATCCACTTCATCGTGCAGCCGGTCAGCAAG
>JBJMIW010000411.1:0-19839 GCA_045806665.1 Actinoallomurus sp.
AGGCCAGGGGAGAGGAGGCCGGCGGCGCGGGGGGAGGAGTGGGTGCGGCGGGAGAGCTCGACCCGTAGGTCGGGCGCTCGCCTGTGTTCAGCGGATCGTCGCCGTACCCGCTCGTCGAGTCCGCTCCGTAGGTCCGGTCGCCGCCGTACGAGGGTTCGGACGAGTAGGACGACTCCGAGGAGTACGACGACTCCGAGGAGTAGGACGACTCCGAGGAGTAGGACGACTCGGACGAGTAGGAGGGCTCGCTCTGGTAGGTGGACGGGGAGAAGCCCCCACTGTGGTCGGACGAGCCGTACGCCGGGATCTCGTCACCGGCCACCGTCTCGGCCGCCCGCTCCGTGGGAACGTCGAGCGAGGACGGGAGCGACGGGACCTCGAGCGGGCCGGACGACGTGTCGAAGGCCGGGACCGCCGGCTGCGGCCTGGTCGGCGGCGCCGGGGAGTCGAGCGGGCCGGGCTGGGGGGACTGGCCGGCGAGCGGCATCCCCTGCGGCTGCGGGCCCGCGAGCGGCGTGGGCTCGGGCCGCGCCGCACCGTGCTGGGCGAGGGGGTCCTGACCGCGCGCCTCGGACGGCTGACCGGCGTCCTGCCGCCAGGGGAACTTCGGCTTGTCGAAGGTGATGGTCGACCAGTACTCGTCGTCGTCCATCTCCTCGCTCGACCGGCTGCCCGGAGGGGCCGCCGGGACCGGGGCGGGAGCGGGAAGCTGGGCCGGACCGGCGCCGGGGCCGGCGATCGGCGCGGCGGGCAACTGGTGCGGCGCGGCCAGCGGAGTACCGGCCACCCGCATGTCGCCGTAGGACTCCTCGACAGCCTCGTCGTCCTGGCCATGGCGGCCGCGGGATCTGCCGGCGCGGCGGTCCCGAGGCTGCTCGTCGTCGGACATCCAGTCGTCCTCGTCTCCGGCGCGGCTCGCCCTCATCCCCAGGGCGACGAGCACCCCGACGAGAATGACGACCGCGACCAGGCCGAGGACAACGATTAGACCCCACATAGCTACCACCCAACGCCATGGTCTAGCGGTCGACGCCGACGCGGAGACCTTTTCCCATGATCACCGGCACCGGGGCCCCCAAGGAGCTAGACCGATTGTTGCGGACCGCTATGACCCTTGTCATACGGTTCGCATACATCTATCTTCACACTACTTGCCCGAAGGCCCATTAGTGCCATTCGTGCGCGCCCAGGTCTTGCCGCTCGGTCCGCACAGGGGTGACTACAGGCGCGCCCGCCCCTCACGACATCATCGCTCCCCGGAACGTCGCGGTCATCCGCCCGCGCGCGATCGTACGCGAGGCGATCGCCGACATGGCGTCGCTGAGGCTCGCGCCGTTCCGCAGGGGGACCGTCGACCTCAGCGCGTAGAGCGTGAAGCGGTATCGGTGCACCTCCCCCTTCGGCGGGCAGGGCGGGGCGTACCCGACCTTCTGCGCGGTGTTGATCGTCTGCTGGGCGCGCGGCGGGATGACGTTCTCGAGGAGCTCTCTCGCCGTGGCGTCGATGTTGAACAGCACCCAGTGGACATACGCGCCGCTGGGGGAGTCGGGGTCGTCGACGACGAGCGCTTGGGAGCCGACGCCGTTCTGCGCGACCGACCAGCGCAGCGGCGGCGTCTTGGAGCGGCCGCCGTACTGCGCGCAGGCGAAGCGGACGGGCATCGGCGCGCCCTCGCGGAAGGCCGGACTGGTCACCGTGATCGAGTCCGGCACGCTGCCGCGCACGATCTTGGTCTGCCCGACGAGGCCGCAACCCGTGAGGGACAGCAGCCCGACGGCGGCCAGGCATACCGGCCGCCACAAGGTGGTCATCATCGATACACAGCTCCCGGGGGACGATCGTACGCCGCGCCCGGCAGAGCTCCGCGCATTCGCCGCATCAGGGGCCGCGCGGCTCCCTCGATGCGGTTTCGGATCCGCGCCGGGCGTGCGCCTCACATTAGAGCGGTCCGGAGTGCGATGCCGTCCCGGCCCGCACACGCCCGGGACCCGAGGAGCGTGCCGGGTGCCGGAAGACATGACGGAGTTCACAGCGGAACCAGCCGATGCGTTCGGCGTCAGGTGAACTTCGTCGATTCTTCGCACGACTACTCGCTGGTATGTCCGGTTCGATGCGCTGGCCGGTGAATACTTTCACAAGTCGGGGGCAAGGACCGCGCCGCCTGATCCCGGTACGTCCGCCCCCGGCGGCCTGACCGGCGGGCTGGCGGGAAGGCCACCGCCCTGACATTTCACGCAGATCCGCCTGAGAGCCCCTGACAGGCTACTGATGCCAGGAAACATCAGTGGCCGTTTTCGTCCGAGGTCGGTTCGAGCCCGACGCCGTCGTGGTCGTCGTAGGTTAGTCGAATGCCCCCGAATTCCCCCTCCTCTCTCATTCGTCATCGGCAGTCGCAGGTGCCGGCTGCGCAGGATGAGCGTCCGGCTCGGCTCGGCTGGCTGGATGCGCTCCGGGGGATCGCCGCGCTGGTCGTCGCCTTCCACCACTCCTCATTCCACTTCATGCCGGAGTTCCGCAGGATGATGCTGAACCGGTTCGATGCCGGAGCCTTCGGGGTAATGGTGTTCTTCCTGGTCAGCGGGTACATCATCCCCGCGTCACTGGAGCGCAAGGGCAGCATCGGCGGGTTCTGGCTCAGCCGGGCGTTCCGGATCTACCCGCTGTGGTGCGCCTCGGTCACCGCGGTCATTCTGTTCTCCGTCACCGGCCTCAAGCCGCTGCGCGGCGACCTGACCAGGCAGGAACCCGCCACGGCGGTGCTCGGCCACGCCACGATGCTGCAGGACCTGCTCGCCGTCCCCAACATGATCAACGTGCTGTGGACGCTGTCCTATGAGATGTCCTTCTATCTGCTCGTCGTCGCGCTGTTCGGGCTTCGGCTGCACCGGCATTCGTCGAAGGTCGCCCTTGGGCTGGCGGGCTGTGCCGTGGCACTGGGCGGGCTGCTCCCCATGACGGTCCTGTCCCGTACGGCAGGTACCGACCTGGTCGTCATCCTCGTGACCGCCCTCATGGCGGCGGCCATCGGATGTTCGGTGACCGGCCGCCCGGTATTGCGCACCTGCGGAGCCGTGGCCGGCGGCGCGCTGGCGCTCGTCCTCGTCACGGTGAACGGCCGGATCGGTCCCTGGGAGGGGCTGAGCATCCTGGCGGTCATGTTCACCGGCACCGCTCTTTACCGCGCCGAGAGAGGCCAACTCGGTCACCGCACCGCCGGGGTCACCGCCGCGGTCGTCTTGGCCGCCCTCCTCGGGTCCGGCCTGTGGCACGGGGACCCGGATGCGCGACTCGGCTGGGCCACGGCGGTCACGCTGGCCGCCGTGACGTTCGCAGTGGGCTTGGCGCTGCGGCACAGGCGCATCCCCTGGCTGCTCACCGCGCTGGGTGTGATCAGCTACTCGATCTATCTGCTCCATCCGGTGCTGCTCATGGTCACCGACGGCACGATCGGCCGATGGAAGACCGACAACCCCGTGGTGGAGCTTGGGTTCCTGGCCATGCTGCTGCCGGTCTGCTGGGCCACGCACCGGCTTGTGGAGGCTCCCGCTCAGCGATGGGGCCGCCGGCTCGGAAACCAACGTCCCCGCCTGAATCGCCTGGATCGCCTGGCCACCGTGCCTGCCGGCCGTGGGGAAGGGCCATAGGGCGTGTCGCCGGCACGCCACAACTCGCCCACGAACTCGGCTGGGCCCTAGGAGGCCAGTAGGCGCCAGTGATCACGGTGGCCGGTGATCAATCAGTAAGTATCTCTGCAGGTCGCGGGCGATCTCCACATAGACTCTGGGGAACGAGTACACGTACCCGGAGGTGCGTCACGGCTGCCGACAGCGATGCTCTGATCGACTATGAGGCCTTGTTCGCGGCGACTCCGAGTCCGTGTCTGGTGCTGACGCCCGACCTGGTGATCGTTGAGGCGAACCAGGCGTATCTGGAGACCACCGGACGCACGAGGGACGAACTCCTCGGCGAGTCCGTGTTCGACGCCTTCCCCGATGCCGGGCTGCCCGGAATGCGCAGCCTGCAGACGTCGGTGTGTCGGGCCGGGCTCACGCGTCGGCGGGACGTTCAAGGGCCGCAGAAGTACGGCATCCCTGTGGTCGGTCACCCCGGTGAGCTCGAGGAGCGGTACTGGAGCACGGTCACCAGCCCCGTCCTCGGCCCCGACGGCGATGCGGTGCTGTTCGTAGCACGCACGGAGGACGTGACCGCGTTCGTCACCCACCGCGCGCGGCAGGACCCGGAGACGTACCAGGAAACGCACGCGGAGCTCTTCGCCCGTGCGAAGGAGTTGCACGAGAGCAACGTAGAGCTGCGACGTGCCTATGCCCACGAGCGGCAGGTCGCGCTCACCCTCCAGCAGGCGATGCTGCCGGCGGCCGACATCGGCCGGCGCGGCGACGTCGCGGTGCGCTATCTGCCCGCGGTCGACTCGTTGAACGTGTGCGGTGACTGGTACGACCTGGTCGAGCTGACCCCGGACCGCCTCGCGGTGGCCGTCGGGGACGTCGTCGGTCACGGACTGTCGGCCGCCTGTGTGATGGGACAGCTGCGCAGCGCGCTGAGCACCGCCGTTCAGTCGCTCGACGGGCCCGCCCGGGCGCTGCAGGCACTCGGCCGGTACGCGCGGTCCATCGAGGGAGCACTCGCCACCACCGCGGTCCAGGTCGTGATCGACAAGGCGGAGCAGCACATCACCTACAGCTGCGCCGGCCACCTGCCGCCCGTCCTCCTGCAGCCCGACGGCACGGTCGCCTTCCTCGATGAGGCCACCGACCCGCCGCTGGCGGTCGGCACGCCCGGCGGACCGCGGCCGCAGGCCGAGCAGCCGTACGCCTCGGGCGCCACGCTCGTGCTCTACACCGACGGCCTGGTCGAGCGGCGCGGCGAGGACATCGACGACGGACTGCACCGCCTCGCCGACAGCCTCAAGCGGCACGGACGGCTCGACCCCGAACCACTGGCCGACGCGCTCCTCGCCGATCTGGGCGTGGCCGGCGGCGCGGCCGACGACACGGCCCTCGTCGTCGTCCGTCTCTGAGCGGCCTACGGGCCGAAAGTCGACCACCCCCGAACGCGGCGACCACACCTCCGGGAGGTTCGCCCGTCGGCGGCCCTACGGCCATCGGCGGCGCGGAAGCCTGGGGCGGGCGTAGGCCGATCCTCCCCCCGGGCCCGAACCGGGCGGCTACTCGGGGCGGCGGGCGCCGAACATGATCTCGTCCCAGGAGGGGACGGAGGCGCGCTTGCTCCGTGCCTTCTTCCGCGCGGGCGGGCGCTTCTCCGGGACGGCCGGCGGCGTCGCGGGCTTCGCGGCGGCCGCAGCCGGCGGGCGCTCGGGGACCTTCTCGGCAGGCTTCTCCGCGGGCTTCGGCGCGGCGGGTTTCGGCACGGCGGGCCTCGCCTGCCCCGGCTTCTTCGCGGCCGCGGGCTTGGGTGCGGCGGCCGGTTGCGGCGCGAGCGGCCTGGGCGCGGTCCGTTGAGGAACCTGCGGCTTCGTCTCGACGGGCTCCTGCTCCGACTGTTCGGTCTGTCGCGTCTGCTCCGTCTGCTCCGTCTGCTCCGGCTCGGCCGGCTCGGCCGGCTTCGGCGTCGGTTTCGCCTCGACCGCGGCGGGCTCGGCGGCGGGTGGCGGCGGGGCGACCGGCTCGGGCTTGGGCGGCTGCGGGGCCGGAGGCGTACGCTCTGCGGCCGGGGCGGGCCGCGGGACGGTCAGCTCCTGCGGCCTGGCCACGATCTCCGGGCGGGTCTCGCGCGGACGCGGGGCGAGCGCGGCGGGCTCCTCGGGCGTCGGCTTCGGGACCTCGCGGAAGGCCGCCGGTTCGTCGAGGGGCTCCTCACGCCGGCTCGGCGCGGGGGCCGGGAGGGGAAGGGGCGGCGGCGGAGCCTGGCCGCGGAGAGGATCGCCGACGACCTTCATGGCGCGGCGCGGCAGGAACGGGGTGACCGTATCGTCCACGGACTCGTCGAGGTCGAGCGAGGACAGGCGCGCGGCCTCGTCGTTCACGGCTGAGAGGTGGCGGCGGCGCGGGTCGTAGGCCCACTCCGCCGAGTAGGGACGGCCGTCGTAGTAGAAGGCGAGGATGATCCGCCACGTGGAGTCCTCGCATTTGCGGGAGTCCCACTCGACCTCTTCGAGGTCGATGCCGCGCCGGCCGAGGCGCTCCTCGACGATCTCGCCGAGGGCCGGGGCGGGCGAGGACTCTCCCGGGCGTCGGATGGGCACGCGCTGGGCCTGCTGCGCCATGTACTCGCGCTCCTGGAGAACCGGTCCCTCGAACCAGCGGACGCGCTCGACTGGGATGCCGGCCGTTTCGGCGATTTCTTCCGCGGTCTCTCCAGCGCGGATACGAGCCTGGATCTCCTTGGGACGCAAGGGACTCTCCACTTCGATCTCGTACTGGCCGAGGCGGGAGAAATGTCCACGGACCACGGCGCGCAGCCGATCATCGATTGGCAGCGTGAACCGGGTGCCCCGTCCCGCGGTGGCGAGGACGAGGTACGACCCGTCCTCGCTGACCGCGACGAGGCGCAGCTCCTGCATGCGTGTCCTTTCGTGCCCTGTCCGACGCGGCTGGGGCGCATGCGTGCCCTTCCCCCGGTCCTGCCAGTCTCGCGTCAGGACGCACCTGCCCGCCAGCACCGTACCCGGCATGTCCGAACATCGCCGCCCTCGCGACGTGATCCTTGTCAAGTTCCCGCAGTGTCGTCCCAGCTTGCCTGTTCGAAAGCCGCGGGGGCGTGGGGGTTAACCATTCTTGTGGATCCTTTGCCGCGTGATGCCGTCCCTCTTGAGTGGCTCACGGGGTGACTGTGAGGGAGCGCGGTCGGAAATCGGTGGATGCTGACGGTTCGGAGGTCTGCGCGGATACCGGTCGAAGCACAAGGGGATCTGCACGCCGCGCGAGCGGGATGCAACAAGGGGAGTCTAAGCCCTTCAGGTGCCGAAAACCTGGGTCAGGTAGCGGTTCGCGAACCGGCGGTCGGGGTCGAGCCGGTCGCGCAGCGTGAGGAAGTCGCCGAACCGGGGATACGCCCCTTCCAGGTACGAGGCGTCCCGCGTGTGCAGCTTTCCCCAGTGCGGACGGCCGCCGAGCGGCGTCAGGGCCTCCTCTACGCCGCGGAAGTACTCCTCGTGGGGGCTCGCGTGGTAGACGTGGATCGCGATGAAGGCGCTGTCCCGCCCGTACGCCATGGACAGCCAGGCGTCCTCCGGCGGCAGCAGGCGAACCTCGATGGGGAAGGAGATCCGCCAGCCCCGGCGCTCGATGAGCGCCCGGATCTCCCGCAGTGCGTCGGCCAGTTCCTCCCTCGGGATGGCGTACTCCTGCTCCTTGAAGCGGACCCGCCGCGGGCTGGTGAAGACCTTGTACGACACATCCGTGTACGTCCGTGCGCCGAGGGCCCGCGCGGACACTCCATTGATCGTCGGGATGCCGGCGGGGAACCGGTGGGTGACGCGGTTCACCACCGCGAACACCGAGTTGGACAGGAACTCGTCGTCCAGCCAGTGCCGGAACCGCCCGAGCGGCTCGGCCGGGCCGGGCACCCGGTTGTTGCGCTTCGTCAGGCAGCCGTCGGTGTGCGGGAACCAGTAGAACTCGAAGTGCTCGTTGTCGGCGGCGAACTCGTCCAGTCGCCCCAGGACCTCGTCCCACCGCATCGGCTCCTCCCGCGCCTGCAGCAGAAAGGCCGGAACGGTCTGCCAGGTCATGGCGGTGACGATGCCGAGCGCGCCGAGGCCGGCGCGGGCCGCGTCGAAGAGTTCGGGCCGGACCTCGCGCGAGCAGGTGACGACGCCCCCGTCGGCCAGGACGAGTTCGAGTGCGGTGATCTGGGAGACGAGGCCGGCGGCGTCACGGCCGGTGCCATGGGTTGCGGTCTGCGTCGCCCCGGCGAGGGTCTGCTCCTGGATGTCCCCCATGTTCGCGAGGGCGAGGCCGTGCAGTGCGAGCTGCTCGTTGAACACCTTCAGCGGCATCCCCGCCTCGGCGGTGACGAGGCCGGTGGCGGTGTCGACCGACCGCAGTTCCGTGAGTCCCTCGGGCCGCAGCAGCAGACCTTCGGTCGCCGCGGCGTCGGTGAAGGAGTGGCCGGTGCCGGCCATGCGTACCGTCAGGCCGGCGCCGGCCGCGGCCCTGACCGCGGCGGCGACGTCGGCGGCGGACCGGGGCGTCACCACGCGCCGGGGAGTCGCCCGCTGGTTACCGGCCCAATTTCGCCAGGTCTGAGGTGTGACGGGGGGCATGACACGAGATTCACTCACGTTGCGTCCGGCGTCGGCAACCCCAGCATGACCCGTGATCGCCACGCCGTCCACCGCTCACGTGCGGGCGATGTCATGCGCTGCGCGCCGCAGCCACCGCCGGCCGCTCAGGCTCACCGCGACCGAGAATACGGACCCGCGCTTCCCCCACGCCCCCTTCGTGCGACCGCCCGGATCATCGGCGAACGGTGTCCTCGCCCGAAAACGTACCTGTCGGCATTCACGGGACTCTCACCGAGATGTGGGTAACTACCGTCCGGGTCCGATCGTTGGGAGTAGCGATGAAACGCTTCGTTCGCAGAGGACTCCCGGCCGCCGTGGCGGCCATCGCGCTCGCGGCAACGGCCACGGCGGCGAGCGGCGCGGTGTACGTCGTGACGGCCGCGCCACAGGCGACGGACAAGGACGACGGCGCGGCGGCCTCGCGGCACGGCGTGGGGGACCGGCCCGTCACCGTCGTCCCGACCACCGAGCAGCCCGCCGCGCTCAAACGCGTCGTGGACCCCGACTTCCTCGTCGTGGCCGACCGCCCGATGACCGCAGCGAAGCTGCGCGCGGTCTCCCACGTCAAGCGCGTACGGGACGTGATCACGGTGGACGCCGGGGCGGTGCAGCTGCAGGGCGGCCGGGTGAACATGTTCGCCGTCGACCCGTCGGCCTTCCGCGCCTGGACCCCGCCCGGCACCGCGAAGAACGACGGGCTGTGGAACGCCCTCGCCCAGGACCGGTTCGTCGTCACGGACCAGGTCCAAGAGCAGTTCGGCCTGCGTGAGTCGATGCAGTACCCGGTCCTCGGCCGGACGCAGTTGTTCGTCACCATGGGCGGCTCCGGCGCGTTGGGCCTGCCCGGCATCAACGTGCTCGTCGGCCGGGACACGGGGCGGAAGATCGGGCTCATCCACGACCTCGCCTTCCTCGTCAACGCGCCAGGCGCCGACTCCGTCGCACTCGGGTCGCAGCTGCGCAAGCTCGTCGGCGCGCACAGCCAGGTGATCGACCTGCACCAGTCCGCGACGCAGCCGCAGGGACAGCTCGCGAAGCAGCCCAGGTCGGCGCCTGGTCGGCCCGGCACGTACCTCGCCCTGTACCAGCAGTCCGCCCACCTCTGCCCGGGCCTGTCATGGACCGTCCTGGCCGCCATCGGGCAGATCGAGAGCGACCACGGGCGCAACACCGGCCCGTCGAGCGCCGGCGCGCTGGGCCCGATGCAGTTCATGCCGGCCACCTGGCGGATCTACGGCGTGGACGGCGACGGCGACGGCAAGGCCGACATCATGGACCCGTACGACGCCGTCCCCGCGGCGGCGAAGTACCTGTGCGCCGGCGGCGCCGGGCGCGGCGGCAGCGGCCTGTCCCGCGCGGTCTGGGCCTACAACCACTCGCAGACGTACGTCGACAACGTCCTCTCTCTGGCCCAGGCCTACGCCCGCCGGTACTCGTAGGCTCGTCCCGGGCAGCGGCGGGCTGCTGGTTGGATGGGGACATGCCGTACGACGCGCTGCTGTTGCTGTCCTTCGGCGGGCCGGAGAAGCCCGAGGACGTCATGCCGTTCCTGGAGAACGTCACGCGGGGCAGGGGAGTCCCGCGTGCCCGCCTCGAGAGCGTGGCCGAGCACTATGATCACTTCGGCGGCGCCAGCCCGATCAACCAGCAGTGCCGCGACCTCAAGGCCGCCATCGAGGCCGACTTCGCCGCGCACGGCGTGGACCTGCCGGTGTACTGGGGGAACCGCAACTGGCACCCCTTCCTCGCCGATACGCTGCGCCAGATGAAGGCCGACGGCGTACGCCGGGCGGCGGCGTTCGTGACCTCCGCCTACAGCGGCTACTCCTGCTGCCGGCAGTACCTCGAGGACATCGACCGGGCGCGTGCCGAGGTCGAGGACGCCCCGGAGGTGGACAAGCTCCGGATCTACTACAACCATCCCGGCTTCGTGGAGCCGGTGATCGAGAGCACCCGGGCCGCCCTCGACCGGCTGCCCGCCGAGCTGCGCGACGACGCTCGCCTGGTGTTCACCGCCCACAGCGTGCCGCTGGCCCAGCCCGGCCGCGAGGACTACGTCGCGGAGCTGAACGACATCTCCGGCGTCGTCGCGCAGGGCCGTCCCTGGGACCTGGTGTACCAGAGCCGCAGCGGCCCGCCCAGCGTGCCGTGGCTGGAGCCGGACGTCCTCGACCACCTGTCGAAGATCCACGCCGAGGGCGTCCGCGCGGCGGTCATCGTTCCGGTCGGGTTCGTCTCCGACCACATGGAGGTCAAGTACGACCTCGACGTCGAGGCGGCGGAGCTGGCGGACGAACTGGGGCTGCGGATCGAGCGGGCGGCGACGCCCGGCACCCATCCCCGGTTCGTCGCGATGGTCCGCGAACTGCTCCTCGAACGCGACGGCACGGAACGCCCCGCGCTCGGGAGCCTCGGCCCGCGCCCGGACCGCTGCGCCGCGGGCCACTGCCGCCGTACGGGCTGACGGCCGGCCGATGACGGACGCGCACGAGCCCGTACGGGCCGGACTCAGAGGGGGGAACGTGCAGGACCTGCAGGAGCTCTTGGAACTGGCGATCAGCACGGCGGAGGTCGCCGCGGTCATGCTCGTCGACAAGCGGCCGGCCGACCTCGGCGTCGCGTACACGAAGAGCAGTTCGACCGACGTCGTCACCGAGATGGACAAGGCGTCCGAGCGGCTCATCGTCGACCGCATCCGCGCCGCCCGGCCGGGCGACGCCTTCCTTGGCGAGGAGGGCGGCGAGAGTAGCGGGTCCACCGGTGTCCGCTGGATCGTCGACCCGATCGACGGCACCGTCAACTACCTCTACGACCTGCCCGACTGGGCCGTCAGCATCGCCGCCGAGGTGGAGGGTGAGGTCGTGGTCGGCGTCGTCGCCGTGCCGGTGCGCGGTGAGCTGTACACCGCCGCGCGGGGGCAGGGAGCCCACCTCGTACAGGTCGACGGCTCCATCCGGCCGCTGCGATGCAACGCCGGGGTGACCCTGGGCCAGGCCCTGGTCGCCACCGGGTTCGGATACGCCGCCGAACGCCGGGCCCACCAGGCCGAGGCCCTGCTCCGCGTGCTGCCGCGCGTCCGCGACATCCGGCGCTGCGGCTCGGCGGCCGTGGACCTGTGCTCCGTCGCCGCGGGCCGCGTCGACGCCTACTACGAGCGTGGCCCGGAGCTGTGGGACTTCGCCGCCGGCGCGCTGATCGTCCAGGAGGCCGGGGGCACGGTCGGCGGCCTGAACGGCAGTCCGCCGAGCCCGGAGCTCACGATCGCCGCCGGGCCGGACCTGTTCGGCCCGCTGCACGACCTGCTCGCCGAGGCCGGCGCCGGCCGCGGGTAAGGGACGCACCGAACGAGAGCCCCGCACCTGACGGTGCGGGGCTCGAACGTCTTCTTCGCGGGCTCCTGCCCGCGGGCGGCGCCGTCAGTCGCAGCGCGGGAGGTCGATCCCGTGGCCTGCGGCCGTGCGCCGCAGGTCGTCGATCTCGGCCTGTTGGGCGTCGATCAGGAGATCATCGCCCGTGTCGCGGGCCGTCCGGAGCGAATCGTACGCATCGGACAGGCGCTGGTGAATCGTGGCCGTCAACTCGCCCACGCGGTCTCCCTTCGATAGGTCGCGCAGCACCCCTACCCAGGACGCTCTTCGCGGTAAACCTGCGAATATCCTGGACGCGGCTTATCAGGGGCTTACACGCGCTGTGACATAACTGAACCTGCCGGTCCAGCGCGTGGCTTTCCAGGGGGTGGAAACGGGTGAGAGTCCTGGTCGTCGAGGACGAGCGCGTACTCGCCGACACCATCGCCACGGGGTTGCGGCGCGAGGCGATGGCCGTCGACGTCGCGTACGACGGCGCCGGCGCGCTGGAGCGGACCAGCGTCAACGACTACGACGTGGTCGTGCTGGACCGCGATCTACCGCGGGTCCACGGCGACGAGGTCTGCCGGAGCCTCGTCGCCGACGGGGCCACGGCGCGCGTCCTCATGCTGACCGCGGCGGGCGAGCTGGACGACAAGGTCGAAGGTCTGTCGATCGGGGCCGACGACTACCTCGCCAAGCCGTTCGCCTTCGCCGAGTTGATCGCCCGGATCCGCGCGCTGGGCCGACGTTCCGCGCCGCCGCTGCCGCCCGTGCTCGAGCGCGCGGGCGTGCGGCTCGATCCCGCGCGCCGCTCCGTCACGCGCGACGGCCGCCCGGTCGACCTGACGCCCAAGGAGTTCGCCGTCCTGGAGGTGCTGATGCGGGGACAGGGCACCGTCGTCAGCGCCGAGCAGCTGCTGGAGAAGGCCTGGGACGAGAACATCGATCCGTTCACCAACGTCGTGCGGGTGACGATGATGACGCTTCGCAAGAAACTCGGTGAGCCGCAGGTCATCGAGACCGTTCCCGGCGCGGGGTACCGTCTTTGATCCCTTCGCCCGGCTCGCTGCCGCGCCGCATGACCGTGCGGCTGCGGCTCACGCTGCTCTACGGCGGGTTGTTCTTCGCCGCCGGGTTCCTGCTGCTGACGGTCGCGTACGTCCTGGTCACCAACATCCTCGAGAGTCTGCCGTTCGCCGTGCAGCCGACCGAGCCGGGCACCGGGCTGACGCAGCAGCAGGCCGACGAGTTCCGCCGCGCCTTCATCGACGGGGTCCAGCACCAGCTCATCACCCAGTCGGCGTTCGCACTGCTGGGCGTGGGGCTCATCGCCCTGGCCCTCGGCTGGTTCGTCGCCGACCGGGCGCTCGCGCCGCTGCAGAAGGTGACGGCGACCGCCCGCAAGCTCTCCGAGAGCACCCTGCACCAGCGCATCGCCCTGCAGGGCCCCGAGGACGAGATCAAGGAGCTCGCCGACACGTTCGACGCGATGCTCGACCGCCTGAGCCAGTCGTTCGACACGCAACGGCGGTTCGTCAGCAACGCCTCGCACGAGCTGCGCACCCCGCTCGCCATCAACCGGACCCTGCTGGAGGTCGCGGTCACCGATCCGGACGCGTCGGAGGACATGAAGACCGTCGGTAAGACCCTCCTGGCGAACAACGCCCGCCACGAGCGCCTGATCGAGGGACTGCTCCTCCTGGCCCGCAGCGAGCGTGAACTGACCACCCGCACGGAGGTGGACCTGGGCGAGGTCGCCTCGACGGTGCTCAAGACGGCGGGCCGGAGCGATCGGCCGGACATCGACGTCAAGCCGGAGCTGACCGAGGCGCCCACCGTGGGGGACCCGGTGCTGCTGGAGCACCTGGTGTCGAACCTCGTCGACAACGCGTTCCGCCACAACACCGACGACGGGATGGTGGTCGTCCGCACCGGCGTCCTGGAGGGATGGGCCACCTGCCAGGTGGAGAACACCGGCCCGGTGGTGCCCGCGTACGAGGTGCAGAGCCTGTTCGAGCCGTTCCGGCGACTCAACACCGACCGGATCGAGTCGTCCAAGGGCGCGGGCCTGGGCCTGTCCATCGTCCGGTCGGTCGTGGCCGCGCACGGTGGGACGGTTCTCGCCACGCCGCGCGAGGACGGCGGCCTCATCGTGACCGTGCGCCTGCCGCACTCCTGACGCCGGGTCCCGACCGCGACGGTCACTTCAGCGCGGTGGTGGTGAGCACCGGGAAGCCGGTGTAGTCCAGGTCCTTAGCGCGGCCCCCACCTGCTCCGGGTCGTTCGCCCGACGGGGGCTTCCGGGCGTGGACGTCCTCCCTGGGGGGTGGTCAGGGCCCTACTGCTTGGTGAGGGTTCCGGTGGCGAGGGGGGCCCCGCCGGCGGTCTGGCTCATCTGCCAGTTCATCGACGAGCCGTTCAGGGTCAGCGTCACGTACGACGGGGACAGGCACTGGGTCGTCCCGTATGACGTGAGCGTCTCCTGGAACGTCACCTGCGTCTTGTCATCGGAGATCTGGGGGTTCTCCAGGCTGCCGGTGCAGGTCTCGTACCTGATGTTGCCCGTCTTGATGATGCGGAACAGGGTCACCTCGACGTCGCGTGACTGGCTGGTGCCGAACGCCAGGCTGCTCGTCGGCGTGCCGGTGCCGGACCAGCTTCCGTCGAAGCCCGTCGGCAGCTGGTCCTTCTTGACCTTGTCCATGACGCCCGCCGTGATGGCCAGCGGCAGGCCGACGACGAGGAGCAGCGCGACGACACAGCCGATGCCGACGAAGAGCGGGGCGTTGCTGTTCTTCTTCTGCGGGGGCGGCGGGAGGTACTGCCCTCCCTGCGGGTACGCCGGCCGCCCCTGGCCCTGCCACGGCGGGGGCGTCTGGGGGCCCGGCCGCATCATCGGGGGGTTCGGCGTCGCCGGGCCGGGGTGCATCATCGGCGGCGGCGGAGTCGAGGGCCGGTGATGCATCGGCGGCATCGGCGGCGGGATCATGATCGGCGGAGGCGGCGGCAACTGCGCGGCGATCTGGGTGCCCTTGTCGAGCAGGTCGTTCCGGTCGGCGGCGGGGCCCGGCGCCGCGCCCACCTGACCCAGCAGGCGCAGCAGCAACTGGTGCGCGGCCAGGCGACGGCGGGGGTTCTTGTCCAGCGCGAGGCCGACCAGCTCGCGCATCGTGCCGTGCAGCCGGGACAGGTCCGGCTCCTCGTTGAGGATCCGGTTGATGATCACCGGCAGTGTCTCCGCCTCGAACGGCGACCGTCCGGTCGCCGCGAAGACCATCGTGGCGCCCCAGGCGAAGATGTCCACGGACGGCGTCAGGGGCTCACCGGTGAGCTGTTCCGGGGCGAGGTAGCCGGGCGTACCGACCACCATGCCGGTCGCCGTGACCGAACTCTGCTGGGAGTTCACGGAGCGGGCGATGCCGAAGTCGACCACCCGCGGGCCGTCGGAGGCCAGCAGAACATTGTTCGGTTTGAAATCCCGGTGGATGATACCGGCCTCATGAATGGCTGCCAGCGCCGTCGCCGTGCCGATCGCCAGGCGTTCCAGCGCGGCACCCTCGAAGGGGCCCTCCTGGATCACCACGTCGTACAAGGGCGGACCGTCGATGAACTCGCTGATGATGTACGGCGGCCGGCCGTTCAGGTCATAGTCCAGGACCCGCGCGGTGCAGAACGGTGAGACCTTCTGGGCCGCCTCCGCCTCGCGCGCGAACCGCGTCCGGGCAGAGGAGTCGGTGTTCATCTGCTCGTGCAGCAACTTGATCGCCACGGGCTCCCCCGACGGGGACCGGCCGAGATAGACCGCCCCCTGACCGCCCGCCCCGAGCCTTCCGACTACCTGGTAGTGCCCCAGCGCGGCCGGATCGCCCGGCTCCAGGGGAGCGGCATCCGGCATGTGTGACCCCTTCCCACAACCCTTATCCTGTGCACCCGTCAGGTCCGTACAGGCGGGAAACCATATCGCGTTACCTGTGACGTTCGTCGCGATCTTCCGGTTCAGCGCGAGGGCCGTCACCGCTTCGCCGCATGACGTGTGATTTACACCACATCGGACATCTCGGTAGGGCGGTGAGAGGAGTCACGGAGTGATGCGACGTGCCTTGCGTGTTCGGGGTCAAATCCCGTGACAGAATTTCCCGCCCGGATCGGGCACAAGATGGGCCTCCCGAGCGTTAGACCCGCGCGACGGGGCGCATAACTAAGGACCGAGGGGGATGGAGACAGAAGATGGCGACCGACTACGACAGCCCACGCAAGACGGACGACGACCTTAGCGAGGACAGCCTGCAGGAGTTGCAGGCGCGCCGGGCGGACAAGAGCACGGGTGTCATCGACGAGGACCTGGACGCCGGTGAGGTGACCGAGCTGCCGGGTGCGGACTTGTCGAACGAGGAGCTGAGCCTCCGCGTTCTGCCGCGCCAGGCGGACGAGTTCACCTGCGCCCGGTGTTTCCTCGTGCACCACCGCAGTCAGCTGGCTGAGGAGAAGAAGAACGGCCAGCTGATCTGCCGCGAGTGCGCCGCCTGACGCCGGGGTTCACCCGTGTCCGAGGGGGAGCTCGCCCGCCGGGACAACGGTGAGGACCGGTTCGGCCAGGAGATGGCGGAGCTGGTCGGCCGGTTGTCGGACGATGACATCGACAACGAGACCCGCGGTCGCCTGCTCGGCCGGCTCGCCCGCCTGTTGGCGGCGAGCGCGCGCCGTGCGGGGACCGCGGGTGTCGCGCGGGGACGCTGGCTGGCGGACGTGGTCGCGGAGATCGGGCCTCACATCCCCGTACGCGATCTCGCCACCCTCCGCGCCCACCATCACGGTCTCACCGGGGAGCAACTGGCCGAGTCGCTCGTTCGTGCCGCGCAGCGCACCACGACCGCGGTCGGCGCGGCCGGGGGCGCGCTGGCGGCGGTGCAGTTCGTCGCGCCTCCGCTCCTGCTGTCCGCGCCCGCCCAGATCGTGGCGGAGACCGTCGCGGTCGCCGTGATCGAGGTCAAGCTGCTCGCCGAGCTGCACGAGGTGTACGGCGTGCAGGTCCCCGGCAGCGGCGCGGCGCGCGGCGCGATCTTTGTACAGCTGTGGGCCCACCAGCGGGGCTTCGACCCGCTCCAGCCCGCCAGCGTCACGGCCGCGCTCGGCCTGGCGGCCAAGACCGGCCTGCGCAAGCGCCTGATGCGCACGCTCGGCCGCCACCTCACCACGTTGGGGCCATTCCTGACCGGCGCCGTCGCGGGCGGCGCCCTCAACCGCACAGCCACCAGACGGCTGGCCGACACCGTCCGCAAGGACCTGCGCCGCGCGATCGACGCCCCGGCCACCCGGCCGTCGATCAGCGAAGACGCGATCTGACCCGCCGCTCCGTCCCCTCCGTCGACGTCCCCGGGAGCGCGCCGATGACTCCTCAGGCCGATCGCCCGGCCCGAGACTCCTGCGTCTACACCTTCGTCGAGGACCTGCGTGGCGAGGGCGCGGCATCGGTCCTCGACCGGGTGCTCGCCCTGGGCTGCTCGGGTCTGACCGTCGCCGCCGCCTACCACCGCGCCCGGGACGTCACCCCGCACGGCCCCGCCCGTGTCACCTTCCGCCGGGACGGGGTGCACTTTCCGCCCGGCGATCTGTTCGGCCGGCTGGTCCCGCCCGCGCAGCCGGGCGCGGAGGAGGACCCGCTGCGGGCGCTGCGGTCACTGACGCGCGAACGCGGTGCCGCCCTGCACGCCTGGGGGGTGTTCTGCCACAACACCACGCTGGGCCTGGAGCACCCGGACGTCACCCAGGAGAACTGCTTCGGCGACCGCGCCGCCCCCGCCGACCTGTGCCCGTCCCACCCGGACGTCCGCGCGTACGCCATCGCGCTGGCCCGGTCGCTGGCGCGGTACGGCGTCGACGCCGTCGTCGCCGAGTCCCTGCACTTCGGGCTCTTCGGACACGGCTACCACCACGAGCGCTCGTTCGTCGAGCTGGGGGCGCTCCCGGAGTACGCCCTCGGCCTGTGCTTCTGCGTCCACTGCAGGCGGATCGAGGGCGCCGACGCGGCGCGCGCCGAGGCCGTACGCCTCGTCGAGGACGCCCTGGACGGCAGGCCGCACCCGGAGGAGGAGCCGCCCTCCGCGATCATGGAGTTCTCACTCGCCCGCCGACGTACGGTGACGAGCCTGGTCGCGGAGGCCGCCGAGGCCGTGGCGGACGAGGGTTCCCGGCTCATCTTCATCGACCTGACCGGCGCGGCCAAGGGGTACGCCGACGGGCTGGCGACGGGCGGCCTCGCGGCGGAGGACGCCTGGCGGATCGGCGTGGACCCGGTCGCGGTCGGCGCCGTCGTCTCCGGGTACGCCGTCCTGGCGTACGCGCGGGAGGCCGCCCGGGTCGCCGCAGACCTGGAGGCGTACCGGACGGCGCTGGGACCCGGCCGTGAACTACGCGCCGTCCTGCGCCCCGGCTTCCCGGACACCGACTCGGCGGACCATCTCGCCGCCAAGGTCACGGCGGCGGCCGGGTTCGCCGACGCCGTCGACTTCTACGCGTACGGCCTCACGCCGTTCCACGTTCTGGACCGGATCGCCGCCGCGGGATGAGAAGGGCGCCCCTGGAGGGGGGCCGAGGGGCGCCGGGGGTGGAACCTCAGACGTCAGGCGACGCTCTTGGCCTTGTCGACCGCCGAACGCAGCGCCGCGGGCAGATGGCCCGTGCTCTTGTGCCAGCGATTCGCCGCGGCGCGCGTGGCCAGCAGCCGCGCGACCTCCATGCCCACGCCCATGACGACGGCCCAGCCGATCGCCTCCTTCAGCGCGACCTCCGGAGACTCCGGGTTGGCCGGGGGTTCCTTGCCGGTCGTCCGCTTCCACCCGAACGTGATTGCCTTACGGGCTGCGAATGCGGCGCCGAAGGCCGCCGCGCCGGCCACCAGCCGCCAGCCCAGCTCTCCCTTGTCCGGCATGCGTTCTTCCTTTCCAGCGTTGCCAGTGTGGTTTCCGGCCCTGCTCTGTGTCCGACCCTCTCACAGGCGATCACCAGAGGAGGACCGACTCGGCCGTCGTCGCCAATAGCATGGGCGCCATGACGGACAAGCCGCGCCCACCGGAGAAGCCCGGCCTCGACGGTCTCGAGGAGAAGTGGGCCGTACTCTGGGCCGAGCGCGGCACCTACCGCTTCGACCGGTCGAAGGCGCGTTCGGAGATCTACGCGATCGACACGCCGCCGCCCACGGTGAGCGGCTCCCTCCACGTCGGTCACGTCTTCTCCTACACCCATACCGACACGATCGCCCGCTATCAGCGGATGCGCGGCCGCGAGGTCTTCTACCCGATCGGCTGGGACGACAACGGCCTGCCCACGGAACGCCGCGTGCAGAACTACTTCGGCGTCCGATGTGACCCGTCTCTGCCCTACGATCCGGAGTTCGAACCCCCGGAGAAGCCCGGCCGGCAGATCCCGGTCTCCCGGCGCAACTTCGTCGAGCTGTGCGACCGGCTCACCGAGATCGACGAGAAGGCCTTCGAGGACGTCTGGCGCCGCGTCGGGCTGTCGGTCGACTGGTCCCTGCTCTACACGACGATCGGCGCGCCCGCCCGCGCCGCCGCGCAGCGCGCGTTCCTGCGCAACCTGGCGCGCGGCGAGGCGTACGTCTCGGAGGCCCCGACCCTGTGGGACGTCACGTTCCGCACCGCGGTCGCGCAGGCCGAGCTGGAGGACCGCGACCAGCCCGGTGCCTTCCATCGGATCCGCTTCCAGGGCTCCGAGGGGCCGGTCCACGTCGAGACGACCCGGCCGGAGCTGCTGCCCGCCTGCGTCGCGCTGGTGGCCCACCCGGACGATGAGCGCTACCGCGAGCTGTTCGGCACCACCGCGCGGACGCCGCTGTTCGGCGTTGAGGTGCCGATCGTCGCGCACCGCCTCGCCGAGCCGGACAAGGGGTCCGGCATCGCGATGATCTGCACCTTCGGCGACCTGACCGACGTGACGTGGTGGCGGGAGCTGCACCTCCCGACGCGCGCGATCATCGACTGGAACGGCCGGATCCTGCCCGACCCGCCGGCCGGCGTCGCCCCGGAGCCGTACGCCGAGCTGGCCGGGCTGACCGCGCACTCGGCCCGCGAGCGCGTCGTCGAGCTGCTGCGCGACTCCGGCGACCTCGACGGCGAGCCCCGGCCGATCACCCGCCCGGTCAAGTTCTACGAGAAGGGCAGCAAGCCGCTCGAGATCGTCACCACCCGCCAGTGGTACATCCGCAAC
>JBJMIW010000412.1:0-26827 GCA_045806665.1 Actinoallomurus sp.
AGGCGCAGGCGATGCACGGAGACGACCGGCTGTCCGTCGAGGAGGCCGCGGAGCGCAAGACCACGATCGTCGAGTACTCCTCGCCGAACGTCGCCAAGGAGATGCACGTCGGCCACCTGCGCACCACGATCGTCGGGGACGCGGTGGCCCGGGTGCTGGAGTTCGCCGGCCACCACGTCATCCGGGACAACCACGTCGGCGACTGGGGCACGCCGTACGGCATGCTGATCGAGCTGCTGCTCGACGTGGGTGAGGGCTCGGAGGAGGCCAGGCTCCTGGAGACCGACCCGAACGCCTTCTACCAGGCGGCGCGGGAGCGGTTCGACTCCGATCCCGAGTTCGCCCAGCGGTCGCGGGAGCGGGTCGTGAAGCTGCAGGCCCACGACCCGGACACCATCCGGCACTGGGAGCGGCTCGTCGATCTGTCGAAGATCTATCTCCACAAGGTGTACGGCCGGCTCGATGTGACGCTGACCGATGAGGACATCCGCGGCGAGAGCTTCTACGACGACATGCTCGGCGACATCGCCGACGAGTTGCAGGCCAAGGGCATCGCGGTGATCAGTGAGGGGGCGCTCTGCGTCTTCCCGCCCGGGTTCACCGGCCGGGACGGCGACCCGCTCCCGGTGATCATCCGGAAGAGCGACGGCGGCTACAACTACTCAACGTCCGACCTCGCCACGATCCGGTACCGCGCCGACAAGATGACCGTCGACCGCATGATCTACGTGGTCGGCAGCCAGCAGGCGCTGCACTTCCAGATGGTGTTCGCGGTGGCCCGGATGGCGGGCTGGCTGCCGGAGGAGGTCAGTGCCGAGCACGCCCAGATCGGCAGCGTCCTCGGCCCCGATGGGAAGATCCTCCGGACCCGGAGCGGCAAGTCGGTCAAGCTCACCGAGCTGCTGGACGAGGCCGTCGAGCGCGCCGGCGCGGCGTTCGACGAGGTGCCACACGACGAGGCGTTCGACGACGAGACCCGGCGGCAGATCGTCGAGGCGGTCGGCATGGGCGCGGTCAAGTACGCCGACCTGTCGGTGGCCCGGGGCAGCGAGTACGTCTTCGACTTCGACCGGATGATCTCCTTCCGGGGCAACACCGGACCGTACCTCCAGTACGCCACGGCGCGGATCCGGTCGATCTTCCGCAAGGGCGGGGTCGCCCCGGAGGAGGCGACGGGGCCGATCGTGCTCGGGCACGATGCCGAGCGGGCGCTCGCGCTGCACCTCCTGGGCTTCGGCGCCGCCGTCCACCACACCGGCGAGACCACCGAGCCGCACCGGCTGGCCGCGTACCTCTTCGACCTGGCCTCGGCGTACACCACCTTCTACGAGAACTGCCCGGTGCTGAAGGCGTCGGACGAGGCGACGAAGGCGTCGCGGCTGGCGCTGTGCGCGCTCACCCTGCGCACCCTGAGCAAGGGCCTCGGACTGCTCGGCGTGGCCACTCCGGAGCGCATGTAGCGCGTTCGACGGCGTGGACGCGCCAGATCGCCGACACCCTCCGGGAACGTTTGTCCCGATACGAGACTCTCGTCACGTCAGCCGCGAAGGATCGGGAGGCGATCGTTACCACCGCCCACTAGGGGTATGCCGTACTCCGGGAACGGTCGGACGAACATTCCCGGAGGGTTGGAATGGGCAGGGACGTGGGGGCGGTCACCATCACCAAGGAGGACCGGCGGCTTTACCGGGAGAAGATCCGGCGTTGTCTCGAGGCCCTGTCGGCGATGCTCCGCGACGGCCGGTTCGAGGACGACCGCGCCAGCATCGGCATGGAGGTCGAACTCAACCTCGTCGACGAGGCCGGCCGGCCCGCGATGCGGAACGCGGCCGTCCTGGACTCGATCGCGGACCCGGACTCATGGGCGACCGAGCTCGCCCAGTTCAACATCGAGATCAACCTGCCGCCCGGATCGCTGGCCGGAAAGTCGCTGGCGATGCTCGAACAGGACATCCGCGACAACCTCAACCACGCGGACGGACGAGCGCGCGGGGCGGGCGCCGAGCTCATGATGATCGGCATCCTGCCGACGCTGCGCGAGTCCGATCTCAGTGAGGCGACACTGTCGGCGAACCCGCGGTACAAGCTCCTCAACGAGCAGGTCCTCGCGGCGCGCGGCGAGACCCTGGAGCTGGACATCGAAGGGGTCGAGCGACTGCGGACGTCCGCCGACTGCATCGCGCCCGAGGCGGCCTGCACGAGCGTGCAGTTCCACCTCCAGGTCGGCCCGGACGCCTTCGCGGCCTGCTGGAACGCCGCCCAGGCCATCGCCGGCGTACAGGTCGCGCTCGGCGCGAACTCCCCGTACCTCTTCGGCCGGGAGCTGTGGCGGGAGACCCGGCTGCCGCTCTTCGAGCAGTCGACCGACACGCGGTCGGAGGAGCTGAAGGCCCAGGGCGTACGCCCCCGGGTCTGGTTCGGCGAACGCTGGATCGACTCGGCGTTCGACCTGTTCCAGGAGAACACGCGCTACTTCTCCCCGCTCCTGCCGGTGTGCGAGGAGGAGGAGCCCCTCCAGGTGCTGGCCCGGGGCGGGACCCCCGAGCTGTCCGAGCTCTCCCTGCACAACGGGACGGTCTACCGCTGGAACCGCCCGGTGTACGCCGTGGTCGACGGCCGTCCGCACCTGCGGGTCGAGAACCGGGTGCTGCCGGCCGGTCCCACCGTCGCGGACACGATGGCCAACGCCGCGCTCTACTACGGCCTCGTACGGGCTCTGGTGGAAGAGGAGCACCCGGTGTGGGAGCGGATGTCCTTTGCGGCCGCCGCCGACAACGCAAGCCGGGGCGCGCGGTACGGCCTGGACGCCCGGGTCTACTGGCCCGGAGTCGGGGAAGTGCCGGTCACCGAGCTGATGCTCGACCACCTGCTGCCCTTGGCCGTCACCGGCCTCGACCGGTGGGGCGTCGACGGTATCGTCCGCGACCGGCTCCTCGGCATCATCGAGCAGCGCTGCGTCACCGGCCGGAACGGCGCGACCTGGCAGGTCGAGACCGTCCGTGCGGCCGAGACCGACCGTGATGAGGCGCTACGCCTGATGACGCGCCGCTACGTCGATCACATGCACACGAACGCACCCGTGCACACCTGGCTGATCGGGGCCTACTGAAGGTAGCCCTCGACCTCGCCGGTCGGCCGGGACCGGGCGCCGTCGGGATCCTCTCCGGCCTCGCGCCGTGCCCTGCGCTGCCGCAGGAGGTCCCAGCACTGGTCGAGCTGTTCCTCGAGCGTGCGCAGCCGCTGGCGCTCCTCGTCCGCCGTCAGCTCCCCCTTCTGCAGCCGTTCGCGGAGCGTGTGCTCCTCGCCCACAAGGTCGTCGATACGACCGAGGATCTCGTTCTCCTGCATCCCTGGATCACCTCTCGACGACAGTTTGTCAGTTCCGCGTCACGAGCGGCGAGCCGCCACCCCCGCGAGGTGAGGTCCGGCCGCCCCGGCCCCGTCACAGCGGATTGCGGCTTCCGACGAGGCCGTTGAGGAACCCGCCGACCCGCTCCGGCGCCGAGGGCCGCCTGACGGTGGCGCTCCCCGGCGCCACGGTGGACTCCACCGCCGACTCCTCCGTGGCCGCCTTGGGCTTGGCCTTCGCCGCGGTTCTTGACTTCTCGCTCGTCGTCTTCTTGGCCGTGGCCTTCTTCGCCGTGGCCTTCTTCGCGGTGGCCGTCTTGGCGGACGGCTTCTTGGCCGTGGCGGTCCCGGCAGCGGTGGTCGTCCTGGCGGCTGCGGCTCGCGTCGGCGTGCTCCGGGACTCCGCGGCGGTCGGCAGCTTCACGGACGACATCATCTTCGCGGCCGTGGTGAGCGACTCCGCGGCGGTGACCATGGCCTTGGTGGCGGTGTTCATCGCCTTCAGTGCGCTGTTCATCGCCTGCGCCGAAGTCGTCGCCTTGCTGGCCGCCGCTGTCATCTTGGACGCCGCGGACGAGACCTTGGTGGCGGCGGACGACACCTTCGTCGCGGCGGCGGCCGGCGTGACCGAGTTCTTCGCGGGCTTCTTCGCCGTCGTGCTCTTGGTGGACGACTTCCTGGCCGCGGCGGCCTTCGTGCCGCCGGTCTTGGTGGCGCGGCCCGAGCTCGCCGTTGAACGGCGGGCGATCGACCGCGTCGTTGTATTCGTGGGCACTGATCCATCCCCCCGTGTTGATCAGGTACGCAGGGATCCATTCCACAATTAGCGACGATCTACACACCGACTGTAACATCAGACGACCTGCGTTTCCCCAAAAATGGCGATTCGCCATGCCGACAAGCGGCTTCCGCCCACGCGACGAGAGACCATCCAGGCAGGCAGGCCGCTGGTGGCCCGAGAAGCCCGACTTTCAGCCGCCGCCGGCTGGTCCGGGAGATCGGCGTCGAGGGCGTCGCCGCGCTGCTGCCCGGCGGGACTCCGGCGGGGCTGGCTCTGCTGCTCCCGGAGTTCGGACGGCCCGACACGCGGGATCTGGCGGAGCGGTACGGCAAGGGCGCCGGGCTGGACCATCATGCTCAGATGGTGATCCTCCCGCTGGGCGACCCATCGCGTTCCGCGCCGTCTACTCAGCCGAGACGATGTCTCACCTGGGTAGACACCTCTGAAAGGCAAGGTGCCACCCAGGCACGCGATTCGCCGGGGTCGTCCGTTCCGTCCCCGGGCTGGTCCGACGGGGCCGTACCGATCACTCGCGGAAGGCTCCGGCTGCGGTGGCGGGAGGCGCCCCGGGGAATTACTCGGGGACGCGGGCGACGCAGAAGACGGTCTGGCCGAACGGCGGGCGGACGACCCGCTCGATGAGGCGGGTGGTCGGCACGACCGTCCGGTCGTAGATCTTGACCAGCTTCGGGTCGGGGTAGCCGGCACCGCCCCGGCGGACCGCGAGCCACCATGCGATGCCGCCGAGGAAGTTGATCGGCTTGAGCGTCTCGATGCCGAGCCCCGCACCGGTGACGGTGGCGGCGAGGGTCTTCGGCGTGTAGCGGGTGACATGGCCGACCTTGCGGTCGAAGTCGCCGTACAGCTGCATGTAGCCGGGGACCCAGATGACGATGCGCCCGCCCGGCTCGACCACCGCGGCCAGGTCCTTCAGCGCCTGGACGTCGTCCTTGATGTGCTCCAGGACGTTCATCATGACGACCGTGTCGACCTTGCGCCTGATCTTGATCTCGGCGGGCAGCGCCAGGTCGAGCACCTCGACGTCGTCGTTGCCCTGGTAGCGCTTGGTCAGCTGCTCGACGCAGTAGGGGTCGTTGTCGCTGACGACGAGGTAGTCGAGGCGCCCCGCGAACTGCTCGGAGAAGTGGCCGAGGCCGGAGCCGACCTCCAGCAGCGACCGGCCGACGTGGGGAGCCACCATGTCGTATTCGTACTGGCGGTAGTTCTTCGCCTCATCGCCGCCGAGGTGGTTCTCCAGCTGCCCTTCTCCGGCCGCCGGTTGATCACCGTCGAACGTCTCCGGTGCCGCCCGGTCGCTGCCGAGCAGGCCGAGCAGGGAACGTGCGATGGAATTCTTCTGCGCTGATGGCATGCGATCACTCGCTGAATCTCGACGACGGGCCCAGGTGGGTGAGAAGTCTATCCACAGCCGGTACTCGTGCGGCCACTGTGAACGGCGGCGCCGTGCGAGGGACTGCCCCGCCCCGGGACCATGGTGGCCGGAGGGCCGTGACCCTTCGACAGCCGTGGCCATGAGCACATCGAGGTCGGACCATGGCCCGGGGCGGGAATCTGTGGGGGCCGCCGCCTACTGCACAAAGGTTCGCGGTAATCGGCGAGGCCCGCAAGATGCCTGTTTTCAGATGGTGAGTGCGCGGTTGATCCGTGCGGCGGCGGCCTGGATGCGCGGCGCGGACGCCTCGATCTTCGCCAGTTTGGTGGGGCTGCAGGAGACCGCGACCGCTCCGACCGTCGTGCCGGACGCATCGGTCACGGGGACGGCGACGCAGCCGGTGCCCAGGAGGTACTCCTCTCGGTCGAGGGCGAGCGGGGAGCCGAGCCGGCGCTCGAGCTCGCCGTGATGGGTGATCGTGTGGGGCGTGAGGCCGATCAGCGGGTGCCGGGCCAGGTGGTCGCGGCGGGTGGGCGGGGCCAACTGGGCCAGCAGGCACTTGCCGATCGCGGTGGCGTGCGCGGTCTCGCTGAGGCCGGCCGACAGGTCGACCCGGGGCGTCCGGGGCCCGTCCGCGATCTCGACGACGCGGATCTCGCCGTTCTCGTACCGGCTGAGGTACGCGGCCGCACCGAGTTCGTCACGCAGTGACGTCAACGCCGTGCGGATGCGGACGAGCCGGTCCTGGGTGCGCCGGTCGTCCTGGAGGGAGTCGACCCGGTCGCCAAGGAGGTAGGCCCCGTCCGCCGTTCGTACGACGTATCCCTCGTGGACGAGGGTGCGCAGCAGGTGGTAGGTAGTGGCGAGCGGCAGGCCGACCTGGCGGCCGAGCTGTTTGGCGGGCGCGCCGCCGGGGTGCGTCGCCACCGCCTCCATGAGGTGGAGCGCGCGCTGCACCGAGACGATGAGGGTCGGCCTCCGTGTCTCATCCATCACGGACAGCGAACCCCGGCTCGACCCCCGGGTCAAGCGATTTGCGTAATCTCTGCGTCTTGGACCGTTCCTGGCCACCTCCCACGGATTTCCAAGATTGTTCCCCCGGGTTCTTCAAGAGCGTGCTCTTCACTGGATGACGGCAACCTGAAAGGAGGCCGAGTTGAACAAGAAGATTCTGGGCGGTGTGTCCGCGCTGGCCGTCGGGGTCGTCGGCGCTGGCGTCTACCTGGCGGTCCCGGCGTCGGCCGGCGCCTCGGCGAACACCGCGGCCACCGCCGCCACCGCGAAGGCGGGCAAGCAGCATCCGGCCCACCGCGTCCGTGCGGTCCGGGGCATCCACGGCCAGGCGACCGTCCGTACGAAGAAGGGTTTCGTCCAGGTCGACTGGCAGCGGGGCACGCTCACCTCGACGAGCGGCGGGACCCTCAGTGTCCGCAGCCTCGACGGCGTCACCTGGCAGTGGAAGACCGACGCCAAGACGAAGGTCCGCAAGGACGGGACGAAGACGGACGTGTCGAAGCTCGCGACCGGCGACTTCGTGTTCGTCCTCGGGTCGGACGGCGGCGGCACGCGTACGGCGAAGCGAGTGATCGTGCCGAAGAAGGTCCCGGCCAAGGCGACCACATCGCCGGCCCCCTCGCACAGCTGAGCGAGAGTCCCGGCCGGGGACGGTGGCACACCGCCCCACCCCCGGCCGGGACGGCTACGGGCCGCCCATATCCACCGCACCAAGGCGGACCGCGCCGGGACGAGGACGGCGCGATGATGGAGCCGATGGACAATCCACGAGTGCTCGTCGTCGACGACGAGCCGAACATCCGCGATCTGGTGGAGGTCGCCCTGCGCTTCCATGGGTTCGCCGTCGTGACGGCGGGCACCGGAAGCGAGGCGCTGCGTCGCGTCCAGGACGACCGCCCCCAGCTCATCGTGCTCGACGTCATGCTGCCCGACCTGGACGGCTTCGAGGTCTGCCGTCGCCTGCGCGGCGACGGCGACGAGACGCCGGTCATCTTCCTCACCGCCCGCGACACTCCGTCGGACACGGTGACGGGGCTCACGCTCGGCGGGGACGACTACGTCACCAAGCCGTTCGCGGTGGACGCCCTCGTCGCCCGCGTACGAGCGGTGCTGCGCCGGACCCGGCCGAGTGGCTCCGCCGACGAGGTGCTGCGCGTCGCCGACCTGGAGGTCGACGTCGCCCACTGGACGGTGCGCCGGGCCGGCGCCGAGATCGAGCTGTCGCCGACGGAGTTCCGGCTGCTCGCGTACTTCATGCGCAACCCGGGCCGGGTGCTCAGCCGCACCCAACTGCTGGAGAACGTCTGGGGCTGGGACCACTCGGCGGGCTCCCCGGTCGTTGAGACGTACGTGAGTTACCTGCGCCGCAAGCTCGGGCCCGACCTGATCCACACGCAGCGTGGCGTCGGCTACGCCCTGCGGCCCCCCGCATGACATCGCTCAACGCCCGGCTCGTCGCCGGGCTGCTCGCCGTGACCGCGGTGGGGCTGACGCTGATGGGCGCCGTCAGTGCGATCGTGCTGCGCGGTTACCTGGTGCACCGCGTGAACAACCAGCTGGTCGCGGTGCGCCGGAGCCCCCAGCTGGCCCGGACGATGGACGCCGGCGCTCCCGGCCGCTACATCGTCCTCACCGTGGCGCCGAACGGCCGGGTGTGGACATCGGGGACCGGCTATCCGGATCCGACGCGAGCGCTCGATCGCGCGCGGCGGCTGGGGCCGGATCCGTTGTTCGCCGAGGCCCGGCAGGGAAGGCCGTTCCAGCTGGGAGGGATGCGCGCGATCGCCCGCGTGAAGCCGCGCGGCAACGCCATGGTCATCGTCGACCCGCTCACCGAGGTCCACGCGGCGGTGGCGGGTCTCCTGGTCGTGGAGTCCATCACGGGGGTGGTCCTGCTCGGGCTGGTGGCCCTGCTCGGCCGCGGGCTGGTCCGGCGGGGGCTCGCGCCGCTGTCGCGGATGGCGGCCACCGCCCACGGCATCGCGAGCGGCGGCGACCTGAGCGCCCGGATGGAGGAGTCGCCGTCGGAGGTGGGCCGGCTCGCCGGGGCGATCAACGTCATGCTCGGCCGGATCGAGCAGGCGTTCCTCGCGCGGCTGCGCTCGGAGGCGAAGGTACGCGAGTTCGCGGCCGACGCATCACACGAGCTGCGCACTCCGCTGACGACCATCCGCGGCTACTCCGACCTGTACGAGCAGGGCGCGGTCAGCGCCGAGGAGGCCATGCGGCGGATCTCCGGCGAGGCCGCGCGGATGGGAAGCCTCGTGGAGGAACTGCTCGAACTGGCACGGCTGGACAAGGGCTCGGCTCTGGCCCCGGCGCCTACGGACCTGGCGACGCTGGCGCGGGAGGCGGTGGCGGACGCCGCGGCCGTGGAACCGGACCGGCCGATCGACCTGGAGGGGCCGGACTCGCTGGTCACCGTGGCCGACGAGGCCCGGATCCGGCAGATCCTCGCCAACCTGCTGGCGAATGTGCGCGCGCACACGCCGCCGCGGACGCCGACGACCGTACGGCTGGGGCCGACCGACTCGACGGTCGTCCTGGAGGTCGCCGACGAGGGGCCCGGGATGACATCGGAGGAGGCGGCGCGCGCCTTCCACCGGTTCCACCACGCGCAGGGCAGTGACGGCAGCGGACTGGGCCTGGCGATCGTCGCGGCGATCGCCGCCGCCCACGGCGGGCAGGCCGCGCTGCGCTCGGCACCGGGCGCGGGCACGGTCGTACGGGTCGAGTTGCCGCGCCACGCACCGCGTCCACAGCCCGGGGACAACTCTCCGCATACCATCCCTACTGGCGGGTAGAACCAGGGAGTAACTTCCTACGGAGGTGGTCCCCATGGCGCACGTGGACGAACGCACCGCCCGCCGCGTCGCCGAAGAGGCACGCGAGACCGCGTGGCGCCTGCCGAGCTTCGGCAAGCAGCTCTTCCTCGGCGACTTCCGGCTCGACCTCATCCACCCCCACCCGCAGGCCGATGAGGAGGAGCAGGGCAAGGGCGAGGAGTTCCTGGCCCGGCTCCGGGAGTTCTGCGAGACGAAGGTGGACCCCCGGATCATCGAGCGCGAGGCCCGCATCCCCGATGACGTGATCAAAGGGCTCAAGTCGCTCGGCGCCTTCGGCATGAAGATCCCCGAGGAGTACGGCGGCCTCGGCCTGAACCAGGTCTACTACAACAAGGCGCTGATGCTCGCCGGGTCGACCCACTCGGCGCTCGGCGCCCTGCTGTCGGCGCACCAGTCCATCGGTGTCCCCCAGCCCGTCAAGCTCTTCGGGACCGACCAGCAGAAGCGGACGTTCCTGCCCCGCTGCGTCAACGAGATCAGCGCCTTCCTGCTCACCGAGCCCGACGTCGGCTCCGACCCCGCCCGGCTGCGGACGACCGCCGTCCCGGACGGCGACGACTACGTCATCGACGGCGTCAAGCTGTGGACCACCAATGGCGTCATCGCCGACCTGCTCATCGTGATGGCCCGCGTGCCCAGGTCCGAGGGCCGCCGCGGCGGCATCACGGCGTTCGTCGTCGAGGCCACCAGCGAGGGGATCACCGTCGAGAACCGCAACGCCTTCATGGGCCTGCGCGGCATCGAGAACGGCGTGACCCGGTTCCACCAGGTCCGGGTGCCCGCGGCCAACCGCGTCGGTGAGGAGGGCCACGGCCTGAAGATCGCACTCACCACGCTCAACACCGGCCGCCTGTCCCTGCCGGCCATGTGCGCGGGGGCCGCCAAGTGGAGCACCATGATCGCCCGCGAGTGGTCGAAGGAACGGGTCCAGTGGGGCCTCCCGATCGGGAGGCACGAGGCCGTCTCCGCCAAGATCTCCTTCATCGCCGCGACGGCGTACGCGCTGGAGGCGATGGTCGAGCTGTCCAGCGCCCTCGCCGACGACGAGCGCAACGACATCCGCATCGAGGCCGCGCTGGCCAAGCTCTGGGCCTCGGAGATGGCCTGCCGCGTCGCCGACGAGCTCGTGCAGATCCGCGGCGGGCGCGGCTACGAGACGGCCGAGTCCCTGGCCGCGCGCGGCGAACGCGGAGTGCCCGCCGAGCAGTTGGTCCGCGACCTGCGCATCAACCGCATCTTCGAGGGCTCCTCGGAGATCATGCGGCTCCTCATCGCCCGCGAGGCGGTCGACACCCACCTGTCGGTGGCCGGCGACATCATCGACCCTGACGCCGACCTGAAGGCCAAGGCGAAGGCCGTCGGACGCGCGGGCGGGTTCTACTCGACCTGGTTCCCCACCCTCCTCGCCGGGGCGGGACAGCGGCCCGGGTCGTACGCCGAGTTCGGCCCGCTGGCCCGGCACCTGCGCTACGTCGAGCGCTCCTCGCGCAAGCTCGCCCGCTCGGTCTTCTACGCCGCCGGACGCTGGCAGGGCGGACTGGAACGCAAGCAGGGCTTCCTCGGCCGCATGGTCGACATCGGCGCCGAGCTCTTCGCGATCAGCGCCGTCTGCGTCCGGGCGAAGGCCGACGACCGGCCCGAGGCGTACGAGCTGGCGGGGGTGTTCTGCGCCCAGGCGCGGGTGCGGATCGGCGAGCTGTTCGACCGGCTCTGGCACAACACGGACGCCCTCGACGCCGAACTGGCCCGGAAGGTGATGGACGGCCGCTACACCTGGCTGGAGGACGGTGTGCTGGACCCGTCGATCCCCGGCCCCTGGATCGCCGAGCCCGAACCCGGCCCGGCCCAACGCCAGAACGTCCACCGCACCGTCGCCTGAGGCCGAGGAGCGGGCACCCGTGCTCCTAACGGGTCAGATCGGGGGGATCCGCTCGCGGCGCATCCGCGGGATCACCGGGCGCTTCTCCAACTCGAAGACACGGTCCCAGGCGACGTCGAGCTGGGCCTCCAGCTCCCGGACGCGCTTCTCCAGGTTGATGATCTGGCGGATGCCCGCCAGCGTGATGCCCTGTTCGGCCAGTTCGATGATTCGGCGGATGCGGCCGATCTCGTACGCCGAATAGCGCCGGTGGCCGCCCGGCGTACGCCGAGGGGACACGACGCCGTACCGATCGAGACGGTGCAGGAACCTCCGGCGCGTCTCCAGCATCTCGGCGGCCTGCCCGACGGAGTACAGCGGCCGGTGTTCTTCTTCAGTGAGGACCATGACGCGTGACATCGTCGGGCACGCGGCGCAGGTGGGATGGGCGGAACACGCCCGGGTTGTGGCTTCTTTACGAGGGCGGGGTGCACCGGCACCCCGCCCTGCTGGTGATCCTCGTCAGAGCCGCTCGATGATGGTGGCGTTGGCCTGACCGCCGCCCTCGCACATCGTCTGCAGGCCGTAGCGGCCGCCGGTGCGCTCCAGTTCGTGCAGGAGCTTGGTCATCAGGATGCTGCCCGTGGCGCCCAGCGGGTGGCCGAGCGCGATCGCGCCGCCGTTCGGGTTGGTCTTCTCCAGCGACGCGCCCGTCTCGCGCGCCCACGCCAGCGGCACCGGGGCGAACGCCTCGTTGACCTCGAACACGTCGATGTCGTCGATCGACAGCCCGGCCCGCCGCAGGGCCTTCTCGGTGGCGGGGATCGGTCCGGTCAGCATGTACACCGGGTCGGAACCCTCGACGACGAGGGTCTGGATGCGGGCGCGGGGCGTCAGCCCGTGCTCCCGTACGGCCTCCTCCGAGGCGATCAGCAGCGCGCCGGCGCCGACGGAGATCTGGGAGGCGATCGCGGCGGTGAGCTCCCAGCCCTCGCGCAGCGGCTGCAGCCCCGCCATCTTCTCCAGCGAGGTGTCCGGGCGGGCGCCTTCGTCCTTGGTCACGCCGGCGATCGGCGCGGTCTCCCGGTCGAAGTAGCCTGATCCGATCGCGTTGACCGCGCGCCGGTGGCTCTCCAGCGCGAACGCCTCGAGGTCGCCGCGCTTGAGACCCCACTTCTCGCACATGAGCTGCGCGCCGCGGAACTGCGAGATCTCCTGGTCGCCGTACCGCGCGGACCAGCCTTCGCCGAACGGGAAGGGCATGCCCTTCTCCAGGGCCATGGCGACGTTGGAGCCCATGGGGACCATGCCCATGTTCTCCACGCCGGAGGCCACGACGAGGTCCTGGGTGCCGGACAGGACGGCCTGGGCGGCGAAGTGGATCGCCTGCTGCGACGACCCGCACTGCCGGTCGATGGTCACGCCGGGCACCCGCTCGGGCAGGCCCGCGGAGAGCCACGCCGTACGGGCGATGTCGAGCGACTGCGGACCGACCTGCATGACGCAGCCCATGATCACGTCGTCGACCGCCTCCGGGTCGACGCCCGTGCGCTCCACGAGTTCCTTGAGCACGTGCGCGCCCAGGTCGGCCGGGTGCACGGCCGCCAGCGCACCCTTCTTGGTGCCTACCGGGGTACGGACCGCTCCGACGATGTACGCCTCGGCCACGACGCCTCCAAGTCTTTCCCGGGGTTCCGTCCCAACAAGAACCGAACATTATTCGGTCAGTACGAGGTTACCCCTCCGGACAGCCGTAGCGCACTGCCGGAAGATCTCCCAGGTCGCCTCCCTCCATACGGAACCTCGCCCTCAGCGTCGCACGGCACCGCCGCTGGTGGGAATCTCGTCGGGTTCGTTGCCGAGGGAGTCGCGGGCGAGGCCGCGCAGGAGCGCGGTGAGTTCGGGATGCTCGTCGGGGTCCCAGCCGTCCAGCAGATCGCGCAGGGCGTCACAGCGGGCGTCGACGAGCCGCTCGGCGACCCCGCGGCCCACCTCCGTGACGCGCACGAGACCGACGGAGCGTTCCACCAGGCCCTCGGCGACGATCCGGTCGACGAACGGGCGGCCCTCCTCGGGGGCGACGCCCGCGCGCTGGGCCAGTTCGGCCTCTCGAACGCCGCCCTCCCGTGCGATGCGGCACAGCGCCCAGATGCCGCCCGGTGGCAGGTCCACGCCCGCCAGCGCGCCCAGTCGGGCGTACACTTCGCGGGCGTGCGGGTCGCGGCGTATCAGCTGGGACAGCGCGCGCTCGATCTCGTGGCGCGAGGAACGCGCGCACGGGGCGCCGCCGAGTCCCTCGCCCAGGTCCGACGCGCGGGAGGTGGTCCGCAACGGTTTCTGCGGCAGGAACCAGGCCAGGAGGAAGGCGGCGACGGCCATCGGAGCCGACCAGGTGAAGACGTCCTGGATCGCG
This sequence comes from Actinoallomurus sp., assembly GCA_045806665.1. Taxonomy (GTDB): domain Bacteria; phylum Actinomycetota; class Actinomycetes; order Streptosporangiales; family Streptosporangiaceae; genus Actinoallomurus. Next base: position 13,654 of record JBJMIW010000412.1, read on the forward strand.
GCCGCATAGGCGTGCAGCACCTTGGCGGCCACCGGGGACGGCAGGGAACCGAGAATCTTGGGGTTCGCCCGGATCTGGGCGGGGTCGAAGCCGGGAGGCAGGCGGACGCCGCGCAGCACGTTCGCGACGTGCCCTCCGAGCCGGTGGGCGAAGATCGACCCGAAGACGGCGACGCCGAACGCCCCGCCGATCTGCCGGAAGAACGTCACCCCGGACGTCGCCGCCCCCAGATCCTCATACCCGACGGTGTTCTGCACGGCGATGATGAGGACCTGCATGATGAGGCCCAGGCCGAGCCCCAGGACCCCCAGGTAGACGCTCGTCCGCAGCGTCGAGGTCGTCTCGTCCAGGGTGGAGAGCAGGAACAGCGCCACGGTCGTCAGGACGGTTCCGATCACCGGATAGACCTTGTAGCGGCCGGTGCGGGTGATGAGCTGCCCGGACACGATGGACGTGAGCAGCAGGCCCGTCATCATCGGCAGCAGGTGCACGCCCGACAGGGTCGGCGAGACGCGCTGCACCACCTGCAGGAAGATCGGCAGAAAGATCATCGAACCGAACATCGCGAAGCCCACCACGAAGGCCATGGCCCCGCTCAGCGTGAACACCGGGTGCCGGAACAAGTGCAGCGGGAGCACGGGTTCGGCGGCCCGCCGCTCGGCGAGCGCCCAGGCCACGGCCAGCACCACCGCGGCGGCGCCCAGGCCGATGATCGTGCCCGATGTCCAGGGGTACGTCACACCGCCCCAGGCCGCCACGAGCGTCAGGCACAAGGCGGCGCCCGTGAGGAGCAGGATGCCCAGGTAGTCGATCCGATGGGGCTCGCGCGCGGTGGGGATGCGGAGGACCGTGGCGATCACGGCGAGGGCTACCACGCCGATCGGGAGATTGACGTAGAAGACCCAGCGCCAGCTCAGATGGTCGACGAACAGACCGCCCACCAACGGCCCGATGACGCTGGAGACGGCGAACACCGCGCCGAAAATGCCCTGGTAACGCCCGCGCTCGCGGGGAGGCACGAGGTCGCCGACGATCGCCTGCGCGAGCACCATGAGACCGCCGCCGCCCAGGCCCTGCACGGCGCGGAAGCCGATCAGCGAGTGCATGTTCCAGGCGAGGCCGCACAGCGCCGACCCCACCAGGAAGATCACGATGGCGCTCATGAAGAGGATCTTGCGGCCGTACTGGTCGCCGAGCTTGCCCCAGAGCGGCGTCGAGACGGTGGTCGCCAGTACGTACGCGGTCACCACCCAGGCCAGGTGGCTGAAGCCGCCCAGGTCACCGACGATCGTCGGCAGCGCGGTCGAGACGATGGTCTGGTCGAGCGCCGCGAGGAACATTCCCAGCATCAGCGCGCCCAGGACGGCGCACCGGCCGCAGCGTTGGCCGGCTCGGACCCGTTTCTCGAGCGCGCTACGGGCTCCTACCGACATCGGCCCCCTTCCGGCCGCGGAGCCGTTCCCTGTCGTCACCGGCTACCGCGAGGCTTCGGGCTCATGTTCCCCCAGGTCATAGGTTAAACAACCCCGCGACGCGGGCACGAGGTGCCGGATGCCTCCCATCATCGAATGGCCGAGCCGGCGGCTACGGAACCTGCTGCACTCGGTCCAGAAGGCCGTCCGACACCCCGGCCGGGAGCGGGACGTCGTCGTCCAGTCGCTCAAGGCGGCCGGCGCCGCGCTGCTCGCCTGGGTGATCGCCGCGCTCCTGCTCGGCGCGCCGCTCGCGTACCTCGCGCCCTGGGTCGCGCTGGTCATGGTGAACGCGACCGTCTACCGCTCCGCCGTCAAGGGCGTGCAGCAGGTCGTCGCCGTCGTCGTCGGCTTGCTGGCCGCCACCGGCGGTTACCTGCTGGTCGGCGACCGGACCCTCACGCTGGCGCTCGTCCTGGTCGTCACCACGCCGCTGGCGTACTGGCGGGAGTTCGGCGACCAGGGCATCTACGGGTCGACGACCGCGATCCTGGTGCTCACCGCGGGACACCCATCCGTACATCAGCTCGTCTCCCGGCTGTTGGAGACCGGATTGGGGACGATCGTCGGCGTCTCGGTGAACGCCCTGATCCTGCCGCCGGTCCATCTCCGGGACGCCCGTCGGGTGATCGAGTCGGTCGCCGGCGAACTCGCCGAGATGCTCGAAGGGGCGGCCGCATCGCTGCGCGAGGGGTGGAGCCCGGACTCGGCCAACGAGTGGCTCCGCAGGGCCGAGCGGAACTGCGTACATGTCCAAGAGGCCTGGGCGGCGATCGAACGCGGCCGGGAGAGCCTCCGGCTCAATCCCCGTCGGCGGCGGGCCGGGCCCGAGCCGGATCCCTCGCCCGTACTCCTGCCACTGGAGGTGGTCGTCAAGCGGACCGCGACCCTGCACCGCGCGCTCGTCGACGCCATCGAGGCCGGGACGCCCCACCCCGACCCGGAGTTCGTCGCGTCGTTCTGTGACGCGCTGGACCACGGCGCCGACACCGTACGGGCCTATCGGTACCGCCACCTCGAGACGTCCTGGCCGCCGTCTTCCGGCACGGGCGCGCTACGGCAGGCGGGCGACCGGCTCCGGGAACGGCTGGACGCCCGGCGGTTCCACCCGGACCGGCTGCCGTACGAGGCCCTCTGCATCCCGATGGACCGGCTCCTGACCGCGCTGGACGACCTGCTCGCCGAGTCCACGCCCGTCGAGGCGAACCGGTGACCGGGTCAGCCGGAGGACTGGGCCTTCCGCAGCATGGCCAGGTGCTCGCGCAGGTGGGGCAGCGCCTCCTTGGCGAGGGCGACGACCTGCGGCGACGAGCCCTGGGAGATCTGCGTCTTGGTGTCCGCGATCGCCTTCTCGTGGCCGCTCACCATCGCGGCGAGGAAGTCCTGGTCAAAGGTCTTCCCCGATTCCGTCTTCAGCCGATCCGCCACCTTGGCGTCGGCGGGCGCGACCGCCCCGGGCAGGGAGACGCCGACCTGCCGGGCGACGCTCGTCGTCTTGTCGTCGAGGTGGCTGTGGTCGTGCGCCAGTCTCCGGCCCGCAGAACGCACCGTCGATGTGGCGCCCTTCTTCTCGGCCAGATTCCCGACCTCGACCTCCGCGAGGTTGACCTGGTGGATCTCGGTGAGCCAGCTGCGATCCTGGGCGGACACCTGGCCATGTGCCGTCGGCGAGGCCGTCGGCGATGACGTCGGCGACACCGTCGGCACCATCGGCTTCGCGGCGCCGGCGCCGCATGCCGTGCCCGCCGCGGCGATCAGGGCCGCCGCCGGAATTGCGAGCAGGTACGGATGACGCTGCATGACATTCCCCTCTGTCGGTGATCGCGGCATGACCGTGGGTAATCGCTCCTCGCCGTACCCGCGGATGAGCGGCGTCATGCAGGAGGCTCCGGCCGGGTTAGGCTGGTCGCGGGTCGGACCGGAGGAGATACGCGTGAGTGGGGTCGTAACGCTCGCACTGCTGGCGATCCTGCTGGCGTTCATCGCCAGCCGCGCCCTGAAGCGGGTCGGGCTCGGCATGTCCCGGGACCGCGTGATCGGGCTCATGGTCGTCTTCGTGATCGTGGTGCTGATGATGTGGGGGCAGCGGACCGGAAAGTAGCGCCTGCCATGAACTCGGATTGCCGGTGCGGCGTCATACCGCGTGCGACACATCGTTCTGCCGGGAGAGGCCATGCCACAAGCCAGCGCGCACGCGACCGACACCGCCTGTCACGTGCGCAGACTTGTGGACTTCGCCGAGCCCCGGCCGGACGATACGTGTCTCGACGTCGGGTGCGGCACCTCCGGCCTCCTCGGCCCGTGGGTCCAGCGCGTGACCGGCGCGGAGGCCGCGTCCGTGCCTGAAGGGCCGTTCACGCTGATCACCGCACGCCTGACCTCTGCGCCCGACGCCGACCCCGTCACCCTGGTCCGGCGGCTCCTCGGCGTCTGCGCCGGGCGGCTCGTCATCGCGGACGTCGTACGGACCCGCGCGGGCGACTGTGGCCGTATCGAACGCCTCCGCGACCCGGCCCGTACGACGACGCGCACGTTCGGCGAGCTCGTCGACCTCGTACGGCAGGCCGGCGGCCGGACCCGCCGGCTCGACGTGTTCACGATCGAGCGGCCGATCGAACCGTGGATCGCCGAGGCCGACGACCGCGACCATATCCGTGCGCAGCTGACCGCCGAGCTCGACGGCGGGCCGAAGACCGGGGCCCGTCCCCGCCTCATCGGCCGGGAGCTCTGGTTCGCGCAGTCGTGGGCCTATGTCGCGGCCGAGCCCGTCAGCGGGGATCGGGCGGAAGCAGCACGGCCGCCCCGTTGATCCGGTCGGCTGCCAGGTCCGCCAGCGCGCGGTCCGCCTCGGCCAGCGGGTAGGGCGTCACCGTCACCATGAGTCGCAGCCGGTCGGCCAGCCGGAGGAACTCCTCGCCGTCCGCCCGCGTGTTCGCGGTGACGCTGCGGAGCCGGCGCTCCTGGAACAGGTGGGTCTGGTAGTTCAGCACCGGGATGTCGCTGAGGTGGATGCCGGCGATCGCGAGTGTGCCGCCGCGGTCGAGGCGCTCCAGGGCGACCGGGACGAGCTCGCCCGCAGGCGCGAAGATGATCGCCGAGTCGAGAGGCTCCGGGCTCGGGTCGAACGAGTCCTGCGCCGACGCGGCGCCGAGCTCGAGCGCCAGCTTCCGGGCCGCCGCCGCCCGCGTGAACACGTGGACGACGGCGCCCTGGGCGATCGCGACCTGCGCGGCCAGATGCGCCGAACCGCCGAACCCCCAGATGCCGAGCCGGCCGGCCGGCGGCAGCGCGGCGCTCCGCAGCGCGCGGTACCCGATGATCCCGGCGCACAGCAGCGGTGCGAGCTCCGCGTCGGCCCGGTCGCCGATCAGCGGATAGATGTACGCCTCGGGGGCGACGGTGAACTCGGCGTAGCCGCCATGGTGGTCCCAGCCGGTGTAGACCGAGCGGGGACAGAGGTTCTCGGCGCCACGCCGGCAGTAGGCGCAGATGCCGCACGTGCCGCGCAGCCACGCCACCCCGACCCGGTCCCCCGGACCGAACCGGTCTCCGGGCGTCACGACCTCGCCGACGATCTCGTGGCCGGGCGTCACACCGGGCAGGTGTGGTGGCAGGTCCCCCTCGGCGACGTGCAGGTCCGTCCGACACACGCCGCAGGCGCGGACGCGCAGGAGCACCTCGCCGGGCCCCGGCTCGGGAACCGGCCGGTCCACCGCCCGCAGTGGCCCCGTCGCGATCGGCCCAGGCTCGTGAACCTCCCACGCCAGCACGCCTCCACTTTAGATCGGCCGTGCGAACAACTCGGTGAACCGGGCAATGGCGTACGGCCGACTCGCCGGTGCTCGCAGAAAGGTCACCGGCGACCGGGTCAGGATTTCAGCGGGATCTCGAACCAGACGGCCTTGCCGTCGCTGATGGGGCGGGAGCCCCAGCGGGCGGCGAGTTGGTCGACGAGGTAGAGGCCGCGGCCGCCCTCGTCGGTCTCGCCGGCGCTCCTGATGCGGGGCAGCCGCATGTCCTTGTCCAAGACCTCGACCCAGACGGCCTTCTCGCCGCGTCGGAGCCGCAGCGTGAACTCCTTGGTGGCGGGCTCGCGCCGGGTCAGGTCGGGCATGTCCCAGCTGTCATCGAAGCCGCCCAGGCCCTCCAGGCCCAGCGCTCCCTCGAGCACGAACTCGCGCCGGGGAGCCGGGGTGTTTGCGGCGTGCAGCACGACGTTGGTGACGACCTCGGAGACCAGGAGGCAGGCGAGCTCGGACTGCTCGTCGAGCATCCCCCAGTGGGCGAAGGTCTCGGCGGCCAGCCGGCGTGCCTCCGAGACCATGATGGGCTCGGCGGGGAAAGTGCGCTCCTGGACCTGCAGCCGGCTCGGCGCGGTGCGCACGACGACGATGGCGACGTCGTCGTCGATGTCGCCGGGCACGGCCTCGAACGCCGCGTTGGCGATCGACTCGACGTTCCCCCGCGCCGCCTTGCGGACCGCTTCGTACAGGAGTTCGCGCGCCTGCTCGCGGCTGTGGTAGTCGCCGTCCTCCTTCGGACGGCGCTCGATCAGACCGTCGGTGTAGAGGACCAGGGTGCTGCCGGGCGGCAGCTCACGGGTCTCCTCTTCGTACCGGATGTCGCCGCCCACGCCCGGCTGGCGGACGCCGAGCATGGCGCCCCTGCCGCTGGCCTCCAGCTCCCCGACCTCGCCGTCGAGGATGAGCAGCGGAGGCTGGTGGCCGGCGTTGGCGAAGGACAGGAGCCGGGACCACGCGTCGTAGACGAAGTACGTGACGGAGACGAGCGGCGTCTGCTCGGCCTCGGCGGTGGCGCCGGAGCCGACCGGGGTGCTCATCGTGCGCACCCATTCATCGAGCTTGGTCAGGATGTCGGCGGGCGGCTTGTCGTCCTGGGCGAAGGCGCGCAGCGCCGCCCGCAGCTGCCCCATGACGGCGGCGGCGCGGGCGCCCCGGCCCTCGACGTCGCCGATGACCAGGCCGACCCGGCCCGCCGACAGCGGGATCACGTCGTACCAGTCGCCGCCCACCTGGGTCTGGATGCCCTGGCCGTGCGACTCGAGAGGACGGGCCGGCTCGTAGCGCCAGGCGATCTCCAGCCCGTCGAGCGACGGTGGCCGGTCGCCCGGCAGGAGGTGCTTCTGGAACGCCAGGGCGGTCTCGCGCTCCTCCTCGAACAGCATCGCGTTGTCGATCGCGAGTGCGACCCGGCTCGCAATGGCGCCGATGAGGTCGCGGTCGAACCCGTCGTAGTGCGGATCGGGCCGGACGGTGATGCCGGACAGGGCCAGGCTCATCACGCCGAGCAGCTCGCCGCGCGCCAGCAGCGGCGCCGCGATGATCGACGTCACGCCGACATCCTCGCCGAGCCGCTTGCTCGCCGGGCTCGGCGCCTTCATCCGGTCGGCGACGACGTCCTCGACGAGCACCGCGTCGCGGCGTGCCATGGCCTTGGCACAGAAGTGGCCGGAGGGGTACTCCACCGTCTCGCCCACGTCGGCCCACGTGCCGGGGGGCGGGGTCCAGTCGCCGGCGTGCCGGGAGACCCGGCGGACCAGTTTGTCCCCGCTGAACAGGTCGATGAAGCAGTGGTCGGCGAACTGCGGGACGAGCGTGTCGGCGACACGGCGCAGCGTCTGCTGCAGCTCCAGTGAGGCGGCGAGCCGCTCGCCGATCCGCTCGAGCAGGCCGTAGCGGTCCTGATCACGCTGGTTGCTGCGCAGGGCCTCACGGCCGAAAATGACCAGGCCCTCGACGCTGCCGGAGGGATGGCGCAGGGGGACGGCGTACGCGCGGGTGTAGATGGTGCTGCCGTCGGCCCGGACGTTGCAGAAGGTCCCCTCCCAGACCGCGCCGTTAAGGACGCGTCGGGCCAGGTCCTGGGCCTGCTCGCGGTCCTCCTCGGCGACGCCGAGGGACAGCCACGACCGGCCGATGTACTCCGGGCCGCCGAAACCGAGGAGTTTCTCGGTGAAGGCATTCATGTAGATGACGTTGCCGAAACGGTCGCACACGATGACCGCCATCTCCATGGCGTCCAGCACGGTCTTCGGCGGCAGCAGCGCGTCGACGGGCGGGTCACCCCAGCGCTTCATGGGCCTGTCACCTTGCGATCGCTCACTCGGCCCCCCGGATGTGGTCCCCCGCACTATTCAACGACGAACGCCGCGCCGTGATACGCCGAACCGGCAACTCAGCGCTTCGAAACGAAGACGTGAGAGGCGACACGGCGCGAGATCTCGATGGAGTGACGGTCGGCTGCGTCGTCACAGGTCACTCGGATACCGTCATCGGCCGCCGCAAGCGTCACCTCTCGTCCCGGTTGGATCCCGATCTCCTTGAGTCTGAGCATCAGCGCGCGGTCGCCCTGGACCTGCTCGCTGATCCGCTGGACGACCACCGGCACACCGGTCGCGGTGGCGACCTCGGTCATCAGGGCGAGCGGCTCCGACGTCGGCGCCTCCGCGTCGGCGCCGAGCTCGACCAGGCCGGGGATCGGATTGCCGTGCGGGCACGCCGACGGGCCGTCGAGCAGGCTGACCAGCCGCCGCTCGACCTCCTCGGACATCACGTGCTCCCAGCGGCAGGCCTCGAGGTGGACGTCCTCCCAGGGCAGACCGATGACGTTGACGAGCAGGCATTCGGCGAGCCGGTGCTTACGCATCACCCGGACGGCCAGCGACCGGCCGGTGTCGGTGAGCTCCAGGTGACGATCGCCCTCGACCTTGAGCAGACCGTCGCGCTCCATCCGCGCCACCGTCTGGCTGACCGTCGGACCGCTCTGCGACAACCGCTCGGCGATGCGCGCACGAAGCGGGACGATGCCCTCCTCTTCGAGCTCGAAGATCGTCCGGAGGTACATCTCCGTGGTGTCGATCAAGCCGTGTGCGGTCAAGGCTTCCTCCAGTCTCGCCCCATGCTACGGCGGATGAGCAACGGTTGGGGAACCGAAGACGGCAGGGACGATCCTCTTCTTCTCTTTGTTAGGAACGTCCCGTGCGCACGCGCTCTTCCCCGACGGGTACGGATCTCGCGGCCTGGGTAGATTAAGCGCGCCATGACACGTTTCGAGGGAGCCGAACGCTACGTCCCGGCCGGGGCGGATCTCGACGGCCTGCGCCGCGCCGCCCAGGAGTGCCGGGGCTGTGACCTGTACGAGAACGCGACCCAGGCGGTGCTCGGGTCGGGTAGCCCGGCGGCCCGGGTGGTGCTGGTCGGCGAGCAGCCCGGTGACCAGGAGGACCGCCGGGGCGCGCCCTTCGTCGGGCCGGCCGGCCGACTGCTCGACCAGGCGCTGGCCGAGGCGGGGATCGACCGGGGCGACGCCTATGTCACCAACGCGGTGAAACATTTCAGGTTCAGCCAGTCCGGGCCGGGCAAACGCCGCATCCACCAGACGCCGGACGCCGCTCAGATCACGGCGTGCAAGCCGTGGGTCACCGCCGAACTGCGCATCATCGATCCCGAGGTGATCGTCGTTCTCGGCGCGACGGCCGGCAAGGCGCTGCTCGGCCCGTCCTTCCGGGTCACCAAGCAGCGCGGTCAGCTGATCCCCCGCCCGCCTCTGGACGACGAGTCGGCGACGCAGAACGGCTTCTACGTCGCGACCATCCATCCGTCGGCCGTGCTGCGCGCCGACGACCGTGACGCGGCGTTCGCCGGCCTGGTCTCGGACCTGAAGGTCGCCGCCGAGGTCCTCGACTAGTCAGCCGGCCAGAGAGGCACCGAAGTCGGCCTTGGCGGCGGACACGCCGGCGGATTTCCCACCGAAAGCCATCATTCCGGCGATGCCCTGGCCGGGATAGAGGGAGACACCGCCGTCGCCGCCGTTCTCGCCCGGGGTGCCGACCACCAGATCGAGCTTCGTGTCGCCGTCGAGGTCGGCGAGGGACAGCGCGCCGCCGTACCGGTCGCCGGTCTCGGAGACGCCCGGTACGCCCTCGGCGTCCTGGCCGAAGGAGGAGGAGCCGGCGCCGAGGTTCCAGCGGGCGTTGCCGCGCAGGACGGTCACGGCCCCGGCGTCCCGGTGTCTCCCGATGTCCTCTCCCGGCGCGCCGACGACCACCTCGGCGCGCCCGTCGCCGTCGACGTCGCGCGCGGTGACGGCCGCGCCGAACTCATCGCCCTTCTCGCCCTTGCCGGGGATGCCGCTGGAGCCCTGACCGTACGTCCGGGGATGCCGCAGGTCACCGGCGGGATAGATCTTCAGGAGCCCGCCGTGCGTCTCCGCGGGGTCGCCCGCGACGACGTCCCCGCGGTGATCGCCGTTCACGTCCGCGATCGCGAGGCCGCCTGTCGAGCCGACGCTCGCCGTCCCGGACGCCGCACGGAGCCCGGTCTTCGATCCGTGGAGGAGGCGCAGGAGGCCGTCGGTGTTCCAGGCCGCGTCGGCGTACCCGTCGCCGTTCACGTCCCCGGCCGCGATGGCGACGTGCCGGGCGGGCCGGCCCTTGATCGAGGCGACGACCTTCGCCTCGCCGGTGGTGAAGCCGATGACCACGAGCGCGGAGTCGCCCGCCGCGAGGAGGTCGGGGTGCCCGTCGTGGTCGACGTCGCCGACCACGAGGGCCCGTCCCGCCCCGTCTCCGAGGGTCAGGACGGCTCGGCGGCTCAGGCCCGAACGGCTCCCGGTGAAGATCTCGATCGTGCCGTGGCCGGGCGCGCCCACCGCCACGTCGGTGCGGCCGTCGCCGTCGAAGTCCGCGGTCGCGACGGCGGTCCCGAACGCTCCTCCGGGCAGGAGCGGGGCGAGGACCTCGTGGTGCTTGACGTCCGCACCGTCACGTGAGCCGTACACGACGGCCACCCGGCCGCCGCCGGTCGCGGCGGGCGCCCCGATCGCCAGGTCGCCGTAGCCGTCACCGTTGAAATCGGCGACCCCCGGCGTACGGGCGGCGGCGTGGGCGGGGACCGCGCTCAGCGCCGCGGGCAGGCCGAACAGGGCGAGCGTCATCGCCGCTCGCAGGCGTCGCTGCATGGAGTCCTCGGTTCCGGGCGGGTACGGAAGATCACGTAGGCGGTGCGAACGGTAGTGCGCCGGTCGCTCTGTGGCAACGCTCCGTCGCGGCGAGTCTCCGCGTGCCCGCGCGGCTATCGGTCGGCGGTGTACCGGCGGAAGGAGGGCGCGGCCAGTCCGACGAGGACGACGAGGATCGCGCAGGCGAGGCCGCCGCCGACCCAGGACGCGGTCGCGCCGATCGCGGCGCCCACGGCGCCGGCGCGCAGATCTCCCAGTCGGGGCCCGCCGGCGACGACGACCGTGAACACGCCCTGGAGGCGTCCGCGCATCTCGTCCGGGGCGTACGTCTGCAGGATCGTCTGGCGGAACACCGCCGAGACGAGGTCGGCCGCGCCGCCGAGGGCGAGGAACAGGACCGCGAGCCACAGCGCGTGCGCGAGCCCGGCCGCCGCCACGGCCAGGCCCCAGGCCGCGATGACGGCGATCAGCGCGACGCCCTGGCGGCGGATCCGGCCGATCCAGCCGGACAGCAGGCCGCCGATGACAGCGCCGATGGCGATCGCCGCCACGAGCCAGCCGACGGCCTCCTCACCGTCGAACCGAGTGTCGGCGACCTCCGGGAACAGTGCCCGCGGCATCGCCACGCCCATCGCGATGATGTCGACGACGAACGACATCAGCAGCACCGGCCGGGTGGCCAGGAACCGCAGTCCCTCGACGACCGACCGCAGCCCCGGGCGCCCGGTCTCCTCGCCAAGCGGCGGGATCGTCGGCAGGCGGACGGCGGCGTACAGCCCGACGGTGAACAGCGCGGCGTCGATGCCGTACGCCACGGCGTATCCGCCGTGCCCGATGACGACGCCGGCCAGCACGGGGCCGACGAACGTCGCGGTCTGCGACGCGGTGAAGTTGAGGGTGTTGGCCGCCGGAACGAGCGCGGTCGGCAGCAGGCGCGGGATGACCGCGCCGCGGGTCGGGGAGGTCACGGCGAACCCGACCGCCTGCACGGCGACCAGCCCGATGATCAGCGGGACGCTGTCGACGTGCAGCAGCGCCTGAAGGAGCAGACCCAGCGTGGACGCCCACGTGATGAGGGACGCCGAGATCAGGAGGCGCCGCCGGTCCATGGCGTCGGCGACCGCGCCGCCCCAGAGCCCGAAGACGATGAGGGGGACGAGGTTGGCCGGGCCGAGCAGCCCCACCCAGAGCGACGACTTCGTCAGCGCGTACACCTGGACGGAGATGGCCACGGAGGTGAGCTGGAAGCCGGTGTACGAGACCGTCTGCCCGATCCACAGCCGCCGGAACGCCGAATGGCGCAGCGGACGCGTGTCGATCGCGGCCCGCCGCGCCAGCCCGCCCAGGCGGGTGGACCGGGCGGCGCGCGGAGCGGCGGCAGGGGCGTCACCTGCGACGTGGTCGACCTCAGGGGACGGGGGATCGGGGTTCGGACTCACGGCCTAAGTCTCTCGATGACCCAATCGCCCTCTTCTTTGGGGGTTGCGCGGCGGTAGCGGAGCCGGTCGTGCAGGCGGTTCGTACGCCCCTGCCAGAACTCCACGGTCGTCGGGATCACCCGGTAGCCGCCCCAGAAGTCCGGCATCGGCACCTCGTCCGGCCAGCGCTCGGCCAGCTCGGCGTACCGGCTCTCCATCTCGTCACGGCTGGGGACGATCGCCGACTGGAACTCGCTCGCCCAGGCCCCGAGCTGCGAGCCGTGCGGCCGGGACCGGAAGTACGCCTCCGACTCCTCGCGGGACAGGCGCTCGGCGGTTCCCTCGACGATCACCTGCCGGCGTAGCGCGTGCCAGGGGAACAAGAGGGAGACCCGGGGATCCGCGGTGATCGCCTGAGCCTTACGGGAGCGGTGGTTGGTGAAGAAGCGGAAGCCTTCCGGGCCGTACCCCTTGAGCAGGACCGTCCGCGCGCTCGGCCGTCCGTCGGCGTCGACGGTGCTGAGGACCATGGCGTTCGGCTCGGGCAACCCCGCCCCGACTGCGTCGGTGAACCAGGTTCCGAACTGGGTCAGCGGGTCGGCCGCGAGGTCGCGGGCATGAAGACCCGCACCGGAGTAGGACTCTCGGAGGTCGGCGACATCATCGTGCTCCACGACAGGACATCCTCTCGCGACAGGCCATGGACGACGCGACAAGGTCCCGCGAGAGTTGCTCAAACGGAAAGAATTGCGCATCTCACACCCCCCCGGGTACGTCGCATCACGGATGAAGCGGTTCAATTACCAGTTGGTGTCTGTACAACAAGGGGACGAAAGGCAGGACAGAACATGTCCGACTTCAAACCCGGCCTCGAGGGCGTAGTGGCCTTCGAGACTGAGATCGCGGAACCGGACAAGGAGGGCGGCGCTCTCCGGTACCGGGGAGTCGACATCGAAGATCTCGTTGGCCGCGTCTCCTTCGGTGACGCATGGGGGCTGCTGGTCGACAACAGCTTCACTCCCGGGCTGGCCCCGGCCGAGCCGCACGTGCTGCCGGTGCACTCCGGTGACGTCCGCGTGGACGTCCAGAGCGCGCTGCCGATCATCGCGCCGGCGTACGGGATGCGTCCGCTGCTGGACATCAGCGACGAGCAGGCCCGCGAGGACCTGGCCCGTACGTCGGTGACCGCCCTGTCGTTCGTGGCGCAGAGCGCTCGCGGCCTCGGCCTGCCGATGGTCCCCCAGAGCCGCGTGGGCGAGGGCCGGACGATCACCGAGCGGTTCATGATCCGCTGGCGTGGTGAGC
>JBJMIW010000413.1:0-8004 GCA_045806665.1 Actinoallomurus sp.
CCGGCACCGGACGTCGTACGGCATGACGGCGACGACACCTACCTGGTGGTGGCGGCCGACAAGGGCACCGCGACGTTCTCCGACATCGCCAACGAGGTCGCGGCGTCGTACGACTTCTGGCTGGGCGACGCGTTCGCCTCGGGCGGCTCGGTCGGCTACGACCACAAGGCCATGGGCATCACCGCACGTGGCGCCTGGGAGTCGGTGAAGTACCACTTCCGCTCGCTGGGCGTGGACGTGCAGAAGGAGGACTTCACCGTCGTCGGCGTCGGCGACATGTCCGGTGACGTCTTCGGCAACGGGATGCTGCTGTCCGAGCACATCAAGCTGGTCGCGGCCTTCGACCACCGGCACATCTTCCTGGACCCGGACCCGGATCCGGTGGCGTCGTTCCAGGAGCGCAAGCGGATGTTCGCGCTGCCGCGCAGTTCCTGGGCCGACTACGACACCGCGCTGATCTCCAAGGGCGGCGGCGTGCACCCCCGCAAGGCCAAGAGGATCTCGATCACCCCGCAGGTGCGCGAGGCGCTCGGCATCGATGACGGCGTCACCGCGATGATGCCGCACGAGCTGATCCACGCGATCCTGTGCGCCCCGGTCGACCTGCTGTGGAACGGCGGGATCGGCACGTACGTCAAGGCGTCGAACGAGAACAACGCCGACGTCGGGGACCGGGCCAACGACGCCCTGCGCGCCGACGCGACCGAACTGCGCTGCAAGGTGATCGGTGAGGGTGGCAACCTGGGCTTCACGCAGCGTGCCCGGATCGAGTTCTCCCTCGGCGGTGGCCTGGTCAACACCGACTTCATCGACAATTCCGCCGGGGTGGACACCTCCGACCACGAGGTCAACATCAAGATCCTGCTCGACCAGGTGGTCCGCGACGGTGAGCTGACCGGCAAGCAGCGCGACGCGCTGTTCCTGCAGATGACCGACGAGGTGGCCGACCTGGTGCTGCGCGACAACTACGCGCAGAACGTCGTGCTCGCCGCCGCGCGCAAGCAGGCGTCTTCCATGCTGCACGTGCACGCGCGGTACCTCCGCAAGCTCGAGCGGGACGGCAAGCTCAAGCGGCGGCTGGAGGACCTGCCCGACGACAAGGCGCTGGCCGAGCGGCGGCAGGGGGGCCTCGGTCTCACCGGCCCGGAGTTCGCCACGCTGCTCGCCTATACGAAGCTGACGCTGGAAGAGGAGATCCGGGCCTCCGACCTGCCGGACGACCCGCACCTCGCCACTCGGCTGGTGAAGTACTTCCCCACGCCGCTGCGGGAGCGCTTCCGGGACTACATGGACCGGCACCCGCTGCGTCGGGAGATCATCTCCACGTCCGTCGTGAACAGCATGGTCAACAACAGCGGCACGACGTTCGCGTTCCGGATGAACGAGGAGACCGGCGCCTCGTCCTCCGACATCGCCCGCGCCTACCTCGTGGCGCGTGCGGTGTTCGACATGCCGCGGTTCTGGAAGTCGGTGGACGCCCTGGAGCCCCAGGTCGACACCACCGTGCAGATCCGGATGCGTCTCGAGGCGCGGAAGCTGACCGAGCGCGGCGCCCGCTGGCTGCTGCACAACCGGCGGATGCCGTTCGACCTGCGGGAGACGGTCGACTTCTTCGCCCACGGCGCGGCCACGCTGGCACCCCAGCTGCCGAAGCTGCTGGTCGGCCGCGACCTGGAGGGCTTCGAGGATCGGCGGGACCGGTTCACCGAGGCGGGTGTGCCCGGCGAACTGGCCGAGCAGGTGGCGATCATGGTCCCGGCCTACTCCGCCTTCGACCTGGTCGAGATCTCCCACAGCACGGGACGGCCGGTCGAGGAGGTCGCCGAGGTCTACTTCGACCTGGCCGAGCGCCTGCAGATCGCCCGGCTGCGCGAACGCGTCATCGCGCTGCGGCGCGACGACCGCTGGCAGTCGATGGCCCGTTCGGCGCTGCGCGACGACCTGTACGCCGCGCACGCGGCCCTCGCCCGCGACGTCCTCGTGACCAGCGAGCCGGGAGCGGATCCCGAGGAACGCCTCGCGATCTGGGCCGAGAAGAACAGCGCCGCGGTGTCCCGCGCCGGGCAGACCCTCGGTGAGATCTGGGAGAGCGACAGCTTCGGCATCGCGACCCTGTCGGTCGCGCTGCGGGCGATCCGCACGCTGGTGACCGCCGGCACGCTGCCCGGATGACGCGCCGGTGGGAGACGCCCCGGCGGCCGGGGCGTCTCCCACCGAGGAATTTCGGATTCGCACGGTAATTGAATGATCACTGTGCGAATCTGGTCGGCATGCTTCGACACCTCACCGCCTTGACGGTCCTCATGCTGCCCCTGGCCGCGTGCGGCGGCTCCCCGGCGATCGCCGCGCCCGCCGTGACGAAGGACCGGGCCGCGCAGCTGCTCGTCCACTACCAGTCGGTCAACAACCGGGCCAACGGCGAGTCCGACGAGAAGCTGCTGGGAACCGTGGAGACCGGCGCCCAGCTCGACATGGACCGGGCCGAGTACCGGCGGCGCGTTGCGGCAGGGGAGAAGCACGCTCCGTTCGCCTATACCGCTCCGGCGTACTACATCCCCCGGCAGACGGGGTTCCCAAAGTGGTTCGCGGTCGCCGCCACCACCGGCAAGACCCGGCACGCCCTCGTCTTCACCCAGGAGCGGCCCGGCGGTCCCTGGCTGCTCACCGCCGATCCGTTCCCCGTCACGACGATCAGCAACGTCGCCCTCGACAAGGACGGCTACGCCACCGCCGTCGCCGCCGACGACGGCAAGACCGCGCCGGCGCCGGGCAAGGTCGCCGCCGTGCACGCCGCCACCCTGTCGCGCGGCACCTCCGGCATGGCGCCCGGCCCGTACACCACCCAGGCGCACGACGCTCTGGTCAAGGCGGAGTCCCTGCTCAAGCGGCGGGGGGTGACGCTCACCTCCGACTTCCGGCCCGATCGGCAGCAGGCGTTCGCGGTGCGCACGACCGACGGCGGCGCGCTCGTCTGGTACGTCGTACGCCAGAGCGAGACCTACGACGTGGCCAAGCCGGGGCTGATCGGCAATGGCGGCGACCTCGCCGGGCTGATCACCGGCAAGGTCCGTCACCACCTGGCCACGACCGCGCTGACCCAGTACCTCGCCCTGGTCCCTCCGCAGGGCGCCGCCCGGGTCGTCGGAAGCTACCGGAAGGCGATCCAGGCGACGGCGTCGTAGCGGGCGGGGCCGCCCCGGCGGTGTGGAGCCTGAGGGCGTGATGTCAGAATTCGGCAATGCGCCCCCGCCGTGTCGCGCCGGCCGTGCTGGCGATCCTCCTCCTCGCCGGGTGCCGGGGCGGCCCCGACCAGCGGGATGCGACCGGTGACACCGCCGTACCCGCCGTCTCGGCCCAGGCGTCGGCGCGGATCCTCGCGACCTACGTCCGCCGCTACAACCGGGCGGTGACAGCGGGTGACGCAAAGGAGTGGCGGGACGTCGGCACCGACGCGCTCGGCGCCACCGCCGAGGCGGCCCTGCGCCTCGGCGGCGGACGGCCGCCGCAGACCGGGGCGATCTCCCTGCGCAATCCCGTGATGTACGTGCCGCGGCTGCGCGGTCTGCCCCGGTGGTTCGCGGTGGCGGCATTGGAGCGGCGCGGCGGTGCCGAACGCCCGGTGTTCGCGGTGTTCGCGCAGAAGAGCGCGAGGACGGGATGGCGGTTGTCGAGCCGGGTCTACTTCCAGGGACCGTCGCCGAGGATCGCCACGGACGAGCAGGGGTACGCCGTCGCGGTCGATCCGGCGGCCGCCACGCTGGCGACGAGGCCGGACGCGTTGCCCGCCGCGCACGCCGCGTACCTCGATCGCGGGGACGACCGGGTGATCATGCCTGGCGCGACCGCCCGGGACTGGCGGACGGCCGAGGCCCGGCAGGAGAGACGACTGCGCGCGGACAAGGTGGCCGTCGCGGGCCGGTCGTCGCCCACGGGCCATCCGGTCTACGCGCTGCGGACGGACGATGGCGGGGCGCTCGTCAGCTACTCGTTGCGGCGCACGACGACCTACACGGCCTCCGGTGGCGGCGACGTCACGGTCCTGCCGGTGGACGTCCGCACCTACCTGCACGGCAGGTCGGGGCATCGGGTCACGGCCACCTGGGTCTGGCGTGCGGTCGCCTACCTGCCGGTACGCGGCCGCGCCCTCGTGCTGCTCGAGGCATTCGACCTCGCCTCGGCCCGGGCCTCCTGAGCGGCCCGGGAGGGGTCCGCGGCCGGGCTACTTGGCGGGGACGGACGCCTTGACGGTGCCGCCGTCGGTGCCGATGATCTGCGCCTTGACGGTGCCGTCGTCCTTCTTCGGCTTGCCCGGGACGACCGCGGCGTACTGCATGGTCTGGCTGATGTCGATCTCGTTGCGCACGAGGTTCGTGGCGACGAACGGCGCGGCGTCGTCGGGGACGGGGACACGGCCGGGCTTGGACTTGCTCTTGGTGATCACCGTGTCCCGGCCGAGCGCGTAGAGCACCAGGCCGCCGCCGTCCGCCGTCGCCAGCGGAAAGATCGGGAAGGAGGTCGCGGAGTAGACCACGCTGCTGCGCACCCCGGCCTTCTTGTCCTTCTTACTCTTCATCGCCTTCTGGTCCGCCGTGTAGTACCCCGTGGTGTACTTCCCGGCGCGCATCACCTGGGCGGCGACGTTCTGCGGGCCCTCCTCGGCGAGCGTCGCCTGGATCGACGGGACCAGCCGGGGCGGGATCAGCAGGGCGTTGTCGAAGGTGGGCAGCGCCTTCGCGTAGCCGGCCGCGTCCACAAGGATCTTGGGGGCCTTCTGCTTGTCGTCCAGCACGGCGAGCAGGCTCAGCCGCCAGCGCTTGACCGCCTTCGAGCGGAGGAAACCCATATAGACGGGGTGGGGGTTCTTGCCGTCCGCGGTGGTCCGGCGCGCGCTCACCACGAACCACTGCGGGTCCGTCGCCAGCAGGTGCGGCACGTAGAAGACCGGTGAGACGTACCGGTAACGGGGGACCGGGTCGCCCGCGGCGACCGCTCGCCGGAACGCCGCCGCAGTGAGCTGGGACTGCCCTTCACTGGTCCACCACAGGGCCAGCCGCTCGTCTCCGCTGGCCCGGGCCACGTCGTCGTTGTTGACGAACGAGTGGAACGCCTTGGCCGCCATGTCGGGGGTCACCGGCTCGGGAGGGGGGCTGGTCTCGTCCGCGACCGGGGTCGTCCGGACGGTGCGATGGGGCTTGCCCGAGCAGCCCGCGGCGGCGGTGAGAGTGAGCACCGCCACAAGCGTGGACGCAACCGCCTTGTTCATGATCCCCGGCCTTCGTTACAGCTGTCGGGCAGAGTATGCCAGGGATCTCCGAGTGCACCCGCCTGGTGGTCCGGTCCCGATAAAGGTGAAAGGTCCGGAGCGGGGCGCCGACGGGTCGGCGGAGACCGCGGAGCGCGTACGCGGAGAGTACGGGCACGGGTAGGCTTTCGAACGTGGCAGCCATGGACCCCTCGGAAGAGATAAAGGAGCTCGGTTCGATGCTCACCGGCATCGAGACCGTCCTCGACCTCGACGCGATGCGTCGCGACATCGCGGCGCTACGCGAGCAGGCTGCCGACCCCGATCTGTGGAACGACCAGGACCGCGCCCAGCAGGTGACCCGGCGGCTGTCCTACCTCGAAGGCGAGCTCGGCAAGGTGGAGGGCCTGCGCAGCAGGCTCGACGACGCCACCGTGCTGCTCGAGCTGGCCTCGGAGGAGGCCGACGACGACGCCCGCGGCGAGGCCGAGCGGGAGCTGGGCGCGCTCCGCAAGGACATCGAACAGCTCGAGATCCGCACCCTCATGTCGGGGCAGTACGACTCGCGCGAGGCGTTGGTCACGATCAACTCCCAGGCGGGCGGGGTCGACGCCGCCGACTTCGCCCAGATGGTGCAGCGGATGTACCTCCGCTGGGCCGAGCGCCACGGCTACCCGACCGAGGTGTACGAGACGTCCTTCGCCGAAGAGGCCGGCATCAAATCCACGACGTTCACGGTCAGGGCGCCCTACGCCTACGGCACCCTCCGCGGCGAGCACGGCACCCACCGCATGGTCCGGATCTCCCCGTACGACAACCAGGGCCGTCGGCAGACCTCGTTCGCCGGTGTGGACGTCGTGCCGGTCGTGGAGCAGACCGACCACGTCGACATCCCCGAGGACGAGCTTCGCATCGACGTCTACCGCTCGAGCGGCCCCGGCGGCCAGGGCGTCAACACGACCGACTCGGCGGTGCGGATCACCCACCTGCCGACCGGCATCGTCGTCTCCTGCCAGAACGAACGCAGCCAGCTGCAGAATCGCGCGACCGCGATGACGGTGCTGCAGGCGAAGCTCCTGGAGCGCACGCGCCAGGAGGAGGCCGAGCGGATGAACGAACTGCGCGGCGAGTCGACGAGCTCATGGGGCACGCAGATCCGCAACTACGTCCTGCACCCCTACCAGATCGTCAAGGACCTGCGCACGGGCGTCGAGGCGGGGAACCCGACGGCGGTCCTCGACGGCGACATCGATGAGTTCATCGAGGCCGAGATCCGGTGGATGCGCCGCCGGGAGGCCGGGGAAGACCAGGGGTGACCCCGGCCCTGTCCCGGTGACCGGGGCCGGTCTGTCCGGCGGTCGATCGTCGAGGGGTGTCCGACGAATCCCGTTGGTAGCGAGCGGCGCGCAGCCGGACAGGGGACTTGTTAGATATGTCCTAGTGCAGGCCGAGCTTGAGCGCGATCAACAGCGTCAGCGCCAGGATCAGGGCACCGATGAGGATGGGGGACAGGCCGAACGGCCCCGGGCGGTGCACCTCCGCGCGTGCCGCGCGGCACGCGGGGCAGCGCCCCTCGACGACGGGGCTCGAGCATCGCGCACAGATCAGATGTTCGCAGCTCATCCGGCTCCTCTCTGAACGTTGAGCGGTGATTCGCCCAGCGTATGCGGTTCTGGCCGGTGGCCCGCCGTCATCGGCGGCGGGTGTCCGTGATGCCCGGTTGCTTCTCTTGGGTGTACCCAAGTTGCACGATCCATGCCAGTCTCCCCCCTAGACTGCTGCTTGGCCAATCGGCCCGCCAAGCCGGGAAGCCGCGGCAGGTCGTCTGTCGACGACAAGACAGTCGGCGCCGTCCCCCAGCCCCTAGACTGGCACGTCGTGATGCAGCCGTGATCCACTTCGATAACGTCACCAAGGTCTATTCCCACCAGAGTCGACCGGCCCTCCAGGGTGTCAACGTGGCCGTGGAGAAGGGCGAGTTCGTCTTTCTCGTCGGTCCTTCAGGGTCCGGCAAGTCGACCTTCCTGCGCCTGATCCTCAAGGAGGAGCGGCCCACGCAGGGCGGTATCGACGTCGCCGGCAAGGACCTGAGTCGACTGAGCAACTGGAAGATCCCCCACCTGCGCCGCCGCATCGGCTGCGTGTTCCAGGACTTCCGCCTGCTCCCCAACAAGAACGTCTACGAGAACGTCGCGTTCGCCCTCGAGGTCATCGGGAAGCCGCGGCGTTTCATCCGTAAGGTGGTCCCGGAGGTCATCGACCTGGTCGGCCTCGAGGGCAAGGCCCACCGGATGCCGGATGAGCTGTCCGGTGGCGAGCAGCAGCGCGTCGCGATCGCGCGGGCGTTCGTCAACCGGCCGATGATCCTCCTGGCCGACGAGCCGACGGGGAACATCGACCCGGCGACCAGCATCGGCATCATGAAGGTGCTCGACCGGATCAACCGGACCGGCACCACCGTGGTGATGGCGACGCACGACGCGGCCATCGTCGACGCGTTCCGCAAGCGGGTGGTCGAACTCGAGGACGGCCGTGTGGTCCGCGACCAGTCCCGCGGCGTGTACGGCTCCGAGCGCTGACCAGCCGACTGCGACGAAACAGACTGCGACACAGAGGAACCCATGCGCCTGCAGTTCATCCTGAGCGAGACCCTCGCCGGTCTCAAGCGGAACCTGTCGATGGTCATCTCGGTGGTGCTCGTCGCGCTCGCCACGATGTTCCTCGTCGGCATGGGCTGGCTCGCGCAGCGCCAGGTCGTCGCG
>JBJMIW010000414.1:0-15678 GCA_045806665.1 Actinoallomurus sp.
AGTTGGGGCCGGCCGTGCCGGAGGGACAGGAACTGATCGCCGAGGTGAAGTTCGCCGCCGTCAGCGCGGGGTATGCCTTCGCCCTGGCGCCGCCCCACTGGTCGCAGCCGATCCCGGACACCATCACCTGGTCGCCCCTGGTCGGTCATCCTCTCGTTCGGCGTACCTGGGCCGCGGGGAGGGCCGACTCCCACCGCCGCGACCTCGGCCACCTCATCGTTGCCCTCGACCGCTCCGCATCCATATAGGACCGGGCGTGGTGCCCGCCCTGCCGATCCTCACTTGTTACGTCGGCCAAGATCCACCTAAGGCCTCCTATACGTTTTCCGGTACGTCGCTTCCGCCGATCGCCGTCATCCTGGCCACCGGCAGCGCCCGAACATCTCGGCCACCCGTGTCGAGCGCCTGGGCCCGGGTGGCCCGGTGACCGTCCACATCGACGACGGCTCGCGGATCGAGGCCGATGAGATCCTCGTCGGCACCGAACGGCGGCTGGCCGTGGACACATCGGGCTGCAGACGATCGGCCTCAAGGCCGATGGCCCGATAGCGGTGGACGCGAGCATGCGAGCGACGGACGTGCCCGACGGCCGGCTGTACGCGGTCGGTGACGTGAACGGGCGGAATCTCCTGACCCACATGGGCAAGTACCAGGCCCGGGTGTACGGCGACGTGATCGCCGCACGCGTCAAGGGCCTGTCCGAGGACCTGCCGGCGCTTCGCGACATCGCGGACGACCGAGGCGCCCCGCAGGTCATCTTCACCGACCCGCAGGTCTGCATGGCCGGGCGTACCGAGTCCCAGGCCCGAGCCGAGGGTTCGCCGGTACGCGCCGTGGAGTGCGACATCGGCGCGGTGATCGGGGCACAACTGCAGTCCGCCGGCTACACCGGCCGGGCCAAGCTGGTCGTCGACGAGGACCGCCGCGTGCTCCTGGGCGCCACGTTCGTGGGCCCGGTGACGGTCGATCTCCTGCACGGGGCCACCATCGCGGTCACCCTCGACCAGCTGTGGCACGCCGTCCCGGCGTTCCCCACGGTGAGCGAGATCTGGCTCAACCTCCTCCTGGAATACGGCCTATGAACTCCTGAAGACGACCGGATCCACATCCGTGCCCCGTATCCCCGAGGAACTCGCGAGCCGTAGCGGACACCTCGCCGGTTCCCGCCGACAGGCAGAGCGGGGAAGCCAGTCGGCGGGTGCGCCGTTGGCGGGGCCGAACAACGGCGGAATAGGGCGCCTGCCGTCAGGCAGACCACGAAGACCGACCTCGCGCAGCATGACGGCTGTCCCCGTCCAGTGGCCGACCGACCCCGCCCGGTGAGGGTCCTAGCCGCGCACGATAAAACCGCCGTCGACGGGAAGGGTGACTCCGGTGATGTAGCTGGAACGCGGGGAGGCCAGGAAGACGATCGCCTCCGCGATCTCACTCGGACGGCCAAGTCGGCCGAGCGGGTTGCTTGTCCTGCCCCATTCCTCGAATTCCTCTTCGCCCAGCGCCTTAAGCACGTTCTCGGTCCGGGTGTTGCCAGGTGCGACGGAATTGACTCGAACTCCACTGCCGCCGAACTCGGCGGCCCAGCCACGGGTGAGAGAGTCGAGGGCCGCCTTCGTCGCTCCGTACGCGGCAGCGTTGGGGAGACCCTGAAGACCGGCGATCGAACTTACGTTGATGATGCTGCCCGAGTTCTTGGCGACCATCTTCGCCGCTAGGGCGGCAGTGAGGAAGAACGGTCCCCGGACGTTGGTATTGAACATCTGCTCAAAATCGTCCAGCCCCTGCTTCAGGGCCGGTGCGAAGGGGAATACGCCGGCGTTGTTGACGAGGATGTCGACCTCGCCGGCCTCCTCGGCGAGCCGGCGCAGCGAGTCGATGTCGCTGACGTCGGCCGGGACGGCGCGGGCCTTGCCGCCCGAGGCCTCGATCGCTGCGACCACCTCGGCGAGACGGTCGGCATTGCGGCCGGCGACGATGACGAAAGCTCCCTCACGAGCAAGGGCCAGTGCGGTATCACGGCCGATGCCCGAGCCGCCGCCGGTGACCAACGCGATCTGGTCGAGAAGTTCCATGATTAGAGTCCTTGATCAGTAAATTGCCGAGATCGATCCGCTTCGACGGTGGCCGAGAGCGCGGTCACCGCCGTCTGGCGGTGTACACCGCTTGAAAATCGGCCCCAGCGAGCTGCGATTGAAGACGTCATGTAAAAAGAGCCCGATGCGCTGGCTGCTTCCCACCCGGCCGCTCGCGTACCTGATGGCCGCTATAAGGCGCCCTTTGACCCGTCGCGGCTATCGGGCCGGACTGAGCAGGCGTCGAAGGCGTCTGCGTCTTATCCGGCGGGTTTGAGGTTCGCGGCGTCCAGTGCCGGGCGGAGTGTCTGGGCGAGCTTCACGCCGTCACCGGTGGCCCAGAA
The DNA here is from genome assembly GCA_045806665.1 of Actinoallomurus sp. Lineage (GTDB taxonomy): Bacteria > Actinomycetota > Actinomycetes > Streptosporangiales > Streptosporangiaceae > Actinoallomurus. The sequence goes on from JBJMIW010000414.1 coordinate 2,414, forward strand.
GTGCATGTAGAACAGCCGGGGCTGTTCGTCCAGGCTGTGGTTGTGCAGTTCGACGATGGTGATTCCGCCTTTGCGGAGCGCTTGAATCACTTTTTGGATCTCGGGTGCGGTCATGACGAAGTCGCCGTTGATCGCGGCTTTCTTGCCTCCGAGGGGCTGGAAGTTGATCGCGGTGGTGAGTCCGAGGGCGGCAGGCAGTGTGTGTCCGTCGCTGTCGCTGATGGTGTCATTGCGGGGGATGGTGAACTTGTAGATGCCGCCGTCGGCGGTGCCGTGGCGGCCGATGGCCTTGTCGATGCCGGCGGTGTCGAGATCGATGGGCGGCTGGGTGGCCGGTGGCTTGGATGCCGGCGGCGTCGCGGTGACCGCCAGGGCGGCCTTGAGCCCCTGGGCGACTTTCACCGGGTCGCCCAAGGCGTGGACGTGAGCCCACCAGACCGGTGGCGACTGTTGCAGCAGGTGTTTGTGCAGAGCGGTCTGGGCGATCCCGTTGCGCTGGAGGGCGTCGGTGACCTTGGGCAGTTCGTCTTCGGTGACGACGAGGTCGCCCATCGCCATGGTGCCGTCGTGGTACTTGGCGAAGGTCGCGTAGCCGCCCAAGGCCAGACCCGGTTTGATCTTCACGCCTTGTGTGGTGACGGCGAGGTCTTTGCGAGTCAGCGGGACCCGGTAGACGGTGCCGTCCATGAGTGTGCCGGTCCGCCCGAGGGTGTCGGAGACCGGTTTCCAGTCCGCCGCGCTGGTGTGCACAGGCGGCTGCCCTTGGCCGGGTTGGGTCTGGTGACCGGTCATGCTCATTCCTGGACCGGTGGCCGTGGGGCCGGCGCCGGCGCACGCGGCCAGCGCGAGCGTCGCCGCGGCACCCAGTGCGGCCATCCGGGTATGGGAGTCCAGAGACCGTAGACGTACGGACATGGGTCCTGCTCCTTCAATCCGTAACGCGGTGTTACCTGATAGCACAGCCGCCGCTGATGAAGTTCGGATGAAGACGCGCCCGGAGGTTGAGAACTTCATCGCAGTTTCATGAACCCGGGGCAGCGTTCGTATGGCGGGCCGGCGCACTAGCGCAGGTCAGGGCCAGGACGAGGAGAGGACGATGCGGGTCCTGGTGGTGGAGGATGAGCCGAAGATGCGTGCGCTGCTGCGGCGGGCGCTGAGCGAGGAGGGGTACGCCGTCGACGTGGCCGCCGATGGTCCCCAGGCGGTGGCCTTGGCGGAGACCGCGGTTTTCGACGCGGTGGTACTGGATGTGATGCTGCCCGGTCTGGACGGCTTCGAGGTGTGCACGCGGCTGCGCTGCCGCGGGAGGTGGATGCCGGTGCTGATGTTGACCTGTGCCGCACGAAAATAGGATCGGGACGGCGCGGCTGGCGGCCGACGGGCTCATCAACCGGGAGATCGCCGCCTGCCTGCTGATCAGCCCACGCACCGTGGGACATCACCTGTCCAACGTGTTCCCCCAGCTCGGCATCGCCTCCCGCACCGACCTTGCGCGAGTCGACTTCGACAAGGACCTGCGCCTGATCGGCTGACCTTTGCCAAGCGCAGACCGCTTTGGGATGTGATCGGCTCTCGTACGCACAACTGCCTGCGCTTTGTCGGGCCCGACGAGGCGCAGCCCGTCGACGGAGGCCCTGGGCGTCGACCTGGCCCACGCTCCGTCGCCGACCCCGCCTCAGGCTCAGCGTGTGCCGGCCTGGACCGTGGCGTGGTCACCGGTCCTGGCGGTAGTGCGCCAGTTTGTCGGTGTCGACGGTGAGGCCGAGCCCGGTGCCTTCGCGGACCTTGAGCTCGCCGTCGGTAATGACCAGTGGGTCCGCCAGCAGGTCGTCCGTCATGTCGAGAAAGTTGGACAGCTCACCGGCGCGGCGGCTGGTGGCGCGGTGGGCGGCGCCGAAGGCGACCGAGCACAGGGTGCCGATCTGCCCGTCTATCTGGTTTCCGATCACCACCTCCGCGCCCATTCCCTCGCACTGGTAGAGCACCCGCTGGGAGTCGGTGAAGCCCGTGCGGGCCGTTTTGATGCTGATGGCGGTGGCCGCACCGGCGAGCAGTTCCCGTGTGATGTCCGCGGGGCGAGGCGCGCTCTCGTCGGCGACGAAGGGGATGGGGCAGCGGGAGACCAGCCAGCGGCGGCCCAGTACGTCGTCGGCGGGGCAGAGTTCTTCGGCGAAGGCGAGGTCGAGGTCCTCCATCTCGCGCAGGGCGCGTGCGGACTCAGAGGCGCTCCAGCCGCGGTTGCCGTCGATGTAGAGCTCGGCGTCCGGGCCGAGTGCGGTGCGCAGGGCCCGGCACGCGGGGACATCCTGACGGTAGGGCCGGCGTCCGACCTTGACCTTGAAGGTCATGATCCCGTAGGTGTCGCGGACCCGCTCGGCCTCGGCGACCATCTGCTCCACGGGGGCGAAGCCGACCATATGGCTGACTCGCATCCGGTCGGTCCAGCCGCCCAGCAGTTCAGTGACGGAGACGTCGGCAGCCTGCCCGATCACGTCCCACAGCGCCATGTCTACAGCCGCCTTGGCGGTGGGGTTGCCGACGGTCCGTTCGAGCCGGGTGCGGACCTGCTCGCGTGCCAGCGGTGACAGGCCCTGGACCTGCGGGGCGAAGATCTTGTCGATGACCGCGACGATCGGGACTGTAAAAGTAACGGCGGATCTGATGATCGAGAGAGATGCCAGCTCCGGGTGAACGTCCGCGGGCCTGACTACGGCAGCCGATTCAGGGCCTGCTGGAAGGCACGGGCGTGACCGGCCTCGTCTTTGGCGTTGTGCGAGAAGCGCGTCGCCACCTCGGTGTCGTCCGCCGTCCTGGCCCGCTTGGCGAAGGTCGGATACATGGTCTGAGACTCGTAGCGCTCGCCTGTGATGGCCTTGCCCAGGTTCGACCGCGTCGTACCGACGAGCCCAGCGAGCCTGGCCTCATCGGCGAAGTGCTCGCGCCGTTCGACGTCGGCGTTGCCACGGAACAGGCGTGCCACGGAGGGGTTGTTGGCGTGCTCCGCGTACAGCCGGTACTTGGCGTATGCGAGGGCCTCGCCGTGCATGGCCGTGTCCAGGTTGGTCTTGGTCCGCTGCGCATGCACCGTCGGCGCTCCGGCAGGTACCCGCACCGGATCGACCTTGGGCGGTTCCGGGACGCTGCCCCGGCCGGACTCGACCACGCGCTGGGCCGTGCCGAACGCCCGACCGTGCACTCCTTCGTCACGGGCGATCTCCGAGAAGCGTGTGGCGGCCTCGGTGTCACCGTCGGCCCTGGCCTGCTCGGCGAAGCCGGGATACATCTTCTGGGACTCGTACGTCTCACCGGTCATGGCGTCACGCAGATTGGCGGTGTCGCTCCCCACCAGGCCGCTCAGCGCGGCCTCCTCCTTGAAGTGCTCGTCCAACTCCACATCGGCCGTGCGCTCGAACAGGCGGGCGACCGACGGCAGGCCCTCCCGCCGGGCCTGCTGGGCGTAAAGCCGGTAGGAGGCGTTCGCGAACGCCTCACCCCGCATCGACTGCGCCAAGTCGGTGCGCGTCTGCGGATTCGGCGTATGCGCCCCCGGGACGGCGGCCGGGCCCACCGCCAGGGCTGACGCGACGCACGCGCCGCTCACCGGGGCGCTGAGGGCGATGGTGAACGCGCTGGTCACCAGCGCTCGCACCGAGACGGAGATCATGAGTCGGCCTCCTCACCAGGTGGGTGTGGTGCTCAGGACCGTCATCGAATCGCCTACCCCGCGAAGTGATCGCTAACGGCTGACCCGGTAAAACCGATACGGCTAGGTACAGCTTGACCCGGATTTGGTCGGCGGCTCCGGGGGCGCGGTCAATCGCGAGGTGAGGGCGATGAAAGCGAATCCGACCGCGGCGATGCCAACGATGATCACCCACACGGAGGCCGTGGGCAGGGCGAGGGCGAAGAAGGTACGGACCGGCGGCACGGCGAGCACCAAGGCCAGGGCGGCGAGCTGTGCGGGGATCAGCGCTCGCTGTCGGCCGGCTCCGCGGCGTACCAACGCGGCCAGCACGGACAGGCCGGTGAGAGCGAGGGTGACGGTCGCGGCGGTGCGGGCTTGGCCTGTGTCCGCCGGTGCGACGTGACGGGCCAGGCCGTAGGCGGCGAGCGTGGCCGCGGCGGCCACCGCCCCGGCGGGTCCGGCGAATGACAGCACGCGTCCGATGAAACCCGGGCGAGCCCGGGAGGCGTTGGGCGCCAGAGCGAGGAAGAACCCGGGAATGCCGATGGTCAGCGCCGCGATCAGGGTCAGGTGACGAGGCAGGAACGGGAACGGCACCCCGGCCGCGCCGACGGCCACGGCCAGTGACATGACGTAGACCGTCTTGGTGAGGAACAGTTTCGCGGTGCGCTCGATGTTCGCGATGACCCGGCGGCCTTCCGCCACGACGCCGGGAAGCGCGGCGAACTGTCCGTCCAGCAGCACGAGCTGGGCGACGGACCGGCTTGCCGCGGTACCGGAGCCCAAGGCGATCCCGAGGTCGGCGTCCTTCAGTGCGAGTACGTCGTTGACTCCGTCGCCGGTCATCGCGACGGTGCGCCCGCGGCGCTGCAGCGCCGCCACGAGCGTCCGCTTCTGATGCGGGTCGATCCGGCCGAACACGGTGCGGGTGGACGCCAGGTCGGACACCTGCGTCTCGTCGCCAGGAAGGTCCCGACCGTCGACGGCACGCTCCGCGCCGGGTACGCCCGCGCGGCCGGCCACCGCCGCCACCGTGGCGGGGTCGTCACCGGAGATCACTTTCAGTGTCACGCCCTGCTCGACGAAGTACCGCAACGCGCCGGGGGCGTCCGCGCGCACGTGCTCGGTCAGCACGACGAGCGCGAGCGGCGCGCGGTCGGCGGGCAGTGCCGGGCGGTCGCCGGCCGGTCCGATCGGGCCGGCGCTGTGGGCGAGGACCAGGACACGGCTGCCGGCCGCCGCCAGCCGGTGAGCCTGGGCGAGGAGGGCCTTGGCGGCCGGAAGGCCGGTGAGCAGGACATCGGGCGCGCCGAGCAGTACCGTCCCCCTCTCGCCGAACGTGATGGCGCTCCACCGGCGCGCGGACGAGAACCGCACGCCGGCGGTCGGAGTCCAGGACGGTCGCCCGCCGACGCGGGCCAGGGCGCGCATGGTCGGGTTCGGATCCGGGTCCGCCGCCGCCAGCGCCGCCAGCGCCTCAGCCGGGTCAGGGGCGCATGCCGGCGCTGCCGCTGGGATGACCTGTTCGACGGTGATGGCCCCATCGGTCAGCGTGCCGGTCTTGTCCAGGCAGAGGACGTCGGCGCGAGCGAGGGCTTCCACGGCGGCCAGTTCTTGCACGAGTACGTCACGGCGGCCGAGCCGGATTATCGCCGCGGCCATCGCGAGGCTGGTGAGCAGCACCAGGCCTTCGGGCACCATGCCGACCACTCCAGCGACCGATCCACGCACCGCGTCGGTCCAGCCGACCCCGGCACGAGTCAGCTGGCCGATGCCCAGCAGGACGGCGACCGGTAGCAGCGCCCAGGAGACGTACCGCAGGACCAGATCGATGCCCGCGCGCAACTCCGAGCGTGTGAGCTGGAACTCGCGGGCCTGTGCGGCCAGCCGCTGGGCGAACGTGTCCTGGCCGACCCGCACGGCCTGCATTCGGCCCGTGCCCGCAACGACGACGCTGCCGGCCCGTACCTCCTGCCCCACAGATCGTGGCACCGGCTCGGATTCTCCGGACAGCAGCGACTCGTCGACCTCCAGCCCGTCCGTGCGCAGCGCCACCCCATCCACGGGCACCGTCTCGCCGGCGTGCAGCTCCACCAGGTCGTCGAGTAGGACCTCCTCGACGGCCACCTGAGTCACGGCGCCGTCGCGCAGGACATGGGCACGCCGGGCCGCGACCAGCACCAGCCGGTCGAGTACCCGTTTGGCGCGCACCTCCTGCACGATGCCGATCGCCGAATTCGCCACGATGACGAGGCCGAACAGCGCGTCCCGCGCGGGCCCCACCCATAGGATCACCATCGCGAGGGCGCCGAGCAGGGCATTGAATCGGGTGAACACGTTGGCGGTGAGGATCTGCCCGAAACTGCGGCTGGTGCGCTGGCGCAGCGTATTCACCTGCCCGGCCGCCAGGCGTGCGCGCACCTGCGCCGAGGTCAGACCTGAGGGCCCGGTCACGGCCCTCTGCTCCGCTTCGGTTGGTTGAGGAGCGAGCCATCCCTGAGATCGCTCGGCCGCAGCGGGCCGGGCGGGGAGGACCGCGGCGCCCGGGGACAGCCTCCCGATGGTGATGGTCACGGTGAGGACCAGCGCCAGCCAGGCGCCGGCCAGCGCCCAGCCGCCCAGCACGTCGGTCAACCAGTGCACTCCCAAATACACCCGGGACAGGCCGAGAACCACCGCGACCGTGACCGCACCGGCGCACACCGTCACCCGCCGCCGCCACCCCCGGACACGACTCGCCATCAGGTAGGCGAGCGCGCCGTACACGGCCGTCTGGGTGGTGTGCTCGGACGGGAACGCGTATCCCTGCGCCTGCACCAACATCAGTCCCGCCGGCGGCCGTGGACGCGCGACGAGGACCTTGAACAGCGTGTCCAGCACTCCAGCACCCACCGCGGTCGCGGCCAGCAGCAGCATCGGGCGCCACCGGCCGGTGGCCACCCGCAGCCAGACGCCGGCCGTCACGATGAGGACCGTCACCGCAAAGCCGTTGCCGAGCCAGGTCACCGCCTCGAGTACGGCGGTCAGCCAGCCCACCCGGTGCCGGGCGATGAACCGTGTCACCGGTTCGTCCAGGAGAACGATCTCCTCATGGACGAGCACGTGATGGAGCAGCCAGCCGAAGACGAACAGGCCGGCCGCGAGCGCCGCCGCCCCTACCACCACAGACAGGCCATAGGCCCCGCCCGGCCGGAAGTGGCGCACCAGGAACTCGATCTGGCCGGTGTAGCGATCGCGTAGACGGACCCACCAGGGCCAGGTCCTCACCCGCCGTTCAGCGCGGTGGACCTCCGCCGGATGACCAGCGACCCACGCACCTGCCACCGCCATGCCGACCAGCAGCACCGCGAGCAGGCCCAACAGCAGATTCGCCGTACCGGCGGGATGCGGCCGAACCAAGCTCACCGGCGGCACCGCGGCCACCGAACCGAGAGCACCTCGCATCGGCTTACCCCGCGTGCCCATTCAGGCCGACGTTGCCGGCGAGATCGCAAACTCCGGGCCAGAGGAGTGACAAGCGCTCGCATGATCCTCTGCCGCCCTTCGTTGAGATCCGACTGCAAGCGTGCTCGCCGGCACCTTGTGGGTGCAGGGCCGTACGTCCCGCAGGATCGGGTTGAAGGTCACGGGGCGGCGTCATGCGGTCCCGAGCGAGACCCCGGGGCTATCCGGACGCCGATCCGCCCGCGCGGCGGATGCGCCGGCCCGTGATGCGGCTGGGGAGGACGCGAACGAACAGTTCCCGGTGGCCACCGACCCACGGTTCGACGCCCGCTCGCACCAGCGACGCGCGTTCGGCTTCGGAGTCCACATGGTGTGCGGATCCCTGGATGAGGACGTTCCATCCTTCCCGGGCCGCCATGTCGATCTCGTCGATTTCAAAGGCCACCTGGTACTCGGCTCCGGCTATCCCGGTGCGGAGATCCTCATCCATCGGACTGCCCAGCGCGGTGCGGAACACGATGGCTCCCTGGTGCAGCTTGTAGTTGACCGGAATCACCACAGGACCGAACCGGCCGGAATAGGCAAGCCGGCCGACCCCACCCGCCGAGATCAACCGCAGGCATTCGGCCTCCTCCAACTGCTCCACCACCGGTTCCCCGGCCTGCGCATCGGGTCCGGACTCGGAGGGAACCGAGCCTTCGTGTGCGTCGCCGTTCGCGCGATCGGCCATCAGCAATCCTGTTAACGATCGGTGCATGAGAATCAGGGACCAAGACCGGACCTTCCCGCGGCCATGCCACGCTAATCGCCTCATGGGCAACCGTCGGTCGAACCAACGCTCGCCGTAGAGCACGTCCGACTGGGTGCGCTCCCGATCGGACGGCGCGCAGCTGGCTCCCGTGCGTACATCGCGCGGGCGAGTCGCTCCACCTTGCCGTTCTTGCTGGCGAACGGTCCGTTCCCGCTGGCTTGGGCCTGACGCCACGTGACGGCGATCCCTTGGATGATCAGTCGGGCGCCATCTCCGGGCGGCGGTGCCAGACGTGGTCGGGGCCGTAGGGCCGGACGGCGGCCAGCGCCCGTTCGGCCGACTCATCGATCGGGCCGGAGGTGTCGATCGTGACGGCCTCCGGCCATGGATCGGCCGACTCGGCCATGCGGATGGCGATCGCCGGGTCGGCGTCGGAGACGCCTCGCGGGCGGGTGCGCAGGCGTTGGTCGGCGAGTGGAGTGTCGCAGCGCAGGGCGATCAGGTCGGCTCTGTCGGCCAGCCGGGCGGCTTCGGACCGCTGCGCGGCGGATGTCCACGAGGCGTCGATGATGACCGATTCGCCGTATGACAGCAGTCGCGAGGCCCGTTCTAGCAGTTCGGCGTAGGTCCGCTGGGTCCAGGCGGTGTTGTAGAGGCCGGTGCCGTACGGCGCAGAGGCGGAGGTCGCGGGGGGCAACTCGGCGAGTTCCTTGCGGACCCGATCGCTGCTGAGGACCGTGAAGCCGAGCCGGTCGCCAAGGGCCTCGCTGAGGGCCGACTTGCCGGTGCCTGGCAGGCCGCCGACGAGCACGAGGCTGACCGTGCCCGCGTTCAGGTGACGCAGGGCGATCTTGGCGTAGTCCCCCGCTTCGGTCGCGGCGCCGGTATCCCCCTGACCCCAGCGCAGGCAGGCGACCTTGGCGCGGACGAACGCCCGGTAGGCGACGTAGTGGTGGCGCAGCGATGGCGGAGCCGGATCGCCCGCGTACTCGGCGTACCAGGAGATGAAACGCTCGGCGAGGTGCGGGGCGCGCAGGCGCTCCAGGTCCATGCACAGGAACGCCACGTCGTCGAGCCCGTCCAGCCAGCGCAGCCGGTCGTCGAAGTCGAGGCAGTCGAGGACCCGAGGCCCATCGTCGAGGCAGAAGATGTCATCCGCCATCAGATCGCCGTGCCCGTCGACGATCCGTCCCTCGTGGATTCTGGACGCGAACAGGGGTTCCCGGCCGTCCAGGAAACGCTGCGTGAGCCGTTCGATCTCGACGGCCTCCGCGGCGTCGATCGCGCGCCCGTGGAACGGCCGGACCTGATCGAATCCATCGGTCCATCGCCTGCGCAGGGCGTGTCGCGTGCCTTCCGCCGAGATCTGTTCATTCCGTGGCGAGGCGGCATGCGTCCGGGCGATCAGGCGTGCGATCGCCCGCAGCGCGTCGTCCAGCGGGGCGCCTGCCCGTACGAGGTCCGAGAGCCGACGTTGGGAGGGCATCCGGCGCATCACGACGAGATGGTCGCAGGGCGCACCCGAGAGGGTGACGTCCGCGACGCCGAGGTAGACGTCTGGGGAGAACCGCCTGTTGAGCTCGACCTCCCGATGACAGGCCCGCTCCCGCCGTTCCCTCGTGGAGAAATCGAGAAAACCGAGGTCGACCGGTTTCTTCATCTTGTAGGCCCGATCTCCAGTGAAGAACACCACGCCGGAATGCGTTTCGGCGACGTTCGCGGCCAGAGCCTCCATGGTTCCCCCTCCGACACTCGCAGCCTGTCGCGCAGGAGTTCGCGATGCGAGGGGCATCAGTCCCGATGAAAGCGGCCTAAGGACCCTGGGCACGAGCGGGCCCGCCGCGTGGACTGGCGTCAGGAGCAGGAGCGGGAACGCCGCCGGTGGCGCCTCGACGCCGACCGGAGGAGCCCTGGAGGACTCGCCCAGCGGCGCGGCCCTCTCGAACTGAACTCCCTGGACTCCCAGGCCGAGCGCCAGAGGAGGCGTTGCAATGAACATTTCCGTCGCGGAACTGATGAGCGAACGCGTTATCGCCGTCCGGGAGAACGCCGCATTCACCGAGATCGTCGCGGTGATGCGGCGCTGCCATGTCGCGTCGCTGCCCGTCATTGACGCGGACAGTCGCGTCATCGGCCTGGTGTCTGAAGATGATCTGTTGTGCAAGGAGGCGGATCAAGGCCGCAAGACAGGCTTCACGGGTCGCGTTCTGGGGCGCAGGGACCGTCGCAAGATCGCCGGGAGGATCGCCCGTGAGCTGATGACCTCGCCGGCCGTGACGGTCACCGCGGATACCCCGGCCCGTGAGGCGGCGCGCCTGATGTACCGGCACCGGATCCACCAGCTTCCCGTGCTCGATCCCGCGACCGGCAGGCTCAGAGGAATTGTGACCAGGTCCGACCTGCTGTCGGTGTACGAGCGCCCGGACGAGGACATTCGCCGGGATATCCTTGCCGAGGTCATCGAGGACACCTTCGCGATGGATCCCGACCGGTTTCGCGTGAACGTCACCGACGGGACCGTGACGATTCGCGGTGAGGTCCAGCGCCGGTCCGTGGCCGTGACGCTCGCGGAGGCGATCAAACGGGTGGACGGCGTCGTCGCGTTCAAGAACCACCTGGCGTACCAGCGGGACGACACTTCGCCGACGCCCCCCGCGTACTTCTGAAAGTCACGAGACTCCGAGCCCGGCTGAGAGGGAGAAATAGGCCTCTTCCTCTTGGGCGAAATGCAGGATCAGTACGGCGTGCAGGCCATAGAGACAGGCGCGCAGGTCGTCGAGCTGGTCCGGGTGCAGGGTGCCGTCGCGCGCGAGGTCGAGATGGCGGCCCAGTCTGCGGACGAGCCGGTCGATCTCGGCGTGTGCCCGGCTCATCGTGGTCGTCACTTCGGGTCCGCCCAGTGCCCGTGCGACGGCCGGGTAGAGGCGGTCCTCCTCGGCGTTCTCGTGCGGTAGCACTTGATCGGTGAGGAAGCGGTGCACCTCCTGTAGTCGACTCAGAGTGTCGGGCCCGGGAGAGCCGGTGAGAGCGTCGGCGGCCGCGCGGACGCTCTCCAGGGGCGGCCGGAGCCACGGCGGATCACGCCCTGGCCAGGATTCCGGCCCTCCGGCCGGACGTGGCCGTGCTCGACGTACGCCTTCCCGACGGCGACGGTGTGAGCGTCTGCCGAGAGCTCCGCTCACGGATGCCGGAACTGGCGTGCCTGATGCTGACCTCCTTCGCCGACGACCAGGCGCTGTTCGACGCGGTCATGGCGGGCGCGTCCGGCTATGTCCTCAAGCAGATTCACGGCTCGGACCTGGTGGGCGCGGTCCGTACCGTCGCGTCCGGCGAATCGCTCCTGGATCCGCGCAGCACCGCGCAGATGCTGCAACGCCTACGCGCCCGCCCGCGGAAGGATCCGCTGGCCGCCCTGACCGACCAAGAGCGGAAGATCCTTGAGCTCATCGGCGAGGGGCTGACCAACCGCCAGATCGGCGAACAGCTCTTCCTGGCCGAGAAGACCGTCAAGAACTACGTCTCCAACCTGTTCACCAAGCTCGACATGCGTCGCCGTACCCAGGCCGCCGCTTTCATCACCCAGCTCAAAGCGGACGAGTCCCGTACGCACCCCGACGAATAACCCTCCCGAGGCCCGGCAGACCGCGCGGGCACAACCCACCGCCACGAGCAGAGCACCGGAATGCCGCCGGGCGGTCGAAGGCATCTTGATCAGGGGACCTTGGTCCCTCCACGCCCTCCCCCGCCCAATGGTGGGCTTGTGCGCGAGCCGGTCCTTCGCGTCCGGCTGGGTATGCCAGTGATGCCGAGACGAGGGACATGTCATGTTGACGGATGAGGAACTCCGGGCGATCGACGCCTGGTGGCGTGCGGCGAACTATCTCACCGCCGGCCAGATCTACCTACGTTCGAATCCGCTGCTGCGCCGGTCATTGTGCCGGGAGGACATCAAGCCCCGGCTGCTGGGGCATTGGGGCACCTCCCCTGGGCTGTACTTCTGCTACGTCCACCTCTACCGGGTCATCTCTGCTCACGACCTGGACATGATCTATGTGATGGGGCCGGGGCACGGGGGCCCGGCGGCGGTCGCGAACGCCTGGCTCGAGGGCACCTACAGCGAGGTCTATCCGCACGTCTCCCAGGACGCGAGGGGGATGGAGCGGCTGTTCCGGCAGTTCTCCTACCCCGGCGGCATCCCCAGCCATGTCGCGCCCGAGACACCGGGATCGATCCATGAAGGTGGCGAGCTCGGCTACTCTCTCGCGCACGCCTACGGCGCCGCCTTCGACAACCCCGGCCTGATCGTGGCCTGCATCGTCGGGGACGGTGAGGCCGAGACCGGGCCGCTGGCCACCAGCTGGCACTCCAACAAGTTCCTCGACCCGGTGAACGACGGCGCGGTCCTGCCGATCCTGCATCTGAACGGCTACAAGATCGCCAATCCCGCCATACTCGCGCGCATTCCCGAAAACGAGCTGGTCGCGCTCCTGCAGGGGTACGGGCACCGTCCCATCCTTGTCAGCGGGGACGACCCGGCGACGATGCACGGGCAGATGGCCGCGGCACTGGATGAGGCGATCGAGGAGATCGCCGCCATCCAGCGGGAGGCCCGGCGCACAGGGACGGCGGAGCGGCCGCGCTGGCCGATGATCGTCCTGCGCACGCCCAAGGGCTGGACCGGGCCGAGGGAGGTCGACGGCCTGCCGGTCGAGGGCACCTGGCGTGCCCACCAGGTCCCCCTCGCGAAAGTACGGGAGAACCCTGAGCACCTCGCGCAGCTGGAGACGTGGCTCAGGTCGTACCGGCCAGAGGAGCTGTTCGACGCCGACGGACGGCCGATCGCCGGCGTACTCGCGGCACCGCCGACCGGGGACCGGCGGATGAGCGCGAACCCGCACGCCAACGGCGGTCTGCTGCTCCGCGACCTGGAACTCCCCGACTTCCGCACGTACGGGGTGGTGGTCGACGCGCCCGGCACCACCTCCACCGAGCCCACGCGGGCTCTCGGCGCGTTGCTGCGCGACGTGGTCGCCGCTAACCAGGGCGCCTTTCGCATCACCGGTCCGGACGAGACCGTCTCGAACCGGCTCTCGGCGGTGTTCGAAGTCACCGACCGGGCCTGGCAGGCCGAGACCCGCGACACCGACGATCACCTCGGCCCCCACGGTCATGTCATGGAGGTGCTCAGCGAGCATCTGTGCCAGGGCTGGCTGGAGGGCTACCTGCTGACCGGCCGCCACGGGCTCTTCAACAGCTACGAGGCCTTCATCCACATCGTCGACTCGATGTTCAACCAGCACGCGAAGTGGCTGAAGGTGGCGCGCGGGCTGCCGTGGCGCGCGCGCATCGCCTCGCTCAACTACCTGCTCGCCTCGCACGTCTGGC
>JBJMIW010000415.1:0-5228 GCA_045806665.1 Actinoallomurus sp.
AGTTCCGCTGATCGAACAGCACGATCCGGTACGCGGCGGCGTCGAACTGGCGGCGATGTGCGTCTCCGCAGCCAGAGCCTGGACCACCGTGCAGGAAGACCACCGGTTTACCGGCGGGATTGCCGGAGGTCTCACAATAAATTCTATGACCGTCACCGACATCGAGGAGACCCGAGTCGTACGGATGTACAGGCGGGTACAGTGTCCGCATAATTCCTGATTATTGCAGCACGCAGCGATAGGACGTAATTGGGTGGAACAGTTCGCTCTCCAGAGAATGACGGGCTCATCTCACCAAAGTCTGGAATGACCTGCAGGCTTCCTGTATTGATGTGGTCGGTCGAGCGAACGCGCTCCTTCTAGTACGTTTGATCCGCCGGATACTGCGGGCCGCCCAGATTAATCGACGGGGTAATCCCGCCACTCGCCGAGGCCCGTCTCCTGGAACAGTCGGTAGAGCTCGCTGATCCTTGCGGCGTCGTCGGATCCGCTGAGCGCGCCCCGCCATGGGCACCCTCGTCGAGCGTGTCAGCCGCTTCCTGATCCCGGTCGCCCTGCCCGACGGCCACGACGCCACCTCGGTCCGCTGCGCCGTCTTCGACGCGGTCAAGGACCTGCCGGCCCACCTGCGCGCCTCGCTCACCTGGGACCAGGGAACCGAGCTGGCCCAGCACGCGGCCCTTACGCTCCAAGCCGACATGCCCGTCTATTTCGCCCACGCGCATTCCCCATGGGAACGCGGCACCAACGAAAACACCAACGGCCTCATCCGCGAATACCTCCCGAAAGGGACAGGGATCCCAGGAGATCTACAATACCTTTGGGCAATAGCCGACGAACTCAACGACCGTCCCCGTGCTACACTCGGCTTCAGGAAACCAAAAGAGGTGTTCGCGGAGCTCCTTCTCCAAGAAGTCGAGCCACCCTCAAGGTCAATTCCTTCCACCGATTGAGACCGCCCCGGCCATACCCGTCGGACACCGATGTGTGCCGCGTGTAGGCGTACCGCTTCTTCTCCACGGTGAACAGGCGGGGCCCGCCGCCCGGCGTCGAGAATTCGATCGTGCGGGGGAAGTTCCGCCAGCTATTCGAAGTGAACCGGCGGACCTGCCCGAACGCCGTCAACCCGGGTTCTCGGCCGATGGCGAGCGTGCGGGTTCCCCCATCGGACAGCTCGAAGGCCGACTCCATTATGCGCCCGCCGCCGGGGCGCAGGAGCAGAACCGGCTCGGCTAGGAGCTCCATCGCCTCGCTCACGCCTGCATCCGCCGTTTCAATTCGTTGAGCGCCGTCAACGAGTCGGACATCGCGCCGGAGAATGCCTCGCCCATCGTGCGCAGGCTCTCGGCGAACTTCTCCCTGTCGCGGAACATCTCCGCGGGTTTTGGTCGCCAAATGTCGCCTGCAAAATCTCCTGGCCTTGGCGCTCCAAGTCGGCCTGTGCCTCTCCGGCCAGCTCAAGAATGGTGCGGGACAGGTCGGCGGCCCCCATCTTCAGCGCACGCGGGTCGATTTGCAACTCGGTGAGGCCGCCATTGCCCGTACAGCCTACGCTGATCCGGCCATCGGTGGACGTGGCGCGGCCCACCAGCGCGGACATCTTCTCCCGGACCTCATAGGTCTTGCTGAAATAGCTCTTGGCGTTCTCGGCGTTTGTCTCCAGGCTCCGCCGGAGACTCTCATCGAATTCCATCGAGACCTCGTCGAAAAGTTATTCGCGATAGGATTCAGTCGCCCAGCAGCCTATCGGGACGGAGCCGGCGCGTATCGCATGGTGTACGGCTCGGCCGGTCGGGTGTACGGGCACGAACCTACCGACCGAGGTCGATGGCGGTCGCCGCCGAACATGGCAGCGGGCGGGGTACGGCCCGCAGGCCGCCGGTCGCCCAAGCGCCGACGATCAGCGCCGCGGCGCAGGTCGTGGAGGCGGTCAGGACAAGTCGGCGTCTCATAGTCTCCCCGGGTCAGGGTGAGATGTCACCCGATGGACCGATGGTGGCCTTCGGCGCCAGGCGCCGAACCGGCGGGCGTCATGGTCCGCCGGTTGAAACCGCACCCCTGTTCGGGCGAAGCTTTCTACGCTGTGCCGCAAGGAGTACTCAAAGGAGTTCGGGACGTGGTCGATGTGACAGCTCGCGAAGCCCGGTTACTGCAACCGGGTCGCGTCTACGTCGGCTGGCGTTATGCGCAGGTGCACGACGATCCCGGGCCGCCGCCCAAGCGCCCGACTCCTCCCGAGGCCGAGCCGCCCGACAAGGAGTGGGTGACGGTCCAGCGGCACGACGACCGTTTCCTGAACCGCCCGCTGAAGATCGTCATCAGTGCGGCGGGCGTCAGCGCTGCGCTCTTCGTCCTCGCCGCGGTCACCGGCACGCTGCCCTGGGCGTTCGCCGCCGCCGGGCTGGTGGCGTGCGCTCTCGTCGCACTGATCATCGGCTACCCCATGTGGCAGGGCCGGCAGGCGCTGCGCGCGCGGGAGGCGGCCGAACGGGAGCGCGTCGAACGCAAGGAGCAGGAGCGCCGGCGTCGGCTGGAGGCCGCCCACGCCGAGCACGCCCGCGCGTACCGCGAGTGGCAGCACCGGCGGGAGGCGTACGAATCGCAGCACGAGTGGTATGCCGTGACCCTCCCTCAGGGCGTCGACCGCGTCGACGTCGTCGGTGGCACGCTGGCGGGCTGGTCGGCGACGGTGACGATGATGGGTGCGGCCCGGCTCGCGGCCGGATCCCACGTCACCGTGCTGGACCTGTCGGAGGGCGCGGTCGCGCGCGAGCTCATCGAGCTGGGCAACGACCAGGGCGAGCGGCCCCAGGTGTGGGTGCTGCCCGGTGACCTGCCGCAGCTCGACCTCACCCACGGTCTCGACTCCGAGGAGCTGGCCGGCGTCCTGTCGCTCGTGGTCAGCGTGAGCGAGGAGCAGGGCAGCACCCGCGATCTGTCGTTCGACAACGCCATCCTCGAACGCGTCCTCGGGGTCTTCGGCGGCCGCGCGTCGATCCCTCGGATCACGGCCGCGCTCCGGGCGCTGGCCCAGGTCGGTGACCCGCGCGACGATCTGCGGCACGGCCTCATCACCGACGAGGAGCTCTCCAAGATCACCACGATGTTCGGCCGGGGCGCCGCCGACCGCGTCGTCATCGAACGCGCCTGGGCCCTCGAGTCGCAGCTGCGGAAGCTGGAGAAGCTGGGCTCGAACCCGACGTTGCTCCCGCCCAGCCGGCTCCGCGTGATCGCCACCGACCGCCGGGCCGGTGTGCTGACCAACCGGGTGCTCGGCACGTACGTCACCGCCGCGCTCACCCACGTTCTCCGCGGCTCCGCGGGGGGCAATCCCTGGGAGCACACGCTGGTGCTGTGCGGTGCCGAGAAGCTGCGCGGCGACGTCCTCGACCGCCTGATCGACGCGTGCGAGGCCACGTCGACCGGCCTGGTCCTGATGTACCGCACGATCCCTCCGCAGGTGAAGGAGCGACTGGGCCGCGGTCATGCGGCCGTCGCCTTCATGCGGCTCGGTAACGCCGAGGACGCGCGGATCGCGGCCGAGCACATCGGTACGGAGCAGACCCTGGAGGTCGCCGAGCTCACCGAGAAGGTCGGCGACGCGGTGACCCATACGAAGGACGGGACGTACGTCAGCACGGTCGGCCCGGCCGCGCGCGTGCCGGTGTTCGACGGCAACGAGCCCACCGATGCCGCCCTCCCGGACGGCATCGGCCGCGCCACAGCCTGGGGGCAGAGCACCTCCCTCGCCGCGGAGGCGGGCAAGGGCTCGCGGGAACTCGCGGTTGAGCCCCAGGAACTCCAGCAGCTTCCGCCCACCGCGATGATCTTTACCCATGCGGAGTCGACCGGTCGGCGAATCCTCCTGGTCGACACCAATCCCGGGATCATGACGCTGCCCACCGCCAACATCCAGGAGTACGAGGAGGCCACCGACCCTTCGCGGGCCCGCCACGCCAAGCCCGACCTGCCGCAGGACGCCTCGCGCCCCGCGCCCAACCTCGGCCCGCCGCCGGAGCGCCTTGACTTCCGCAAGAAGCGGAAGTGAGCCTTGCCGCGAGCGGCCGGCCGCCCAGGGCCTGCCGATCCTGGAGCTCGGCGACGACTCGCGACGGGTGGCCGATCCCAAGGGGGCCGTTGATCGGCCGTTCCTCCCATCGGCCGTCCGGTCCATTGACGGCGTTCCGCTGTCGGGCTTACGTTGCCGAGACCGACTGGTCGGTATGTCCCGATGGGAGGCACGTCCATGCCCACTGTCGAAACCGTTCGCGGTGCCGTCGACGTCTCGGACCTGGGGCGGACGTTGATGCATGAGCACGTCTTCGTCCTCTCCACCGAGCACGTGCAGAACTACGGCACGGCGGCCTGGTGGGACGAGGAGGAGCGCGTTCACGACGCGGTCGCCAAGCTGCGCGCGGTGGCGGCCAAGGGGATCACCACGATCGCCGATCCGACGGTCTGGGGGCTGGGGCGGTACATCCCGCGGATCCAGACCGTCGGATCGGCGAGCAGGTGCCGGAGCTGAACATCATCGTCGCCACCGGCCTGTACTGCTACGACGAGGTGCCCCACCAGTACGAGCACCGGGGGCCGGGTCTCCTGCTCGACGTCCCCGAGCCGATGGTGGAGGACTTCACGCGGGACATCGTCGAGGGCATCGCCGGCACGAACGTCAGGGCGGCGTTCCTCAAGTGCGTGGTCGAGGCGAAGGGCCTGACCCCCGGCGTGGAGCGCATCGCCCGCGCCGTCGCCCGTACCCACCGCGAGACGGGCGCGCCGATCACCGTGCACACCTCCAGCGCGACCCAGGCCGGACGACTGGCCGTGGACCTGTTCGGCAAGGAAGGCGTCGACCTGTCCAAGGTGGTCATCGGGCACGCCGGCGACAGCAACGACCTCGACTACCTGATGGAGCTCGCCGACACCGGGGCGATCCTCGGCATGGACCGGTTCGGGCTGGACGTCTACAACCCCACGGCGGACCGGGTGCGCACGATCGCCGCCCTCTGCGAACGCGGCTACGCCGACCGGATGGTGCTGAGCCACGACGCCAGCTGCTTCATCGACTACTGGGCCGGCGCGCACGACCAGGTGATGGCCACCATGGCGCCCAACTGGCACTTCCAGCACATCAGCGACGACGTGCTGCCCGCGCTGCGCGAACTAGGCGTCTCGGACGCGCAGCTCGACCAGGTGCTCGTCGACAACCCACGCCGCTACTTCACCCG
>JBJMIW010000416.1:0-5764 GCA_045806665.1 Actinoallomurus sp.
GAGACCCCGAGGACGGGCCGTCGCCGTTCGTCGTCGCGGCCCGTGGTCGAGCATGCCCCGCGCAACCGGGGCCGTGGTTGCTCGGTGGTTGCTCGGATGCCATGAAACAGGCCGTCACGCGGCGGCACGATCCGACACCGGAACCGGTGGAGTCGCGGACGAACCGGCATAGACTGACAGTGAGAGCGCCGATCTGGCACGAGAGCAGCGGACTCTTAATCCGCGGGTTCGGGGTTCAAGTCCCTGGCGGCACACCGGCAGTGACCTGGGCGCTCTCGGTTCGACCGATGGTCGACGTAGGTGCCCTCAGTGATGATCAGGCCCACACCGCCCCTGGCACGGCGGGCGTAGTAGTCCGCCACGTCGGGGCCGGGAACGCCGTTCGGCGAGAACTCCCGTGTCATGGGGGCCATGACCACCCGGTTAGGGAGGGTGAGGCTGCCAATACCGAAGGGCCGGAAGAGGGGCTCCGCAGCCGGCTGCGGAGGGGAGGTTCGTCACGCAGGTACTCCTAAGATCGCCTGAAAGGTGGCCTGACCTGCATGTCAGCTCGGTATGGCCGCTTTCGCCCCCGGGGCATCGGGCTTCCGGATAGCACTGTGCTACCTTCGCGCTCTATCACGGCCCCGGCTGAGCCGGCCGTGGCGCCGGCGTCGCGAACCAGCGGACGACGACCGGCTCCGGTGATCGCAGTCAAGCGATCCCGGTACTGGCAGAGCAGGCGAGGCGATCAGTGAGCGGATAGACCTCGCGCCATATCGCTCAGTGTTTCGACACGCTATGCCGTGTGCTTCCGAAGTCTCCGGACCGCCGAGCACACGTGACGGAAGAGTCAACGGCCGAGGGCGTTCCAGCGGTCGCGTAGGGCCCGCTCGCCGTCCTCGGTCAGGTCGCCCCACACACGGAGCCGGCCGACGCCGCCGTCGGGGTGGAGGTCCAGCCGTACGTGCGTCAGCTCGGCGGCGGAGTGCAGCCGGAAGCGGTGGCGGCCGTCCGGCTGGACCCTGGTCGGCGGCAGCACCGCGGTCCACTCCCCCGTCGTCCGGGTGTCTCGGCCGGACAGCGCGACCCAGCCCGGAGCGTTGAACTTCAGGTGCGTCGTGTCGATCTCGACCAGCCTCGGCACGCCGGGGGCTGCCAGCTCGACCGTGACCCAGTCGTTGCCGTCGTCGCGCCGCCGCGCGGTCTCCCAGCCCTCCGCCTGGTTGCGCGGCAGTCCGGGCGCGAGGATGTTCTCCGGCCGGGAGTAGAACAGGTTCGAGCAGCCGGTGACCCGCGCGCCGTTCTCCAGCGCGGCCAGGTCGACCGTCAGGCCGGTCAGCAGCCGCGGGTCCGGCACGACCTCGCCGTGCACCCGGAGCCGCGCGACGCCACCGTCCGGGAAGATGTTCAGCCGGACGTGGGTGAACCGCCGCGGCGCCTCGACCGGGAACCGGTGATCGGCATCCCCGCGCAGCGGGCTGCGCGGCACTATATCGACCCAGTCAGCGGCGGCCAGCTCCGCGACGGACGGGTGCCCCTCGGCCGCGCAGGCGTCGACCGATGCGTACGGCGGGAAGTTGCCCCGGAACCACGCGGTGTCGACGACGACGCCGCGGATGACGCCGGGCAGCCCGAGCCGGATGAGCGCCCAGTCGTGACCGCGGTCGTCGACCTCGAGTCCGAGCTCGGACGGCCGCCGCCGGGCCGTCTCCCATCCGTCGTAGACCTGGCCCTTCCGCCCGAAGGTGGCCGGCTGGTGCTCGGCCGCCCAGGGATTGATCAGGTTCTCCCGCTCCGCGAAGGACTCGTCGCTCGCGGCCATGACGGAGCCGCCGAGGTTGCGGACCGCCAGATCCGGCAACGACGTGAAGTCGTCCATCGGTCACCTCCTCAGGAGGCGCCCGCGAGGCGTGTCGTTCACGACCTCGCCGCGCAGCCAGGTGGCCCGTACGACACCGGTCAGCTCGCGGCCCGCGTAGGGCGTGACCTGGTGCCGGGTCCGCAGTGCCGCCGGGTCGACGGTGAACGGCTCGTCCGCGGCGAACGCGACCAGGTCGGCGTCGTTCCCGATCGCGATCGCGCCCTTGCCGGTGACGCCCGCCAGCGCCGCGGGCGCGGCCGCCATCCAGCGCACGACGTCCGTCAGGGTGTGGCCGCGCCTCCGGGCCTCGGTCCAGACGGCCGGCAGGCCCAGCTGCAGCGAGGAGATCCCGCCCCACGCCTCGTCGAACCCACCCCGCTTCAGCTGGGGCGGGCACGGCGAGTGGTCCGACACGACGCAGTCGATCAGCCCGGCGGCCAGCCCGCGCCAGAGCCCGTCCCGGTTGGCCATGTCACGGATCGGCGGGCAGCACTTGAAGTGGGTGGCCCCCGGCCCGACCTCGTCCGCCGACAAGGTGAGGTAGTGCGGGCAGGTCTCGGCGGTGACCCGCACGCCGGCGGTCCGCGCCCGGGCCAGCGGCTCGACGCCTTCGGCGGCCGACAGGTGGAGGACGTGCGCCCGTACGCCCGTCCGCTCCGCCGCCTGGATCACCTGCTCGATCGCCTTGTACTCCGCGCTCGGCGGCCGCGCGTCCAGGAAGGCGTCGTAACCGCCGTCGGCCGGGTCCGACAGTGCCGCCGGGTCCTCGGCGTGCACGATGACCAGTCCCGGGAACGACGCGATCTCGGCGAACGCCTTCTCCATCTCGCCGTACGACAGCGGCGGGAACTCCGGCACGCCGGAGTCGGCGGTGAAGCACTTGAAGCCGAAGACCCCGAGGTCGTGCAGGGCCCGCAGTTCTCGGATGTTGCCCGGGACGGCGCCGCCCCAGAAGCCGACGTCGACGAAGCATCGCCCGGCCGCCGCCTCCCGCTTGGCCTCCAGCGCGGCGGCGCTCGTGACGGGCGGGAGCGAGTTGAGCGGCATGTCGACGATCGTGGTGACCCCGCCCGCCGCGGCGGCCCGGGTGGCCGTCGCGAACCCCTCCCACTCCGTACGGCCCGGCTCGTTCACGTGGACGTGCGTGTCGACGAGTCCGGGAAGCAGCGCGATGTCGCCCAGGTCCACCCGGGTGTCGGCGGGCGGAGCGTCGTCGTGGTCCGCGATCGCGACGATCCGTCCGGCCCGCACGGCAACGGCCGCGGGCCGCTCCCCCTCCGGCAGCGCCGTACGACACGAGCGAACGACCAGGTCGGCGCTCATGCGGTGCCTCGCCGGTAGGCGGCCCAGCCACCGTGGTCGGTGATGTCGATGAGTTCGGGGAAGGACGCCGGCGGGCGCCGGAGGACCATGGCCAGGGACGAGGTGGCGTCGGCGAGTTCGATCACGCCGAGCTCCAGCTCGGGCGGCTCGGCGGGCAGCAGCCGGTCGCGCAGCACGTCCATCGCCACGTCGTAGACCTCGCCCGCGATGCACGCGCCGCCGTGCGCGACCGGCAGCAGCGCGGGGAACCGGTCGGCGACCGAATAGAACCGGTAGCGCGGCGCGGTCGTGGTCGCGGCGGCCAGCGGCGCGCCGTCCAGGAGGTGATGCAGCGGCCCGCCGCGCATCGCCCCGCCGTTCAGGAACATCAGCGGCATAGGTGCTCCGGTCGGATGGGTACCCGGGTCAGCGCCCGGCCGGTGGCGTCGCGGACGGCCGCGACGATGGCGGGCGTGGAGGAGAGCGTCGGCGGCTCTCCGGCGCCCCGCAGCCCGTACGGCGCGTGCGGGTCGGGGCTCTCGAGGATGTCCAGCCGCATGGGCGGCATGTCGAGGATCGTCGGGATGAGGTAGTCGGTGAAGGACGGGTTCCGGACCAGGCCGTCCTGGACGACGATCTCCTCCATCAGCGCCAGTCCGAGGCCCTGGGCGGAGCCGCCGTGGATCTGGCCTTCCAGCGACAGCCGGTTCATGACCTTGCCGACGTCCTGGACGGCGGCCAGCTCGACCACCTTGATCAGGCCGAGCTCCACGTCGACGTCCACCACCGCGCGGTGTACGCAGAGCGCGAGCTGGACGTGCGTGTCGCCCTGGCCGGTGACCGGGTCCATCGCGACGGTGGGCCGGTGGTGGTACTCGCGGGTCTGCTCGACGACCCGATCGCCGAGGACGTCGGCCACCGTGGCGAGCGCGCCCGCCGACGCCGACACGACCTTTCCGCCCGCCAGCGACAGGTCGCCCCCGGTTCCCAGGCGTTCCCGGGCGAGCGCGAGGACCTCCTCGCGGACCGCCGTACAGGCCGCCCGGACCGCACCGCCGGTCATGTAGGACTGGCGGGAGGCGGAGGAGGAGCCCGCGTCGCCGACCCGGATGTCGGCCGGGTCGACGGTCACCCGGTCGACGCCCAGCTCGGTGCGGGCGATCTGCGCCTGCAGCGTGACGAGGCCCTGGCCGACCTCGGCGGCCGCGGTGTGCACCACCGCCGCCGGCTCGCCGCCGACGACCTGCAGCCGTACCCGGGCGGTCGAGTAGTCGTCGAAGCCCTCGGAGAAGCAGATGTTCTTGATGCCGACGCCGTAGCCGATGCCGCGGACGACGCCCTCGCCGTGGGTGGTCTGGGACACGCCGCCCGGCAGGTTCCGCAGGTCGGCGGTGTCCGGCGGGCCCGGCAGCGGCATGCCCTGCAGCCGGGTGAGCATCTCGGCGAGGGGGGCCGGGGAGTCGATGACCTGGCCGGTGGCCAGCTTCGAGCCCTGGCCGGCGGCGTTGATCCGGCGGATCTCCACCGGGCCGACGCCGCAGGCCGCGCCCAGCCGGTCCATCATCGACTCGTAGGCGAAGCAGGCCTGCACCGCCCCGAAGCCCCGCATCGCGCCGCACGGCGGGTTGTTGGTGTAGACGCCGTACGCGTCGATCCGCAGGTTCGGGATCTCGTACGGGCCGAGGCCGAGCGAGGCCGCGTTCGCCACCACGGCGGGCGTCGAGGAGGTATAGGCGCCGCCGTCGAGGATGATCTCGGCCACGGCGTAGAGGATCCTGCCGTCCCGGGTCGCGCCGTACTCGTAGCGCATCAGCGCCGGGTGCCGGTGGACGTGGCCGAAGAACGACTCGTACCGGTTGTAGACGATCTTGACGGGCCGGCCGGTGTGCAGCGCCAGCATGCCCGCGTGGATCTGCATCGACAGGTCCTCACGACCGCCGAATGCGCCGCCCACGCCGGCCAGCGTCATCCGGATCTTCTCCTGGGGCAGCCCGAGGCAGGGCGCGATCTGCTGGACGTCCTGGTGCAGCCACTGGGTGGCGACGAACAGGTCGAGCCCGCCGTCCTCGGCCGGCACGGCCAGGCCGGACTCCGGGCCGAGGAACGCCTGGTCCTGGATGCCGACGGAGAATTCGCCGGAGACGACGATCTCCGCCCGCGCGCCGGCGGCGGCCACGTCCCCGACGCGGACCGGCTGGTGGCGGACGATGCCCCCACGCTCCTGCACCGCGAGTCGGTCCGGGTCGGCGACCACGGCGCGCGCATCGGTGATCGGTTCGAGGACCTCCCACTCGACCCTGATCTTCTCCATCGCGCGCCGGGCCGTCTCCGGGTGGTCGGCCGCGACCAGCGCGATCGACTCGCCCTGGTGGCGGACCTCGCCGATGGCGAGCACCGGCTGGTCGGCGTGCTCCAGCCCGTACACCTTGCGGCCGGGCACGTCCTGATGCGTGAGGACCGCCTCGACCCCGGGCACCGCGAGCGCGGGGCCGAGGTCGATCGAGCGGATCCGGGCGCGTGCGTACGGGCTGCGCAGTGTCGCGCCGAACAGCGTCCCGTCGATCCACAGGTCGGAGGCGTAGGCGAACTCGCCGGTGACCTTGAGCGTGCCGTCGGGCC
>JBJMIW010000417.1:0-15665 GCA_045806665.1 Actinoallomurus sp.
CGGGTTCGGGAGCGTCGGCGGGTCGCTCGCCGCCACGCTCGACGTACCGACGGCCGACACCTTTGACCTGCGGCTGCGCTACGCGAACAGCGTCGGCGGCGACGGGCAGAACACGACCCGTACGCTGAGCGCCGCGATCGACGGCGGCGCGGCGGCGACGCTCTCGGGGCCGACCACCGCGGACTGGAACACCTGGGCGTTCGTCTCCGTGCCGGCGGTGAAGCTGTCCGCCGGACGCACACACTCGTGGTCTCGCGCGGCCCGCACGACTCGGGGAACGTGAACATCGACAGCCTGGCGCTCACGGCCCCCGGCGCGGCCTACCCGTCACCCGCGGCACCGGCTCCGTGCGACTACGGGACCGTGTGCGAGGCCGAGGCGGGCACGCTGAGTGCGCCGCCGACCACAACGGCCACTCCGGTGACGCCTTCGTCGCCGGACTGGAGCGGGCAGGGGCGACCGACACGTTCTCGGTCCGGAACGTCCCCGCCGACGGCCCGTACGCGCTGCAGGTCCGGTACTCGAACGGCGCCGGAACACCGCGGACGATCTCGACGGCGGTGAACGGCGGGACGGCCACGACGGCGAGCCTTCCGCCGACGGCCGGCTGGGACAGCTGGTCGACAGCCGTCGTCCCGGTGACCCTGACCAAGGGCGACGACACGGTCGCGATCGGCTGCCCGACGGCGGACAGCTGTCACGTCAACCTCGACACCGTCGCCGTCGCCCCGGCCGGCTCGCCGGTGCTGCCGGCGCACAGCCCCCTCGGCGGATACCGGCGCGGTCTCGACGGCGTCAACGGCGGCGCGCTCACCACGCCCGGCCTGCTGTACCGCGACGGGTGGTACCTGCTCGACGACACGCCCTCGGCCGTGTTCGACCCGGCGACCCGGACGGTCCACGCGCGGCCCGGCCACGACGGCAAGCCCTACCAGGACGGCTACCTCTTCGGGTACGGCCAGGACTACAAGCAGGGCCTCGCCGATCTGAAGACGCTGACCGGACCGTCGATGTTGCTGCCCCGGTGGGCGTACGGCATCTGGTTCTCCGAGTACTACGACTTCACCGCCGCCGACTACCAGAACGACCTCCTGCCGAAGTTCCGCTCGGAGGGCGTCCCGCTGGACGTCCTGGTCACCGACACGGACTTCAAGTCGCCCACCCCCTGGAACGGCTGGCAGATCGACGACCGGAAGTTCCCCGACCCGGCGGCGTTCTTCGCCTGGGAGCACGCACAGGGACTGCACAGCATGCTGAACATCCACCCGAGCATCGCGAGCGGCGATCCGAGCTACGCGCAGGCGCAGGCCAGGGCCAAGGGGAAGCTGGCCGTCTCCGGCTGCCAGGCGCCCTCCGGGCAGACCTGCCACACGTTCGACTGGGGCGACCCGGACCAGCTCGCGGCCTACTTCGACCTGCACAAGAAGATGGAGCAGCAGGGCGTCGACGTGTGGTGGCTGGACTGGTGCTGTGAGGACTCCAAGTCCTCGCTGGCCGGCGTCACGCCCGACGCGTGGATCAACCAGCAGTACGCGGACGACACCGCCAAGAGCGTCGGGCGGGGATTCGCCTTCTCCCGGGCGTACGGCTCGCTGCAGGCCGCGGGCTACGGCGGTCAGGCCCCGGTGCCGACCGGCCCGTGGGCGGACAAGCGCACCACGCTCCACTTCACCGGGGACACCACCTCGAGCTGGGAGATGCTGCGGTACGAGGTCGGCTACACGCCGGGCGAGTCGGCCGCCACCGGCCTGTCACCGGTCAGCCATGACATCGGCGGGCACAACGGCGGGCCCAGGCTCCCCGACGACCTCTACCTACGGTGGGTGCAGCTGGGGGCGTTCCAGCCGATCCTGCGGCTGCACAGCAACCACGGCGACCGGCTGCCGTGGCAGTACGGCGAGCAGGCCCGCGTCGCGGCGGAGAGGTTCCTCAACCTCCGCGAGAACCTCGTCCCGTACACCTACACGCTGGCCGAGGAGGCCGCGACCACCGGTGTGCCGGTCGTACGGGCCACGTACCTGGAGTACCCCGGCGAGCAGGGCGCCTATGACGCGGCGGGTCGCGAGTACCTCTACGGTCCCGACGTGCTGGTGGCTCCGGCAACCTCGCCGGGGACCACCGCGACGACGCCGGTCTGGTTCCCGCCCGGGCGGTGGACGGACTACTTCACCGGGAAGACCTACACCGGCCCCGTGACCCGGGACGTCACCACCGACTGGAACGCGATGCCGGTCTTCGTCAAGACAGGCGGGATCCTCCCGACGCGTACGGACAACGTGACGAACGACGTGCAGAACCCGCTGACCAAGGTCACGGTGAACGTCGCGGGAGGCGCGGACGGGTCGTTCGCGCTGTACGAGGACGACGGACGGTCGGCCGGCCGATCGGCGACGACCACGCTGCGGTACGCCGAGCGCGGCGGCGACCACGTGCTGAGCATCGGCCCGGCGCGCGGCAGGTTCCCCGGGCAGGTGACGCGTCGGCAGTGGACGGCCGTCTTCGCCGACGCGATCCCACCGACGGACGTCCGGATCAACGGTGTACGGGTGCCGGCGGGGAGCTGGACCTTCGACGGCACCCGGCGCACGCTGGCGGTCACCGTCCCCGCCCGGCCGGTCGGCACCGCGACCACCATCGACTACCGCTGATCCGGCGGCGGACGAGCACCTACATCAGCCCCCTGTCAACCGAACGGCCGGACGCCGGCCCGGCCGGCCGATCGGCGCGACCCTGGCTCCGTGTGCGGCGAACAC
This sequence comes from Actinoallomurus sp., assembly GCA_045806665.1. GTDB lineage: Bacteria > Actinomycetota > Actinomycetes > Streptosporangiales > Streptosporangiaceae > Actinoallomurus. The sequence continues at coordinate 2,754 of JBJMIW010000417.1, forward strand.
CTGGCACACCGCCGCGCCGATCCCGGAACCGGTGATGACCGCGGTCTTGCCCGTAATATCCATGAGTTCTTCCCTTCGGTGGGCGTCTCAGCTGCGCCCGGTACGCGCTCGGCGTGGGCGGGCCGGCGGGGTGGCGGCGGTCAGGACGCCGAGCGAGTCGCGGACCAGGCCGAGGTGGTGGGTGAGCGGGTGTTCGGCCGCGGCCCCGGTGGGTTCGCCGGCAGTGGTCGGCCAGGCCGCGGAGGCGGCCGAGTCGGATCCGGCGAGCGAGCGTGATGCGTCCGCGAGTGTCCGGAACGCCGCGCCCGCGCTCTCGGGTATCGGATCGGTCTCGCGGTGCAGCCGTACGGCGAGCGAGCGGACGTGGGCGCTGCAGGTGAGATACCGGCTCACCTGGTGGCGCCTTCTCCGGTACGCGCGTCCCGTGCCCGGGCGAGCAGGCGTCGGGCCCCGGCTGCGGCCGCGTCGTGGTCCCGGCCGAGGTCGCGGACGATCTCCCGGACTTCGGGCAGCACCCTCGCGTACGGCGTCGTCTCCCCGGGCTCGGCGACGACGGCGACCACCTCGACGATCGTGTCGATGGCCACGTGGGCTTCGAGCACTCGCTCCCGCAGCGCCATCGGATCCCAGCGGTCCGGCGCCGCGTGGACGAGCCAGCCCTCGATGACGAGCGCTGTCTGCGTCAGCCGCGCCTGCTTCGACCACAACTGGGCGAGCAGCCGGGCTCCGCGCCTCCGGTGTCGCCGTGCCGGGGACCCGAGCGCCTTGGCCGCCGCACGGGTCACCGCGTCAGACTGCGCGGCCCAGGCCCGCAACGTGTGCCGCAGGGCCAGGTGCGGCCGGTGCGGCCACACGATCAGCGACAGCACGAAGCTGCACGCTGCCGAGAGCACCACGGCCGCGAGCAGGAACGGCAGATCCGCGACGGCCGGCTTGGCGAACGCGGCAAAGAAGTAGCCGGTCCAGCCCATGAGCCCGAGCACGGCGAACGGAGGGCCGAGCCGGCGGACGTACACCGCGGCGAAGGTGACCACCACGAAAAACGCAGTCGCCCAGCCGCGACCGGCCACCGCGGCGATCAGCACGTTGGCCGTGAGTCCTGCCCCGACGAGCACCGGTTTCCACAGCGCGACCCGAAGACGTTCACGCCAACTGGGCTGCATGAGGACGGCGGACACCTGCATGGCCGCGATCCCTCCGGAGATCATCAAGGGAAGCGCGCTCCGGGACGGGCGAACGAGGTGGGCAAATCCGTACTCGACCGCCATTACGACGCCCATGCTGACCGTGGCCGCGACAGCCATCCTCAGGCGGGCGAGGCCCGGATCGAACGACGCCAGCCATCGGCGCAACGACCGGCCGAACGACAGCGCAGCAGGCAACCCGATATCCGATCACTTGGGGGAGGGAATGCCGGTATCGCACCGGTATCTCCTTTGCGCCGACCGAGAGGGCATCCGCGATGACCACCACCGACCCCTCACGGGCACCGGCCGGCGGCTCCGCGGACGAGTCGCTGGACGCCATCGAACTGCAGACCGCGATCCTGGTGCGCAACCTCGAGATGCTGCGCCGGCGAAGCGACTTCTACCGGGAGGTGGACCGCGCCGGATACCTGCTGCTGCGCACCCTCCAGGCGATGGGCCCGGCCGACATCTCGACCCTGGCCGCGACCCTCGGGCTCGACCCGTCGACCACCGGCCGGCAGGTCGCCGCGGCGCACGCCGCCGGGCTGGTGGAACGCGCTCCCACCCCGGACGACCGGCGTCGTACGGTCATCACGCCGACCCCACGCGGCATCGAGGCGATGCGCGCGGTGCTCCGTCGGCGACGAGACGGCACCGCTGAGATCCTGGACGCCTGGAACGAGGACGACCTGCGGACGCTGTCATTCATGTTCACCCGATACAACCAGGCGATCGCCGCCCGCTACCTGGACCCGGACACGGGCCGTTCCCAGGGCGACTCAACGGTCACCCGACCGGCCTGACCGCGACTGTTGCCGTCTTCGAGTCGGCCGGTCACGGCAGCGAGTAGTCCATCACACGGTGCGCCCGGCCCACCCGGGAACGGCGGACGGGCCGGGCGGTTCGCCGTTGTCAGCAGTTCTGCTTGTAGAGGTACTTGGCGACGTCGGGCTGGTCGACGTTGTCCTTGGTTACGGCCACGAGCTGGGTCTTGATCTGCTTGGTCACCGGCTTGCCGCCCAGGGCGGCGACGGCCTGGTCGATGCCCTGGCGGCCGATGTTCAGGGGCTCCTGGCTGATCAGTGCCTGGATCGTGCCGGCCCGCAGGTCCTCGACCTGCTTCGGGCTGGCATCGAACTCGACCAGTTTGACGGTGCCGGTCTTCTTCGCCTGCTTCAGCGACGCACCGGCGCCCTCGCCCGTTACCAGGTTGGAGGCGAAGATCCCCGCCAAGTCCGGGTTCTTGGACAGCTCACCGTTGACGATCTCGGTGGCCTTGCCCGCGTCGTCACCCGGGTACTGCTCCGAGACGAGCTTGATGTCCGGGTGCTTGGCGATCTCCTCCTTGAACCCGACGACCCGGTCGTCGGTGGTCGCGATGCCCTTCTTGGGGGCCAGCACGACCACCTTGCCCTTGTCGCCGATCTGCTTGGCCAGCGTCTGTGCCGCGAGCTGCCCGCCGAGCTTGTTGTCCGAGGAGATTCGCGACAGGCCGAGCGACTGGTCCGACAGTTCGGTGTCCACGAACACCACCTTGCTCCCGTTGCCGGCGAGCTGACGGACCGGGCCGGCCATCGCGTCCTTGTCCACGGGCGCGATCAGCACCGCCTTGGGCCGGGAGGCGGCGACGGAGGTGACGACCTGGGTCTGCTCGGCGACGTCCCACTGCGCGGGCGCCTGGACGCTGAGCTGGACGCCCTGCTTGGCCGCCTCCTCCTTCGCTCCGCAGTACATGGAGATGTAGAACGGTTCGTTCGCGATGCCCTGGATCAGGGTGATCTTCTTGGACGTGCCACCGGACGAGGAGTCCGAGCCGCAGGCTCCGGTCACGGCCAGCGCGAGCACCGATGCGACGACGACGTACCTGTTCACCTAGTCCTCCTCGGGTTGCCCCGGCCTTCGGGCCGGGGAGGAATTCGGACTCCGCCAGGACCGTCCCGGTATCGCCGGGACGATCCAAGAACGAAGTCCACCGGCATCTGGCCATTCGCCTTACACATTCGTGGGACATGTGTAAGGTCGTCGGCATGCGGACGGCGTACAAGTGCCGGGCTTACCCGGACCCCGAACAAGCGGCAGTGTTCAGCCGCACGTTCGGGTGTGTGCGCCTCGTGTGGAACAAGACCCTCGCCGAACGCCACGCGGCGTATCACGAGCGAGGCCAAAAGACCTCCTACAAGCAGACCGACGCAGCGCTGACCGAGTGGAAGAAGACCGAGTACCTGGCCTTCTTGGCCGAGGTGTCCTCGGTCCCGCTGCAACAGACGCTGCGGCATCAGCACGCGGCATTCGCGAACTTCTTCGCCGGCCGCGCCGAATACCCGCGCTTCAAAAACCGCAACGCCCGGCAGACCGCGCACTACACCCGCTCGGCGTTCCGCATGAAGAACGGCGAGCTGTACATGGCGAAGACCACCACGCCGCTGACGTTCGTGTGGTCCTTCGACGACGTGGACCCCGCCACGCTCAACCCCACCACGGTCGTCATCTCCCGGGATCCGGACGGCCGCTGGTACGTGACGTTCGCCGTCGACACCGACGCCCCCGACCCCCTGGTGGCTGCCGGACACGCCATTGGTGTCGGTCTCGGCGTCAAGGACTTCGCGGTCTCCTCCGACGGGGAGCGCATCGCCAACCCCCGCCACCTGGAGCGCAAGGCCCGTAATCTCGCCCGCTATCAGCGGCGCATGGCCCGCTGCCAGCGCGGCAGCATGAACCGCCGCAAGGCCAAGGCCAAGATCGCCCGCGCCCACCGCAAGGTCCGCAACGCCCGCGCCGACTTCCTGCACCGCGTCAGCACCAACCTGATCCGCAGGGCCGACACCATCGTCATCGAAGACCTCGCGGTCACCAACGTGGTCAAGAACCGCAGGCTGGCGCGCGTGATCAGCGATGCGGGGTGGGGGGAGTTCCGCAGGCAGCTGGAGTACAAGGCCGAACGCGCCGGTCGGCGCCTGGTGGTCATCGACCGCTGGTACCCCTCCTCCAAGACCTGCTCCGCTTGCGGGCACCTGCTCGCCAAGCTGAGCCTTTCCACCCGGCACTGGACGTGTCCGGGCTGCCGCACCCGGAACGACCGGGACATCAACGCGGCGAAGAACATCCTTGCGGCTGGTCGAGCCGTAGCCGGGCACAACCCTGGCGATGCCTGTGGAGCTGGCGTAAGACGGCAAGGGTCCTCCCTCCCGCAGCCGGCGCTGAAACAGGAAACCCGCGCCGCGAGGCGCCCGGCATAAGCCGGATCGGCCACAAGGCCAATGGGAATCCCCCTTTCTCAGGAAGGGGGAGGAAGTCAACGACGTACCTCCCTTTATCCGCGTTCTCGCGCCCGACGGCGCAACTGGTCGAAGAAGACGGCGACGACCAGTACGGCTCCGACCGCCACGTCGAGCCAGAACCGCTGTGCCCCGAGGATGATGAGACCGTTGCGCAGGACGCCGGGGATCAGTACGCCGATCACCGTCCCGCCGATGCCGCCGACGCCGCCGACGCCGCCGAACAGGCTGGCCCCGCCGATGACGACCGCCGCGATCGCGCCGAGGTTGTCCGACGTGTGGCTGGCGATCGTCGTCGTGCTGTAGTGCGCCAGGGACAGCACTCCGGCGACCCCGGACAGCAGGCCCGACAGCGCGTACACCTTGATCAGATGCCGGTCGACCTTGATGCCGACGCGCCGTGCCGCCTCGGCGTTCGAGCCGATGGCGTACGTGTGGCGGCCGAACCGCGACAGCGCGAGCAGCAGCCCGAAGAGGACCGCGATCAGCCCCGCGATGATCACCAACCACGGCACCCCGGCGACGAGCCCGAACCCGATCACGTTCGAGAGCCGGGACGGGATCTGGTTCACGTCACTGCCGTTGGTGATGACCTGCGCGAGCCCCAGCGACACGCCCAACGTGCCGAGAGTGGCGATCAACGAGGGGATCTTCGCCTTGGCGACGAGGAGGCCGTTGACGATCCCCCAGCCGAGGCCACAGCCGATCCCCGCGAGCGCCCCGAGGAGGATCCCTCCCCAGCCCGCCGTCGTACCGCCGAGCGCGACCATGGTCTTCGCCGCCACGACGCCGGAGAAGACCAGCACCGAGCCGACCGACAGGTCGATCCCGGCGGTCACGATGACGTACGTCATGCCCACCGCGAGCACGAGCAGGATCGCCGACTCGGTGAGGACGTTGCGGATGTTGAAGGTCGTGGCGAACTCCGCGGGCTTCAGCACCGCGAAGAACACGAACAGGGCGACCAGCACGGCGAGCGTCCAGACCGTGTTGCTGCGCAGCAGCGCCGGGCCTCGCCGCCGGCTCTCTTCGGCCGAGTCGTACGACTCCGTCACCGTGCTCATCGCTCGCTCACCCTCCTCACTCGCTCCGCGGACGCCTCGTCCCTCGGCGCCCACTCCACTCGCCCCGTCGGGCTCGCTCCTCACGCCGCGTCCTCCTGGTCCAGGCCGCCGGTCATGGCGGAGACGAGTTCCTCTACAGAGGTGTCGGCGGCGGTGAGGCGGGCGACACGGCGGCCGAGCCGCAGCACCTCCACCCGGTCGGCGACGGCCAGTACCTCCGGCATGTTGTGGCTGATCAGGATCACGGTGACGCCCCGGTCCCGAACACGGCGGATCAGATCGAGGACCTGCTTGCGCTGAACGACGCCGAGGGCGGCCGTCGGCTCGTCCATGAAGACGACCTTCGACGCCCAGGCGACGGCCCGCGCCACGGCGACGCACTGGCGCTGCCCTCCGGACAGCTGCCGTACCGGAGCGGACATGTCGGGCAGCCGGATGCCGAGCTCGTCGAACGCCTCGGCCGCCCGCCGGCGCATCGCGCCCCGGTCGAGCAGGTGCAGCGGCGCGAACCGGGTCACCTCCCGGCCGAGGAAGAGGTTCGCGGCGGCGTCGAGGTCGTGGGCGAGCGCGAGGTCCTGGTACACCGTCTCGATCCCGCGCCGTTGCGCGTCGACCGGGCCGGCGAACTCCACAGGCCGGCCGTCGAGGAGGATCTCGCCGGCGTCCGGCCGCAGCGCGCCGGACAGCGTCTTGACCAGGGTGCTCTTCCCGGCACCGTTGTCGCCGATCAGGGCGACGACCTCGCCGGGATCGGCGGCGAAGGCGGCCCCGCGCAGGGCCTGGACGTGGCCGAAGCGCTTGGTGACGCCCCGAGCCTCCAGTAGTGGATCGGTCAACGGTGCACCTTCCTGTGGTCAGAGCGGCGGCGACTCCCCCGAGCCACGGACGATCAGGCGGGTGGGCAGCAGTACGCGCTGCGGCGGCAGGTCCTCACCCTCCATGCGACGGCACAGCAGTTCGGCGGCGCAGCGGCCCATCTCCGCTGGTTGGTGCGCCACGACGGTGACGGGGGTGGCCAGCATGTCGGCGAGTTCGAAGTCGTCGAAGCCGACCAGGGCGGTGCGCCTGCCGACCGCCTGGATCGCGCGCAGCGCCCCGATGGTGAGCCGGTTGTTGCCGGTGAACACGGCGGTCGGCGGGTCGCCGAGGGCCAGCAGCTCGGCGGTCGCGGCCTCCGCCCCGGCGACGTCGTGCGGGCCGAGGCGGACCAGGGACTCGTCGACCGGGATGCCGTGGGCCTGGAGCGCCTCGTCGTAGCCCCGGCGGCGCTCCCGCGCCGTGAAGATTCCGGGCAGGTCGGCGAGGCAGGCGATGCGGCGATGCCCGTGCGCGATGAGATGCTGGACCGCGGACCGCGCTCCCCCGACGTTGTCGATCAGGACGACGTCGGCGCGGATGGCCTCCTCGGGCGGGCGGTCCATGAAGACTGCCGCGGTGCCCATGTTCAGCTCCGGGACCAGGTAGCGGTGGTCGGCGGCGGAGGGGACCACGAGCAGCCCGTCGACGCGGCGCTCGCACAGGGAGCGGATGAGGTGCCGCTCGCGGGCCGGGTCCTCGTCGGAGCACCCGGAGATCACGAAAAGGTCGTGGAGGCGGGCGACCTCCTCCACACCCCGCGCGATCTGCGAGTAGAAGGGGTTGGCGACGTCCTTGATCACCAGACCCAGGCTGCGGGTACGCTTCCCGCCGCGCAGGGCGCGCGCGATGTCGTTGCGCCGGAAGCCCAGCGCCGAGATGGCCTCGTTGACCTTCTCCGTCGTGTCCGGGCGGACGCCAACCTCGCCGTTGACGACGCGGGAGACGGTCTTGAGGCTCACCCCCGCGTGCCGGGCGACGTCCCGCATGGTCGGACGCATGCGCCCCCTTCGGTCCAGGTCGGTCCACTAAGACGACAACGTTGTCATCTCATCCGGGGAGGCGCGCGTCAAGAGGACCGCGCGGGAAAGGTCGCGGTCGGATCAGACCGGCAGGAAGATCCGGCCGATCGGTCGTCATCGCCGCAGAGCGGCAGCAGGCCCGGCCACTGGGTGGCCATCGGCTCAGAGCGGCGACAGGCCCGGCCACTCGGTGGCCATCGGCTCAGCCAGTGGGACCTGGTCTGGCCGCTTCCTCACCATCGGCCAGGAGCGGCAGCAGGTCCGGGCGCTTGGCGACGACCTCGTCCCCCGACGACCGGCGGCGCAGGCGCCGCTGGATCCACGGCAGGAAATACGTCCGGGCCCAGCGCAGGTCGGCCCGGCGAGAGTTCAGCCAGTCGACGGGCGGGGCGGGCGGCCAGGGGTCGCGCCAGTCGCCCGTCACCGGTACGCCCAGCGCCTCGCAGGCGGCCAGGCCGACCCGGCGGTGCCCCTCCGGGGACATGTGTAGCCGGTCCTCCGCCCACGCCCGTGGGTCGAGGAGCTGCCGCATCGACCACAGGTCGACGATGCGGCAGTCGTGCCGGTCGGCGATGGCCCGCAGGTGCAGGTTGAACATCGCCGCCTTGCCGCGGATCCGCCGCAGGACCGGGACGTCACGGGTGTCGAAGCCGGTGAAGACGAGTACCTCGGCGCCGGTGGCGCGCAGCCGTCGTACGGCGGCGTCGAACACCACGGCGAGCGCGTCGGGGTCGGCGCTGGGCCGGAGCAGGTCGTTGCCTCCGCCCGCGAACGTGATCAGGTCGGGGCGCAGCTCGATCGCCCGGGGCACCTGCTCGTCGACGATCTGCCGCAGCAACCGGCCGCGTACCGCGAGGTTCGCATAGCGAAGTCCCGGCCCGGCGGCGGCCAGATGCTCGGCGAGCCGGTCGGCCCAGCCGCGGTAACCCGCGGCCGGGGCTGGATCTTCCAGGCCCTCCGTGAAACTGTCACCGATGGCGACATAGGAAGTGTACGTCGAAGGTTGAGTCACGTCCGACCATGATGCAACACGCGGTCGACCCGCCGTCGACCGGGTTCGGCGGTTCGTGTGAGAGACCCTGGCGCCCACCTCACAACCAGTGGGGCCCTGGCTGCAAGCTCGGCCCTTCAGAGCCGAGAAGCTGACTGGTTGATGGGCACACCCCTCGCACGCATGGCCAGCGCGTGCTCGACAAGCGTGATCAACGTCGCCTTGGTCGACTCGCGGTTGCGGGCGTCGCACGTCACGATCGGGACATGGGCGCCGATCGTGAGCGCCTCGCGTACGTCCTCGATGCCGTGGCTGTAGACGCCGTCGAAGCCGTTGATGCCGACGACGAACGGCATCCCGGTCGCCTCGAAGTAGTCGACCGCCGGGAAGGCGTCGGCGAGCCGGCGGGTGTCGACCAGCACGACAGCGCCGATCGCGCCCTTGACCAGGTCGTCCCACATGAACCAGAACCGGTGCTGACCGGGCGTCCCGAACAGGTACAGGATGAGTTCCTGGTCGAGGCTGACCCGGCCGAAGTCCATGGCGACGGTGGTGGTCGTCTTGTCCGGCGTCGCGGAAAGGTCGTCCACCCCGGTGCTGGCCGACGTCATCACGGCCTCGGTCGTCAGCGGCATGATCTCCGAGACCGAGCCGACGAAGGTCGTCTTCCCGACGCCGAAGCCGCCTCCGACGATGATCTTTACGGAGGTCAGTCCGGGCGAGACGCCCGGACTAGAGCTTGCGAAGTCCAACGAGAACCCTTTCCAGCAGCTGGAGGTCGGGCTGTCCCTCGGTGAAGGGGGACTGGTGCACCCGTACCAGGCCTTCGTGCGCCATGTCAGCGATGAGGACACGTGCGACGCCGAGCGGCAACCTCAGCAGCGCTGACACCTCCGCCACCGAACGCCAGTTCCGGCACAGATCGAGGATGGCTTTGTATTCAGGAGTCAGAGTGGTGATGTCCCGGCGGGGGTACGGCGCCGCCGAGATCAACGCCTCGATGGGAAGGTCGTACCTCGGCTTGGTACGACCGCCGGTCACGGCGTAGGGCCGGACCAGCGAGCTCGCTTCTCCCGTCTCCGAGGGCGGCGGGGGCGGCCCCGGCGGCGGGTTGTGGTGCGGTCCGGACCCCGGCCCGTGGTGCCCGCCGAGGTCCCGGTTTCCGTACCGGCCGCCGTCCACCGCTTAACCGATCCCTGGTTCCGCGCGCAGCGCCGGAGTCAGCACCCGGCCGACGCGCTCGACGAGCAGTGCCATTTCGTAGGCCACCAATCCCATATCGCAGTCGGGTGCGGCGAGGACGCCGAGCACCGAGCCGTCACTGATCGCCATCACGAACAGCAGGCCGCGCTCCATCTCCACCAGGGTCTGGGTGACCGCCCCGCCCTCGAAGATCCGCGCCGCACCCTGCGTGAGGCTGGTCAACCCGGAGGCGATCGCGGCGAGCTGGTCGACGCGGTCGGCCGGGAAGCCTTCTGAATACGCCATCGGCAGGCCGTCGGAGGACACCACGACCGCGTGCGCGACACGGGGGACGCGCTCGACGAATGTGGTCACCAGCCAACTGAGGTCCTGGCGGCTGTTCACTGGGTCTCCCGTTCATCATCTTCGGGCCGGATCGCGGCGCGACCCCTGCGTACGCCCTGCTGAAAGCTGGAGAAGCGGTTCCGTACCGTTTCGGCTTCCGGCGGCTGGAAGGCCGGCCGGGCCGGTGGCTGGATCGGTTGCTGCACCGATTGCTGGACCGGTTGCTGGACGGATTGCTGAGGCTGCGGCGCCGGCTTCGCCGAAGCTATCGACCCGGGGATCCGGTTACTGCCCGGGACCCGTTTCGGCAGCCCGGCCGCGGTCTTCCCACCCACCGCGGGGGCGCGCAACGTCTCCGCCGTCCGGAAGCCCTCGTCCGCTGGCGAGGACCACTCTGGCGGGGGAGCCGACTCAGATCTGGCCATTGATCCTGTCTTACGGCGTTGGAACCATTCCGACTGCATTGCCTCGAAGATAGGGGAACGTCCTCCGTTCTCCTCTCCCAACCGACCGTCGTCGCGCATGGATCCGGTCACTGGAGCCCCAGCCGACTGCCTCGCCGGGGGAGACGGGGGGTTCTGCGGCCGCGACGGACGCGCCGCGGATGGAGTGCTCGCCGGTGGTCCTGAGCGCCCAGGGGCCGCCGGTGCGGCACCGCGCCCGGGGGGCGAGGTGCTCGCCGGCTTTCGCTTCGGAAGAGGCGACCCCTGCGGTCCACGCGGCGGCTCCCCCTGGCCGCGGATCGGCTCCACCGGCCGCCGCGCCGGCTCCCTGGGCTCCCATACCGGCGGCTCCACCGGCCTGCGCGGGGGCTCGGCGGGGGTTCGCGGCGGTGCGGCCTCCATCGGCGCGGGCTCGGAGACGCCCCGGTTACGCGCGGGCTCCCACGGCGTGTCGGGCACCGGTGCGGAGGCGACCGGTTCGACGGTCCGGGGCAGCTGCGCACGCGAGTCGGTCGGCTCGGCCACGAGCGACCGGCGGCTGGGAGTCTCCACCGGCGAGTCGAGGCGACGGGGCGCCGACGGGTTGCCGTCCTGGATCGCGCTCGTCGGAAGGATGACGAAGGCCGTGAGCCCGCCCGACAGCGCCGCGCGCAGCTCCACCCGGATGCCATGGCGCTGCGCCAGCCGACCGACGACGAACAGTCCCATGCGGCGGGAGATCGACACGTCGATCGTCGGCGGGTTGGCCAGTTTCCAGTTGGCCTCCTCGAGCTCCTCCGGCGACATGCCGACGCCGTTGTCGGAGATCTGGAGCATCGCGCCGCCGCCGCTGAGCAGGTGGCCGGAGACGGCGACCTTGGTGTGCTCGGGCGAGAACGCCGTCGAGTTCTCCACCAGCTCCGCCACCAGGTGCACGAGGTCGTTGACGACCCGGCCGACGACCGAGACGTCGTCCTGGATCCGCAGGGTGACTCGCTCGTACTGCTCGACCTCGGACAGCGACGCACGGACGATGTCGACCAGCGGCACCTGCTTGTTCCAGCGGCGCGTCTGCTCCTGGCCGCCGAGGACGAGGAGGTTCTCCCCGTTGCGCCGCATACGGGTCGCCAGGTGGTCCAGCTTGAAGAGGGCCTCGAGGCGGCCCGAGTCCTGCTCGCTCTGCTCGAGATCCTCGATGAGACGCAGCTGGCGTTCGATGAGGGACTGGCTGCGCCGGGACAGGTTGACGAACATCGCGTTGACGTTGCCGCGGAGCAGCGCCTCGTTGGACGCCAGGCGTACGGCCTCGCGGTGGACCTCGTCGAAGGACCGCGCGACCTCACCGATCTCATCCGTGGTGTGGACGTCGATCGGCTCGACCCTGATCGGCTCGTTGCCGGCCTCGGCGTCGCGCAGGCGGCGGACCAGCTCGGGCAGGCGGTGGCCGGCGACCTCGAGGGCTCCGGCGCGGAGCCTGCGGAGCGGGCTGACGAGCGACTGCGCCATGACCAGGGTCACGAGGAGGACCAGGAGCAGGACGATGACGATCGCCGCCGAGTTCAGGATCGCGGACCGCGTCGCGGCGGACTTCTGCTGCTTGGTGCGTGACATGGCCTGGTCGGCCAGCTTCCGCTCCACCTCACGCATCCGGTCGATCTTGAACGTCGACGCCCTGAGCCACTCTCCCGCGTCGTCGGTCGTCTGAGGATCGAGGTCGAGCTTCCTGAACGCCTTCCCCGAGAGACCCAGCGAGATCGCTCGCTGGCGGAGCACCGCGGAGTTGTCGACGTCCGGGCCGATGACCGTGTCGTCGTACAGCTGGCTCTGCTGGGACGTCGCGGCCTCGCGGAACGTCGCCAGTTCGCTGTCCTCACGGGCCATGGCACCTGCCAGGGCCGTGAGGTCGCCGACCGCCAAGGAGTCGTTGAGCGCGCCCGAGTACAGGAGCGCGCGCTGTTCGGAGGCCTGCTCCTTGGCCCGGGACACGCCCATCAGCGCACGGACGTTGGCGGCGAGCGTCTCGTCGGCCACCCCCTGCGAGATCACGTCGTTGAACGCGAGCAGGTCGTTGATGGAGTCGGAGTACTCGATGATCACCGAGGGTGCGGGCATCTTCGTCCGGGCCGCGTTGTCCCGCAGGCTGGGGATGTTCTCCATCCGGTTCAGCATCCGCGTCGTCTTGGCGACGACCTGGGGGCCGTACGACGCGTCGATCCCGCCCGACAGCTTGCGCACCGCGACCACGGCGGTGTCCGCCTCCGGATACTGCTGCTGGATCTTGCTGAGCAGGGACGGATTGCGGTTGTCCGCGATGTAGGCGGCCGTCAGGTCGCGCTCGGTGCTGAGCGCGTGCACCAGAGCGGTGATCTGGCTGCCCAACTCGGCCAGTCGTTCCACCCGGTTGTACGCCTGGGCGCGGTCGACAGAGGTCGTGATCCTCAGTCCGCCGAAGGCCACCGCGACGGCCGTGGGGATCAGGATCAGGGCGATCAGTCGTCGCCGCACACGCCAGTTGCGCAGCCGGAACCTACTGCCGGGCCCACGGGCACCAGAAGACCGGGCGCCGTCC